>JBJEJE010000151.1:0-1576 GCA_051877755.1 Lachnospiraceae bacterium | reverse complement strand
CAGAAGGCAGCAAACGATATCCATTATGGGAATGCTCATACCGGAGTTCATGTTACGATCAACCGAATAGCATATGTACCGGATTCATTAAAACAGTCATATAAGGCTGTAGCACCAATGCTTATCCGGGCGTCTAAACGCCTACAGAAGTCTATCGCACCGCTTTTAAAAGAAGAAAGTGAGGGCGGTAAATTAAAGAACCTGCAATTTGGAAAACGTCTGGATACACGTGCAATGCACCACGAAGATGGAACCTTTTTCACCAGGACCAGGCTTCCTTCTGAAGAGCAGAAACTTGCAGTAGGACTTTTGGTAGACGAGAGTGGATCAATGAGCTGGGGAGACCGGATTACACATGCGAAAAAGACGGCCATTGTGCTTTATGATTTCTGCCAGAGCCTTCAAGTGCCCATTACTATATATGGCCATTCAACTGGTGGCAGAGGCGTAGAACTTTATTCCTATGCAGAATTTGATTCGATCGACACTTCAGACCGCTACCGGCTCATGGATATGTCAGCAAGAGGCGGAAATCGTGACGGTGCTGCCCTTCGCTTTGTGGCGGAGCATCTGGCAAAACGTCCGGAAAAGCAGAAACTTCTGATTATCATTTCTGACGGACAGCCTGCAGATACCGGCTATTACGGCACTGAAGCAGAAGCCGACCTGCGTGGCATTAAAAAGGAGTATTCCAAAAAAGGAATCAAACTCTTTGCTGCAGCAATCGGAGATGATAAGGAAAATATTAAGCGAATCTATCAGAATGGCTTTCTGGATATTACAAAACTGGAAGACTTACCAAAAAACATGACGCTGTTAGTGAAACAATACCTGAAGTAGAAAGAAGGGAAAAGCTATGAATCAGAATCAACCACCACGGATCTCCGAGCAGATCTATAAAGTACAAACGGATCGCAAACTCATTGCTGTTTATGACAGGCTTAGGTATGCACCACTGACCAGTTATGCTCAGATACATGCCAAAGGTGAGTACCAGGAAAACGGTCATAATGTCAACTCCCTGATTGGAATCACGATCCAGGATTATTCCAATGGAACGGGAAATAAAAATATCATCGTCCAGTTCAATCTGGCACCGGAACAGATCCAGTTTTTCTTAACCAGGATCACTGCCGGCTTCCAGGAATTTGAATGGTCGCTGAGCAAAATATACGGAAACCCTGATGCCCAGGGCTACTCCATTGCACAGCAATTTTCTATTTCCCGGCATGTAAATGACCAGAACGGGCGGATGATGAAAAGCCCCTGGCGGATTCAGATTGTAAATGGCAAAGGCATCAAGGTCAAAAATCAGAATGGCGGCTCTTATATGAAATCCGGGAGTTTTATTTTAGAAAAGAACGCCTTTATCCAGCTAACGGACATGGACCTGTATACGTTACTAAAACGCACGGATTCTTACATTACCAACTGGGAATCCTGTATGGCACCTTCCCTTATTTCAAATGGGAAGCGGGCTTATGCAGAACAACAATCTCAAAGAATCCAACAAAACGGACAATATCAAAACCCGGCACAGGCATCGCCTTATGCCGCATAAAGTTTATGGAAAGGA
>JBJEJE010000150.1:0-31656 GCA_051877755.1 Lachnospiraceae bacterium | reverse complement strand
ATAAAATGAATATGGAGAGCTAAATTTAACAGAATCATCACAATTTTTTTTAAAATAGGGGTTGATTTTTTTCCAGAATAGGGTAAAATAAAAATATGTTAGCACTCAATCGGGATGAGTGCTAACGATAGGAAAGAAAGCAAACGGCTGACACAGAGCCGAATAAAAGGAGGAAATCAATATGAAGTTAGTACCATTAGGTGACAGAGTTGTATTAAAAGAGTGTGTAGCAGAAGAGACTACCAAGTCTGGTATTGTATTGCCAACATCTTCTCAGGAGAAGCCACAGTATGCTGAGGTTGTTGCTGTAGGACCAGGAACTGTAGTAGATGGTGAGAAGGTTGAGATGCAGGTTAAGGTGGGCGATAAGGTTATTTATTCCCGTTATGCCGGTAATGATGTGGAGTTAGACGGTGATAAGTTCATTATTGTAAAGCAGAATGATATACATGCAGTAGTAGAGGCGTAATCATTTCCTATTAGATAAATAACGCATTGAAGCTGCATGGGTGTTAAGATGAACACAATAGTAAATATATAAACAATATGGAGGTTTTTAAACATGGCAAAAGAGATTAAATATGGCGTAGATGCCCGTAAAGCGTTAGAGTCTGGTGTGAACCAGTTAGCAGACACTGTTAGAGTAACATTAGGACCAAAAGGAAGAAATGTTGTTTTGGCAAAATCCTTTGGTACACCACTTATTACCAATGATGGTGTTACGATTGCAAAGGATATTGAATTAGAGGATGCATTCGAGAATATGGGTGCACAGATTGTAAAAGAAGTTGCTACTAAGACAAATGATGTAGCTGGAGATGGTACAACAACCGCAACAGTTCTTGCACAGGCTATGATCAATGCAGGTATGAAGAATTTAGCAGCAGGTGCTAATCCGATCATTTTGAGAAAGGGTATGAAGAAGGCCTGCGATACAGCAGTAGAAGCAATTACCAATATGAGTGAAACCATCAGCGGTAAAGAGCAGATTGCAAGAGTAGCTTCTATCTCAGCTGGTGATGAGAATGTAGGTTCTATGGTAGCAGATGCCATGGAGAAGGTTTCCAACAATGGTGTAATCACAATTGAAGAGTCTAAGACCATGAAGACAGAGCTTGACCTGGTAGAAGGTATGCAATTTGACCGTGGTTATATTTCTGCTTACATGTCAACAGATATGGAGAAGATGGTAGCTGAACTTGATAATCCATATATCCTGATTACAGATAAGAAGATTTCTAATATCCAGGATATCTTACCAATTCTTGAGCAGATTGTACAGAGTGGACAGAAGTTATTGATCATTGCTGAGGATATTGAAGGGGAAGCATTGACTACCTTAATTCTTAACAAGCTTCGTGGTACATTCCAGGTAGTAGGTGTTAAGGCTCCTGGCTATGGTGACAGAAGAAAGGCTATGTTAGAGGATATTGCTATTCTTACAGGTGGTAAGGTGATCACAGATGAATTAGGATTGGATCTGAAAGAAACTACTTTAGATGACCTTGGCCGTGCTAAGAGTGTCAGAGTAGAGAAAGAGAATACAATTATTGTGGACGGTGCCGGTTCATCTGAAGCAATTGAAGGCAGAGTGAACCTGATCAAGTCTCAGATTGAAGAGACAACATCTGAATTTGATAAAGAAAAATTACAGGAGAGACTTGCTAAGTTAGCAGGTGGTGTTGCAGTTGTCCGTGTAGGCGCTGCTACAGAGACAGAGATGAAGGAAGCTAAGCTTCGTATGGAAGATGCTTTAGCTGCAACAAGAGCTGCAGTGGAGGAAGGTATCATTGCAGGTGGTGGTTCCGCTTACATTCATGCAAGCAAGGAAGTTGCTAAATTAACAGCAGAATTATCTGGAGATGAGAGAACCGGTGCAGAAATCATCTTAAAGGCATTAGAGGCTCCATTGTTCCATATTGCAGGTAATGCAGGTCTGGAAGGTGCTGTTATTATCAATAACGTAAGAGAGGCAGAGCCAGGTGTTGGATTCGATGCTTTAAATGAGAAGTATGTTAACATGATTGAAGCAGGAATCATTGATCCGGTTAAGGTTACACGTTCTGCATTACAGAATGCAACCTCAGTTGCTTCTACTTTACTGACAACAGAATCTGTTGTTGCTGATATCAAGGATGATAGTGCCGCTGCAAATGCTGCTGCAATGCAGGGTGGCGGAATGGGTATGATGTAATCATATTCTGATATAAAATCCATCAGGAATATACATTGCGATTTTCCTGTTAGCAGGCAGAGCCGGATTGGAATGCAGGCATTCCAGTCTGGCTCTTATTAGTGCGGTCGGCATAAGCCAATCTGGAATGCCTGCATCCCAATTTGGCGCCGTCCACGAACGTGAGAAACTCGCAAAGCGTGTTTCTCATTGTTTTAGAACCATTTATACTGAGGTTTTTCTTCATCAAATACTTTCCAACGTATAAAATCGTCTGTGAAGATGCATACAAGGGAGAGAAGAAGCCATATGGAAGAATATGCCAGGCATATCTGGCCATACAGGTTATAAGGCATACCGGAATAGTCCCATACATTCCAATTCAGTCGTATATTAACGATATATCCTGTAACAAATTCCAGACCGGTTATAATGACAGCTGACAAGATCATTTGCGCAATCAATGAAATACGAAAGTGCATAAGCTGGTTGATAAGTCCACAAAATATAAAAGCAAGCCCACCACAAATGATCATGGAAAAATGGGAATATCCACGAAAAAGAATTTCAATATAGAAATATGAAAATCCTCCGACTAAAAAAAGAAACAGATATTTATAAAATGCCAGTGCATATTCTTTTCGATTGTTTTTGTTTGAGTTCATCTGATAACCTCATTTCATTTAGTGGTGTATGGTTTTCGTTTGAAAAAATTTGGTGGGATATAAATAGTATTTGAAAAGAGAGAATTTTTATACTGGCAGAGAATGGCTGTAAAAAACAAAAAAACTGGCATCCGGACATTACCATATGAGGTATGTAAATCCGGATACCAGTCTGAAATTGTCAATATGTTTCTGATTCTTATAATAAATTAAGGCTCAAGCGGAGTCATCTTAAGACCCTTATACATCTTTGTGTAGAAACTCATCTCGTCCTGGTACAGAACATATCCTCTTGCACCGTCCTTTACTATGTATGCGTACTTGTTCTTCTGGACATTCATATACAATACTTCTTCTACGTTAAGTTCCTTTGCTTTTGCCTTAGCTGTATATACATTAAGTGGTTCAAGCTTATACTTCTTAACTGCCTGCTCGACTGTCATATGAGACACCTCCTGTTAAAAAATTGAATTGACAATTCGCCATAATCTATACATAATTATATATGTTCTTTTAATAATAGTATATTGTTTATTGTATACAAAGTCAATTGGTAATGTTGCACAAAAATATACACAAGTCATAAATGTCCATATTTTTTTATTGGTGAATATGAATAAGAGGGAGCATAAAATGAACGGAAAAATCAATTTTCAGATAAAATTAGAGCAGATGCTGGAAAGAATTAAGAAAGATACAGAAGTGACAGGAAATGTACCTTCTCTGCTTTTGCATAGCTGTTGTGCTCCTTGTTCCAGCTATGTGCTGGAATATTTAAGCAGCTATTTCGCTATCACTATTTTTTATTATAATCCGAATATTTCAGAACAGACTGAATATGAAAAGAGGGTAGCCGAGCAAAAACGTTTGATACGGTCATTGCCGGTAGATCATGAGGTTTCGTTTTTGGAAGGAATTTATGATCCATCCGAATTTGATCATGCAATAAAAGGATTGGAGCATCTTGGAGAGCGGAGTGCAAGATGCTATGCCTGCTATCGTCTTAGAATGGAAAAAACAGCAATGCTGGCAAAAGAAAGAGGATTTGAATATTTTACCACAACACTGTCAATCAGTCCGTATAAAAATGCAGATTGGCTCAATGAAATTGGTGGGCGTTTGGAGCAGGAATGTGGGGTTGTCTATCTGTATGCAGATTTCAAAAAGAAAAACGGTTATAAGCGTTCTATAGAGCTGTCAGAGCAGTATCATTTATACCGGCAGGATTATTGTGGCTGTCGTTTCAGCAAAGCAGAGGAGGAAGTTCGTAAAGGCAGAAAATAACATTATGCAAAAATATGCAAAAGGGGGGTTGTCAAAGGTTAAAAAGTGTGTTAGAATCTTTACAATTTGAGAAGAAAATGATGAGAAAAAGAACCACCTATGGAAGAGCATAGGCTTTATTAGTGGTTTTTTTTTTGGGCAAAAATCGGAAAGGAAGGTACTTATGAAAGCATTTTTAATCCTGGAAGACGGTCATGTTTTTGAGGGAAAAAGCGTTGGATGTACAGAAGAAATCATCAGTGAGATTGTATTTAATACGTCCATGACAGGTTATCTGGAGGTCTTGACAGATCCTTCTTATGCGGGTCAGGCAGTTTGTATGACATATCCGCTGATTGGTAATTATGGAATCTGTTTTGAAGATATGGAGGCCGATAAGCCTTGGCAATCCGGTTTCATTACAAGAGAGATTGCAAAGCTTCCAAGTAATTTTAGAAACCAGGAAGCATTAGAAACTTTCCTGATTGCAAATCGTATTACCGGAATCGAGGGAGTGGATACAAGAGCCATTACCAAGATTCTTCGGGAAAAAGGAACGATGCATGGAATGATCACAACAGATGCTGATTTTAATCTGGATGCAGTGATTCCGAGACTGAAAGAATATAAAATTGGAGATGTGGTACGTCTTACAACCTGTAAGGAAATCCTGCATTATGACGGAGATGGTTTTAAGGTAGCAGTCATTGATCTGGGTGCCAAGAAAAATATAATCCGTGAATTGCAAAAAAGAGGCTGTGAAGTTACTGTATATCCTTCCTATACAAAGGCGGAGACAATACTGGCTGACAATCCGGATGGAATCATGCTGACAAATGGTCCTGGTGATCCTAAGACGAACGTGGAAGTGATTGAAGAGATTAAGAAATTATTTGCAACAAAAGTTCCGATTTTTGCAATTTGTCTTGGTCACCAGCTTTTAGCTCTTGCCAATGGGGCAGATACAGAAAAGATGAAATATGGACACCGCGGTGCAAATCATCCGGTTAAGGATTTAAAGACCGGTAAGGTGTACATTTCTACTCAGAATCATGGTTATATGGTGAAGGAAGCTACCATCGACAGAGATATTGCAGAGGTAAGTTTTGTCAATGTAAATGATGGAACGGTGGAGGGCGTTCACTATCTCGGAAAGAATGTTCAGACTGTTCAGTTCCATCCGGAGGCTTGTGCAGGACCTCTTGATACAAACTATTTATTTGATGAGTTTATAAATATGATGGAGGTGTCTAAATAATGCCAAAGAATCCAAACATTAAAAAAGTAGTAGTAATTGGTTCCGGTCCTATCGTAATCGGACAGGCAGCAGAGTTTGACTATGCAGGTACACAGGCATGTCGTGCCCTGAAAGAAGAAGGGATTTTTGTTATTTTGATCAATTCCAATCCGGCTACGATTATGACAGATAAAAATATTGCTGATGAAGTATATATTGAGCCGTTAACACCGGAAATCGTTAAGAAAGTTATCATAAAGGAGAAGCCGGACAGTATTCTTCCTACATTAGGAGGACAGGCAGCTCTTAATATTGCCATGGAGTTAGAGGAATCCGGTTTTCTTCGCCAGCATAATGTACGTTTGATTGGTACTTCCGCAAAGACAATTAAAAAGGCTGAGGACAGAGATGAGTTTAAGAAAACCATGGAGAAAATTGGCGAACCAATAGCACCTTCCAAAGTGGTTACCAACGTGGAAGACGGTCTGGAATTTGTGAAAGAGATTGGTTATCCGGCAGTGCTTCGTCCGGCATATACATTAGGTGGTTCCGGTGGAGGTATTGCAGCTAATGAAGAAGAATTTATTGAAATCCTGGAAAATGGTCTTCGTTTATCCCGTGTGGGACAGGTTTTAGTGGAGCGTTGTATCGCAGGCTGGAAAGAGATTGAGTATGAGGTTATGCGGGATGCAAACGGTACGGGAATCTGTGTATGTAACATGGAAAATCTGGATCCGGTGGGTGTGCATACCGGTGACTCCATTGTGGTGGCACCTTCCCAGACTCTGGCGGATAAGGAATACCAGATGCTTAGAAGTTCTGCCCTTAACATTATTTCTGAGTTAAAGATTACAGGTGGATGTAACGTGCAGTTTGCACTGAATCCTACCTCTTTTGAATATTGTGTTATTGAAGTAAATCCTCGTGTAAGCCGTTCTTCTGCATTGGCTTCGAAAGCAACCGGATATCCCATTGCAAAGGTTTCTGCAAAGATTGCATTAGGGTATCATTTGGATGAAATCAAGAATGCAATTACTGGAAAGACCTATGCGAGTTTTGAGCCGGCATTGGATTATTGTGTCGTTAAGATTCCGAGACTTCCTTTTGATAAATTTATCAAAGCAAGTCGTAAGCTTACCACACAGATGAAGGCAACTGGTGAAGTTATGAGTATCTGTACCAATTTTGAAGGTGCATTGATGAAGGCACTCCGTTCTTTAGAGCAGCATGTGAACAGCCTGATTTATGAAGATTTGAGTGAACGTCCGTTAGAGGAGATTCATGAGGAACTGCATCGTGTGGATGACCGGCGTATTTTTGTGGTGGCAGAGGCTATCCGCCGTGGCATTTCTTTAGAAGAGATTCAGGACATTACAAAGATTGATTTATGGTTCCTGGATAAGATCCATAATATTGTGGATATGGAAAAACGTCTGGCAGAAGAAGAGATGACAAAGGAACTGATGCAGGAAGCGAAACGACTGGAATTCCCGGATGAAGTGATTGCCCAGATTACCGGAAAGGATAAGAAGGAAATTCATGACCTTCGTTTTGAATACGGCATTTTCCCGGCATATAAGATGGTGGATACCTGTGCGGCAGAGTTTGAGGCAAGCACACCATATTATTATTCCTGTTATGATGGAGAGTGTGAGGTGGATGCAACCAGAACCAGAAAGAAGGTTATGGTATTGGGTTCCGGTCCAATCCGCATCGGGCAGGGAATAGAGTTCGACTATTGTTCTGTTCACAGTACATGGGCACTTTCCGAAAGTGGATACGAGACCATTATTGTAAATAATAATCCGGAGACAGTAAGTACCGATTTTGATATTGCTGATAAGCTTTATTTTGAGCCGCTTACCGCAGAGGATGTGGAAGCCATTGTGAATCTGGAAAAACCGGATGGAGCTGTAGTACAGTTTGGTGGACAGACAGCCATTAAGCTGACGGAGGATCTGCTTAAGATGGGAGTTCCGATTCTTGGTACATCTGCAGAGAATGTGGATGCTGCAGAGGATAGGGAGTTGTTTGATGAGATTCTGGAGAAGTGCTGTATTCCAAGACCGGCAGGTAAGACCGTATTTACCTGTGAGGAAGCATTGCAGGCAGCGAATGAACTGGGCTATCCGGTTTTGGTAAGACCTTCCTATGTATTAGGTGGACAGGGAATGCAGATTGCTATATGCGATGAGGATATCGTAGAATTTATGGAGATTATCAATCGTACTGTACAGGAACATCCAATTCTTGTAGATAAATATTTAATGGGAAAAGAAGTTGAAGTAGATGCAGTTTGTGATGGAGAGGATATCCTGATTCCTGGTATTATGGAACATGTGGAGCGTGCAGGTATCCATTCCGGTGATAGTATTTCCGTATATCCTGCAAGAAGTCTTTCTGATAAGATTAAGAGAGTATTGGAAGACTATACCAGAAAGCTTGCAACAAGCCTTCATGTAATTGGCCTAATCAATATCCAGTTTATTGTATATCAGGATGAAGTATATGTTATCGAGGTAAATCCTCGTTCTTCCAGAACTGTACCTTATATCAGTAAGGTAACCGGAATCCCGATTGTGGACCTTGCTTCTAAGGTAATTATCGGTGAGAAAATCAGAAATCTGGGATACGAGCCAGGCTTGCAGCCGGAGAGTGAGTATTTTGCTGTGAAGATGCCGGTATTCTCCTTTGAAAAGCTTCGGGGTGCTGAAATCAGTCTTGGACCGGAAATGAAATCCACCGGCGAGTGTCTTGGTATAGCAAAAGATTTTAATGAAGCACTTTATAAGGCATTCTTAGGAAATGGTGTAGATCTGCCAAAGCATAAGAAAATGGTGCTTACAGTTCGGGATTCTGATAAGCTGGATGCAGTGGAGATTGGTAAACGTTTTGCGGCACTGGGATATGAGATATATTCCACCAGAAGTACCTGCCGTGTCTTAAATGAAAATGGTGTTCCGGCTAAACCGATTAATAAGGTAGAAGCCCCTTCGCCAAACCTGTTGGATTTGATTTTAAGTCATGAGATTGATTTGATCATTGACACGCCTGCACAGGGTATTGAGCGGAGTAAGGATGGATTTATTATCCGTCGTCATGCTATTGAGACAGGTGTTACGGTTCTTACCAGTCTGGATACTGCAGATGCATTACTGACATCTCTGGAAAAAGCAAACAAAGAGCATCTGACACTTGTGGATATCTGTACATTATAAGCTGTTACTGGGCCGCATTGGATATATCTGGCAGGATGAATAACCGTTATAATATGGTTTGCTATTTGACAAAATCAGGAATACAGTATAATATGATATTTAGTTTATTACAAAATTGACGGCGGTAGATACGCCGTCAGTTTTCGTTTTTTAATTATGGACAAAAGTCTGATATTGGACGTGATTTGAAATGAACGTCCACGGAAGGGAGGATATAATGATAGTTGAACCGAAGGTGAAGGCGTTTATCTGTACAACAGCACATCCGACAGGCTGTGAAAAAAATGTTGAGAGACAGATTGCATATGTAAAAAAGAAAGGTAAAATAGACGGTGCTAAGAAGGTGCTTGTGATTGGAGCATCTACCGGTTATGGTCTTGCTTCCCGTATCACTGCAGCATTTGGAATGGGTGCAGCTACTATTGGAGTATTGTTTGACAAGGAAGCAAGTGGAAAAAGGACAGCTACGCCGGGATATTATAATACGAGGGCTTTTGATCAGGCGGCAAAGGATGAGGGATTATATGCAAAATCCATTAACGGAGATGCATTTTCAGTTGAGATTAAGAATCAGGTAATCCAGACCATAAAGGAAGATCTGGGAAAAGTAGATATGGTTGTGTATTCCTTGGCTTCTCCTAGAAGAACGACACCGGATGGAACAACATATGTATCATCTTTAAAGACAATTGGGGAGCCATTTACCCAGAAAAACTGGAATCTGCGGGATAATACCATTTCGGAAGCTACTATTTCCACTGCTACAGAGGAGGAGATTGCAGCAACTGTTAAGGTTATGGGTGGTGAGGACTGGATAGATTGGATTGACGCATTGGTTGAGGCGGATGTTATTGCGGACAATGCAGTTACCATTGCTTATTCCTATATAGGACCGAAGCTTACTTATCCGATTTACCATGAGGGAACCATTGGTATGGCAAAAAATCATTTGACAGAGAGTGCTGCAGCCATTACAGATAAGCAGAAGGAGAAAGGAATCCGTGCCTATGTATCCGTTAATAAGGCGCTGGTTACCCAGGCGAGTGCCGCCATTCCGGTTGTACCGCTTTATCTTTCTGTATTGTATAAGGTGATGAAGGAAAAGAATATCCACGAGGGCTGTATTGAGCAGATGTATCGTTTGTATAATGATAAAGTATTTGGAACACAGGGCGAAATTGTGGAAGCAGATGGCATGTTCCATGTGGATGATTGGGAAATGCGTGAGGATGTTCAGAAAGAGGTTATGGATATCTGGGAGCAGATTGACAGTGATAATCTGTTGAAACTGGCAGATACAGAAGGGTATTGGACGGATTTTTATCAGATGTTTGGATTCAGGGTAGAGGGGGTAGATTACTCTTTGGATGTGGAGATTTAATCACAGGTTTTCCTATAAAATAAAAATGAGCAATAAAATACACAAATTTGTAATGATGTTCAGCTAGAACCAGGGCAAATTTGTGTATTTTTGTATGTCTATTTATATGTAACTTCTACGGAAAAACTGCTGCTAAAATGAAAAGAAAGCAGATTCACAACTTCGACGGCAGCATTAAAAAGTTCATCAATTTTTTTTCTGGAATATCCGGCATAGCCCATGATCATATTAAGCTGCATAGCCGCAAGTTCATCGGCATCTATGGTATTTCCGGAATCCTGTATGAGTTGTATCATTTCTTTCTTTATTCCAATCTGTATACGTGCCAGAGTATCCAAAGTGCTATCGTCTAACTGGGAAAATTTGCTGCCCAATCCTATAATCTGCTGTTTTTCACTTTCGGTATCAAATAGGGAAGTGTTGTCTTCTGCCAGAAGCTGGTAGACAAATCGGGAAAAATGTTCATTATGCAGCAGGCGGTAATATGCAACTGTGTGAAAAACACAGGCAAAGTCGGAAGAAAACTGGCTGATGTCCAACAGAGTGTCAATGGTATCTGTAAATTCTGCCATGATTTTTTCATAGATTTCTTTGCCAAGAATCTGCTTGCTTTGGAAATGATATGGAATCAAAGCACGATTGATCTTGGCCGCTGCACTGATATCGTTATAGGTAGTATCATGAAAACCATTTTTGTAAAACAGTTTTTTACTTTCTTTTAGGATTCTGCGCTTCGTCTGTTCTCCGGTTAAATAAGTGTTTGACATGTTTCATTTACTCCTTTGTATATGTTAATATAAATTATAATAGATTTGAAACCTACTTGCAACAAAATATAATATGTTGTAAAATAAAGGCATTGATATTTAAGGAGGTAGCATATGCAGGGGTCATACGTAAATCGAATCAGCAAAATTATAATGAAGATGGTAAGCCTGCTGTTATTAGGACTTGGTTTGGCAGCAATTATCATTACTATAGGTTATTCTACAGAAGTGAGCAAATATCGGATGAAGGCCACTGTTTTGGAATATACCAGTGAGGTAAATGAGCAGTTTAATAAGGATATTTCCCAATTGAACAGCCTTGTACTGATGATGGAAAGCGGCCAGATCCGGGGGAATAGAGATACTCTGGAATATGTAGATACCATTGTGGCTGCTAATGACAGCTTTTCAGCAGTTTATGTGGCATATGATGACAAGAATCTGGTCATGAGCGGGGGCTGGCAGCCACCAGAGGATTTTGACCATAGAACCCGTGAATGGTATACAGGGGCAAAGGAATTAGAAGGTGTTTATGTATCAGAGCCATATTTGGACGAGCAGTCAGGAGGATATTGCATCACATTAGCTAAGAGGATGATGCAGGATGGAGAATTCATAGGTGTCTGTGGTATGGATTTATACATGGATGATATGGTGTCTTTAATGAAGGACAGCTATAATGATAATTCCTATGCATTTTTGGTTTCTGCCGGGGATACAATCCTGACACATCCGGATGAAGAATTACTGATGAGTGGAGATACATCCTATACTTTAGATACTGCATTAGATGGTAAATATAAGAAGCTTACAACTACCAATAAGCGTTATCTGATCAATGATTATACCTTTGGAATGAAGGTGGCTATGTCTTCTGAAGTTTCATCAGTAGGCTGGAAGGTTATATATGTTATGCCGGCAACAACAGATATTAAAGTAACATTCATTATGGTTATCGTACTGATTATTCTGTTGATTGTAGTTAGAAAATTTATCCGGGGATATTGTGATAGAGAAATGAAGCGTTGGTTTAATCCGCTCACCTCTATCAGTGAGAAGGTAACTGAGATTGCAGAAGGAAATCTGGATGTGGTATTTAATGAAGAACCATTGGCGGAGGAGATTGCAATGCTGACGGTATCTCTGAATGAAACAGTGTCACAGTTAAAGACGTACATAGGAGATATTACCTTCGTTGTTAATAATATTTCTAATAATAATCTGGCAGTGAATTCCAATGTGGAATATCAGGGTGCTTTTATTGCCATTAAGAATGGTCTGAATACAATTGTGGATAAATTAAACCATGCATTTGGACAGGTAAATGAGCAGTCAGAGATTGTTGTGAATTATTCCGGACAGGTACAGGAAAGTACGATGCAGGTTGCAAATGGTGCGACAGAGCAGAGCCTTGCAGTACAGGGTCTGGTAGATAATATTGGCGTATTGTCAGAACAGATTCAGCGCATTACCCAGAATGCGGAAGCAGCAAGCAGAGTATCAGAACTTACCAATAACCAGCTGGCACTTGGTAACCAGGAAATGCAGTCCCTGCTTTCTGCTATGGAAACCATTGAGAATACTTCAAAAGAGATTGGTGTGATTATCACCACCATTAATGATATTTCAGAGGAGACAAATCTGCTGGCATTGAATGCTTCTATTGAGGCAGCAAGAGCTGGGGAAGCAGGTAAGGGCTTTGCAGTTGTGGCAGATGAGATTAGCAAACTGGCTGCGGCTTCGGCAGAGGCAACAGAGACTATTACAAAATTAATCGAAAATTCCATGCATGCGGTGGATGTTGGTAAAGAATTGGCGGATAAGACATCTGCAACATTACAGACAGGTATCAATAATTCTCTGAAATCCAATGATGACATTATGCAGATCACCGGATTTGTTAAGAATCAGGCAGGAGCAGTAGAGGAGATTCAAAAGGGTATTCATGATATTGCATCCATTATTGATTCTAATGCAGCAACTTCTCAGGAGAATGCGGCAATCAGTGATGAACTGATTAACTGTGCAAATGCATTGAAGAATACTGTGGAAGAGTATCATTTAAGAGATGATGAGGATGTGCAGACTTCTGATGGAACAGAGTGGGACGGTTCATCAGAGGAAGAAATAATGGAATAATATATTTGCATAATGAGGATGTTTGCAAAAGTAAAGGGAACCGGATAGATACTATTTCTGTCCGGTTCTTTGTGCAATAAGCCGTCATGCAGAAATTGTGCTTGCACAAATTTCTATATGACGACCAATGTTCATCAAGCCGATAGGCGAGATGTCATTGATTGCACGTCGAGTAGGGGTCAGCCTACTCGATTGCAGTGAAGTAATATTTGTATGAAGGTTGGCGGAAAGTCAGGTATGGAGTATTACGCATTAAACCGGTATCTGCAGGATACCTTTGGAGAAAAAGTATATAAGATAGCATTAGATGGTGGATTTACCTGTCCAAACCGGGATGGTACATTGGACACGAGAGGCTGTATTTTCTGTTCCGGGACAGGTTCCGGGGAGTTTGCGGGAAGCCGGAGAGATTCTATTACCAGCCAGATTGAAAAGGGGAAAAAGCGTCTGGAAGGGAAGATTCAAAATGGAAAGTATATTGCATATTTTCAGGCATTTACCAATACTTATGCTCCGGTAGAGCGGCTCCGCAAGGTCTATGAGGAGGCAATACAGCACCCGGATGTGGTGGCGGTTTCCATTGCTACCAGACCGGATTGTCTGCCGGATGATGTGTTGGTTCTGCTGCAGGAACTAAACCAGATAAAGCCGGTATGGGTAGAGCTTGGATTACAGACCATTCATGAAGAGACAGCAGTGTATATTCGGAGAGGATACCCCCTTTCTGTATATGATGAGGCGTTAAGGAAGTTAAAGGCAATTGGAATCCAGGTGATTGTACATGTGATTTTGGGGCTTCCCGGTGAGACAAAGGAAAATATGAAGGAAACCGTTTCCTATGTTGGAAGAAGCGGTGCAGATGGAATCAAGTTACAACTGCTGCATGTGATACGTGGAACGGATTTGGAGACGGAATACAACAATGGGACTTTCCGGACATTGGAGATGGAGGAGTATGTGAAGCTGGTGGCAGACTGTATTGCTCTGCTGCCGGAAGATATGGTGATTCACCGCATGACGGGAGACGGGGATAAGAAAAAACTGATTGCGCCTCTTTGGAGTACGGATAAGAAGCGAGTGTTGAATGCATTAAAGAAAGCCATAGAAGAAAAGGAGAGAATTTGTGAGTAATTTAGAGACAGAAAAGATGCAATTTTATTTAGCTCCCATGGAAGAGGTGACCGGATATGTATATCGGAATGTGTGCCATGCCATGTTTGGAGATATGGATAAATATTTTACTCCATTTATAGCACCTACCAAGAAAAAAATATTGAAAACAAGGGAGCGGAAAGAGGTGGCACCGGAACATAATGAAGGAATGTATGTGGTGCCGCAGATTCTTACCAATGATGCGGAACAGTTTCTTACTACTTGTAATATGTTAGCAGAATCAGGATATCGTGAGATAAATCTGAATCTGGGATGTCCGGCAGCTACCGTTGTATCAAAGAAAAAGGGAAGTGGATTTTTGGAGGAGCCGGGAATATTAGACAAATTCTTTGAAACGGTTTTTGAGGAGGTTTCCAGAATGCCGGAGGATAAGCAGTTTCGGATATCAGTAAAAACCCGGATTGGAATGGAGTTCCCGGAAGAATTTGAGGATATTATAAAGGTATATAACCGGTATCCATTATCTGAAGTGATTATTCATCCGCGTTTACAAAAGGATTATTATAACAATCATCCCAACTGGGAGGTGTTTGAAGAGGCACTAAAACAGTGTATTCATCCGGTATGCTATAATGGTGACATTTTTACAAAGGAAGATTATGAAAAGTTTCATGTACGTTTTCCGGCTGTGAGGAGGATTATGCTTGGAAGAGGGATAGTGGCAAATCCAGGACTTTTACGGGAGATACATACCGGACAGCGGACAGAGACAGAGGAATTGAGGGAATATCATGACAGGCTGTATGCTGGTTACCGGGAGGCTTTGAACAGTGAAAAAGATGCCCTTTTTAAGATGAAGGAAGTGTGGTTTTATCTGGGGAAGATGTTTCCGGACGCAGAAAAAGGATTAAAGAAAGTAAAAAAAGCCAATCGGCCGGAGGAGTATCGGGAAGCAGTAAGAAGAGTGTTTGAGGGAGAATGAAAGATGGGAAAGTGTATGGTGCCGAATGCATATAATTCTATATAGGCATAAATTAATCGTACAAATTATA
Source organism: Lachnospiraceae bacterium (assembly GCA_051877755.1). Classification (GTDB taxonomy): domain Bacteria; phylum Bacillota; class Clostridia; order Lachnospirales; family Lachnospiraceae; genus CAG-590. Next base: position 16,648 of record JBJEJE010000150.1, on the reverse strand, counting down.
CATATTATCTTGAATATACAGACAATTTGAAGTAAAATTGAATATAGATGAACGAAAATGGGGTGCCGGCGGGGAAAAGTCCGATAAAAGTTCTCTGAAAATGAATTGGGAGGTAGCAGCTATGAATGTTTATACGACTGACAAGATTCGAAATGTAGTGTTATTAGGACACGGTGGTTCTGGAAAGACCAGTCTGGTGGAGTCCATGGCATATCTGGCAGGTATTACATCCAGAATGGGGAAAGTGGAGGATGGTAATACCATCAGTGACTTTGGTAAGGAGGAGCAGAAACGCCAGATTTCTATCAGTACCACGGTTGTTCCGATTGAGTGGAATGGCACAAAGATTAATGTATTGGATACGCCGGGTTATTTTGACTTTATTGGAGAAGTGGAAGAGGCTGTCAGTGCCGCAGATGCAGCGATTATTGTTGTGTCCGGTAAGGCTGGTGTGGAAGCAGGTACAGAACGGGCATGGGAACTATGTGAGAAATATAAGCTTCCGCGGATGATTTATGTTACGGGAATGGATGCGGATAATGCCTCCTTTAAGAATGTTGTGGAGTCATTGACGGAGATGTACGGAAAGAAGATTGCACCGTTTCATTTTCCAATCCGTGAAAATGAAAAGTTTGTGGGATACATCAATGTAATCAGTGAGAATGCAAACCGCTGGCAGGGAAAAGAGGTCGTTGATTGCGAGGTTCCGGATTACAGTAAAGACAATCTTGCGTTATACAGGGATACATTAATGGAGGCGGTTGCAGAGACCAGTGAAGAATTCATGGAGCGGTATTTTAACGGGGATACATTTTCGGAAAATGAAATTCGTTCTGCTCTGCGGATGAATGTGTTAGATGGTTCCATTGTGCCGATTACCATGGGTTCTAATACATTATGCCAGGGTACATATGCATTGATGGATGATATTGTAAAATATATGCCAAGTCCGGAGAATAAGGAAATTGCCGGATTCAATATGAAGACCAACGAAGTCTTTATGGCAAACTACGATTTTTCCAAGGCAAAATCCGCCTATGTGTTTAAGACCATTGTGGACCCATTTATCGGAAAATATTCCCTGATTAAGGTATGTTCCGGTGTATTCAAATCCGATGATATCATTTACAACAAGGATAAGGATATAGAAGAAAAGGTAAATAAGCTTTATGTATTACAGGGCAGTAAGCCGATTGAAGTACCGGAGCTCCATGCCGGAGACATTGGTGCCATCGCAAAGCTTACCGCGGCAAGAACCGGTAATACCTTATCTACAAAAGCCACCGTGATTGAATATGGCAAATTTGAAATCTCTAAACCATATACCTTTATGCGCTACAAGGTTCCGAATAAGGCGAATATTGATAAGGTGGCGCAGGCATTGCAAAAGCTGACCCACGAAGACCAGACCTTGAAAGTGGTCAGCGATACGGAAAATGGGCAGACACTGTTATATGGTATTGGGGAACAGCAGCTTGAGATTATCCAGAGCCGGCTGTTGAATGAGTATAAATGCGAGATTACATTATGTAAACCAAAGATTGCTTTCCGGGAAACTATCAAAAAGACATCCGATGTGGAATACAAATATAAGAAGCAGTCCGGCGGACATGGGCAGTATGGCCATGTGAAGATGCGTTTTGGACCATCCGGAGATAATGAAAAAGCATATGTATTTGAACAGGAAGTGGTTGGAGGAGCCGTGCCAAAGAACTTCTTCCCGGCAGTGGAAAAGGGTCTTCAGGAATCCGTAGCAAAGGGACCTCTTGCAGCCTATCCGGTGGTAGGAATCAAGGCTGTGTTATATGATGGTTCCTATCATTCCGTGGATTCTTCTGAAATGGCATTTAAGATGGCAACCATCCAGGCATTTAAGAAAGGATTTATGAGTGCAAGTCCTGTCCTGTTAGAACCGATTATGAGTCTCAAGGTTACGGTGCCGGAGTCCTTTACCGGTGATGTAATGGGTGATTTGAACAAACGCCGTGGACGTGTGCTCGGCATGAATCTGGTCGGCAAGGGAAAACAGATGATTGAAGCGGATATTCCGATGATGGAGTTGATTGGCTATTGTACGGTGCTCCGTTCCATTACCGGTGGACGTGGAGATTTCTCTTATGAATTTGCAAGGTATGAACAGGCACCAAATGATGTCCAGGAAGCAGAAGTGGCTGCAAGGGCCAGTAAGGTTGCCGAAAGTAGCGAGGAATAACCGAATGGGTTTATATAATTAAGCTATTAAAATGTTCAAAAAGCATCCGTTTGTCTGTGAGAGACAAATGGATGCTTTTTGTGTTGTTGCGGATGATGAAAAAATCGTAACACATTGACGTTGCATTACACTGGTGATATCCTTTTTTTGTCAATAACAACAAGGTGTAACGAGGGAAAAGGAGGACACATTATGGCAAAACAGACACACGAAGATCACGATTATTCAATTACTCCGGTTGCAGAAAAAGGGAAGAAAGGATTTGCATCTATGCTTGTAATCATGCTTGGTTTCACATTCTATACAGGAACCATGCTTACCGGAGGACAATTAGGAACCAGTCTTACATTCAAGACATTGATTTTGGTATTATTACTTGGAGATCTTATATTAGGAACATATACAGCGATTCTGGCATATATTTCATCTAAAACATCTCTTTCCACACATTTGCTTGCCAGATATGCATTTGGACTCAGAGGCTCGTATTTTGCTTCCGGTATACTTGGACTTACACAGGTTGGATGGTTTGGTGTCAGTGTTGTCATGCTTGCCAAGCCTATATGTGCAACATTTAATTTGCCATTATGGCCTGTAATCATCGTACTAGGTGCCATGATGACTGCTTCTGCATACTTTGGAGTAAAATCCCTTGCAATTTTAAGTTTTATTGCAGTTCCATCCATAGCGGTTCTTGGGTGTTATTCGTCATCCATATCCATAAATTACGCAGGTGGCTTAGAGGCACTTACTCATATAACACAGACTGACAGCATGGCAATTACTGTAGCTCTGGCATTGGTTGTCGGTTCTTTTGTGTCAGGTGGTACATTGACACCGGATTTTACCAGATTTTCCAAAACACCAAAAATAGCAGTTGTTTCCACTCTTGCAGCTTTCTTTGTAGGAAATATCATGATGTTTGCATTTGGCGCAATTGGTGGACTTGCATACGGACTTCCGGATATATCAGATGTTATGATTGGTCAGGGATTGGTATTGCCGGGAATTATTATACTGGGTTTGAATATATGGACCACGAATGATAATACAATCTATGCAGCCAGTCTTGCATTTTCCAATATTACAAAGATTGAGAAGAAAAAGCTTGTTATCGTAAATGGTATTATTGCAACGGCATTATCGGTAATCTTATATAATAACTTTACATCGTTTTTGAGTTTCTTAAGCGGATTTATTCCATCTCTTGGAGCTGTGATTATTGCAGATTTCTTTTTTGTAAAACGAAAAGAGTATGATGAAGATTTTACAACAAAGAAATTTAAAAACATAAATTATTGTGCATTTTTTGCTTTCCTCTGTGGAGTAATGGTCAGCTATGCCCGTGGTATTTCAAGTATCAACGCAATTATTGGAAGTATGTTTACCTATGTGGTGTTTTCGAAACTGGAGGAGACTTCAGCAGATTCAGCAGAGCAGGTGTATGCGATACAGGATTCCATGGAGCTTGAGGGTGTTGTATTTGCAGGAGCAAAACGGGTAAGCTTGAAGGCTTCCAGATAAATTATGGATGGAGATGTTTAATTATGAAAAAATATAAAAATGTTCGATTAAAGGGGAATACGGAACTAACGGAAATTATGGTAGAGGATGGGATTACTACGCAGATTGGTGCAAAACTCCCGGCTGTAGACGAGGAAATTGACCTGGAGGGGAATCTTGTAATACCACCATATGTGGATCCGCATATTCATCTGGATTATGTTTTTACAGCGAATATTGGCGAGGTAAACAGTTCGGGAACTTTGTTCGAGGGTATTCAGCGCTGGAGTGAGTCGAAGGATCATTTAACGGTTGATATCGTAAAGGAACGGGTTCGGGCCGGAATAAAAAAAGAAATGCTTCACGGGGTACAGGCACTTCGCACCCATATCGATGTTACGGATCCGAAGCTTACCTCCCTTAAGGCTATGCTTGAGGTTAAGGAAGAATTGAAGGACTTGATAGATATACAGATAGTGGCTTTTCCGCAGGAGGGGATGTATGCCTACAAAGGCGGTGATGAGCTTGTGGAGGAGGCACTTAAAATGGGAGCAGATTGTGTTGGTGCCATACCACATTATGAGCTTGCCAGGGAATTTGGTGAAAAATCCATTCATAAGACAGTGGAACTTGCAGTAAAGTATAACAAGCTGATTGATGTACATTGCGATGAAACGGATGATGTACAGAGCAGATTTCTGGAACTTTTAAATGCATTGGTGCTTATGGAGGACATTGGTAGTAGGACAGCAGCCAGCCATACCTGTTCCTTTGGTTCGGCAGACAACAGTTATGCATTTCGTATGATGAAGCTCCTTAAGAAATCAGGGATTAACTTTATTTCCTGCCCAACGGAAAATATCTATCTTCAGGGTAGACAGGATACTTATCCGAAGAGAAGAGGACTTACCAGAGTGAAGGAACTAAATGACAATGGAATTAATGTGTGTTTTGCACAGGATTCCATGTCGGATCCGTGGTATCCGCTTGGAAATGGTAACATGATGATGATTCTTGACCATGGTATTCATATTGCCCAGATGATGTCACCGAAAGAGATTGAGAATGCTTTGGACTTAGTGACTATAAATGGTGCAAAGACAATGAATCTTGGAGAATATGGAATTGTGGAAGGTAAACCGGCAAACTTTATTGTATTGGATGCAAAGTCTGAATTTGAGGCAATCTGTGAGCGGGCAGGAATTGTTGCATCTGTGCGAAAAGGGGAGTTCCTATTTCAGAAAAATACTGTTAAAATAGAAAATGCAAAGGATTTTTTTGCATAATTTTTTGACAGGAAGGATGTACATATGTTTAGGTGCAAGGATTTACTGACACTGCCATCCATGGCAAAGGCTAAGATAATTGCAGGGAAAGATGGTTTGAATCGTGATATCAGGTGGGCTTATAAGCCGGAAACAATGAGTTTTGCAGAGTGGATACACGGTCATGAACTTTTGATAATAAGCACTGCCGTGATTGGACGTGAAGACTTTGATCTGATGAGACTGGTTAAGGAATCGGTGCGTCTTAATATGTCAGGTATCCTGCTTCTTGTGGGAGAGGATTATATTGATAAAGTGGAAAAGAAAGTTCTTTCCTATGCTGACGAGAATCATATGCCTGTTTTTGTATTGCCGTGGAATATTCCGCTTATTGATGTATTTGAAGAGTTAGGACATGCGATAGCCTATCATGATAGAATGGACTCTGAAAGTGTAGATATTTTATCCTGTATTTTGCTTGGAACGATGAAAAATGATGAAGTTATACATTATCAGGCGGAATTGGCGGGGTATGATTTTGCAGGCGAACAGAGCATCTTTGTGATTCAGATACAGGATATATATGATTATGATGAAATGTGGTTTAAGGAAAAGCTGGCAGAATGTTTTGAGGCGTATAATAAAAGTACTGTGATAACCAGATTCAGCCAGAACCTTGTGGGAATTGTAGGTGCTGGAACAGAGGAATCTGATATGCTCGAGGAGATATTTGCAAAATTCTGCAAAGCCGCAGAAGAAAGATTTCCGCAGTTTCATTGTGTTATTGGTATAGGAAACGGTTATACAGATCTTTCAAAGATTCAGCAAAGTTTTAAACAGGCTTCGAACTGTATCAGAGCGGTTTCTTTAAAGCATGACAATAATAACATAGTCTGGTATAATAAGCTGGGCTTTGTAAAGGTATTAATGGAATTGAAAGATCAGGAAATGCTGCAGGAATACCAGTATGAGATTCTTGGAAAGCTGATAGAATATGATGACGAAAATCATACGGAACTGATAAAGACGCTTCAAGCATATTTTGTTTCCAATGAAAGCATTAAGGATACGGCGGGGATGATTTTTAACCATCCCAACACAGTCAAATATCGTATCAGGAGAATAGAAGAAATCCTTGGTGTTGATTTTGACAATTCTGGTGACCGGTATGAGCTTTATACGGCGCTTTTGATATATAATATGATAAATAATATGTAGAGTGGTTGGAACAGAAAGAACTTCTCGGCAAAGTTCAGCCCCTGTAATCTCTTGGAGCCATTCCAACATGTTTATGAAATAAGCGGCTGAAATAGAGAGGGTTATCATATCCTACCATGTTACTAATCTCATTTATTGTTAAATCTGTATCTTTTAGTAGGTTTTTTGCAGTGGAAAGCCGGATATTCAATACATATTGAAGTGGTGTAAGTCCCGTGTGTTGTTTAAACATGCGGGACAATGTGCTTATGCTCATGTTATGTTTTTTTGCATACTCATCCATAACAAGGGGCTGGTAGTAGTTTTTGTGAAAATATTCTATGGCAGCTTCCACTTCGGCAGGAATAATCCTGTGGCGGATACCTGTGGTTTCCTGCTGGCGATATACTTCAAGGAATAATTGCTGGATGAGAAGGGATGTCATAGTGGATGAGCCAGACCGTTCCATCTGCATTTCCAATATGATTTTCCGGAATAGTGCGATATAGTCCGGATGGAAACCTGCTGATATGACATGGGTAGGATTTATTAGTCCGTAATCTTTTAGAATGGATTTTGCATTCGAACCTGTGAAATGAATCCAGTAAATATCTGCATTCTCTTTTCCGTAAAATGCATATTTCTGATATTCCTTCGGCTGATATATTACCATTTTACCTGCGGGCAGAATGGTATCCTTATCTGATTTGTCGAAATTAAAATGTGCTTTCCCGGATGCAATATATATAATCTGATAATCAATTCTTCCTTTTGGTCTGGTGACAGGAAGATTTTTTTCTGTGTCTTTTAATTTATAATTTCCACAGGATGTTACCAATATTGGTTTTGACTTATCAAGAATTCCTTCCGGTCTGCCGGAGGGATTGGCATAGTTCATATACATATAGATACCTCTTTTGACGATTTTGTGCATATATTTTACAAGAATATTTATGGTGTGTAAAGTGTTTTCGAGTTATTATTTAATTGTAATCAAAAGATAAAAGAAAATTTTGTGTATATGTGGAGGTGTTAAAATGAATACGGTATTTAATGTTTTGGATTATGGTGCTATCGGGGATGGGAAAATGGACTGCACAAAAGCGGTTCAAAATGCACTGGATGCTGCATCTGGATGCGCAGGTGTGGTAGTGGTTCCACCGGGAAGATACCGGGTGGGACATCTGGAAATGAAAGGGCAGGGAGTTTCTTTGCAGGGTACTTCTGCCTGGTCCTATCGAAGTCCGGGTTCTTCCATTTTTGAACTGATTGACGAAGAGACAGACAGCATGCTTGACATTACCGGGGCATTTGGCTGCTCCATAAAAGGGATGAGCATTACAGGAAACCAATTAGGCAGTGCCGATCACCCTGTTCATGGTATCAGGCTTTGCTGGAATATATACAATGGCGGAAAGGAAGAGGATACGCCGTCCATAGATGACTGCCGTATTGACAATTTTACAGGAGATGGAATTCATTTAGAGCATGTATGGTGTTTTTCCGTGAGACATTGCATGATGGCAAATAATGCAGGGAACGGCTTATTTATTGACGGGTGGGATGGTTTTGTTCTGGATAACTGGTTTTCCTATAACAGCGGTTACGGTATCCGGGGAGGAAATGTTGCAGCCTCCATTACCGCTACCGGAAACAGAGTGGAGTGGAATCATGCAGGGGGCTTTCGGTTTCCCTTTGGTGACAGCTATAATTTTACAGGAAACTTCTTTGACCGCGGTCATGGACCGGCACTTGATCTTGGCGGGGAGAAGCCGGTTTCGTTAGTTTCCATTTCAGGAAATATTTTCAGAAGATGCGGAGCGGTGGAAGAGAGAGATACCAGCAATCCGGAAGACAGCTGCCATGTCCGTCTGGTTCATTGTTCCAATGTTACCATGCTTGGAAACACAATGCGTGTTGGCAGAAATGATGGGGGCAGCGGAATTCTTGCTCCCAATTATGGAATGGTCATAAGGGAAAATCATGAATGCATCATTAAAGATAATACCATGATGACTGGTGCTTTGAAAAAATTGATTATTGCGGAGCAGAATGAGAACTGCCTTATAGGAGAGAATATTGGAACACTGGCAGACGAGAATACAAGTACCGGGTCGGAGTTGTTGAATTAGAGTATTCTGTTTAAAAGCATCGATTTGTTCTTGAGAAATGAATATTTCCAATAATAAAAAATTGATTTTTGGAAAATAGAATAATATAATATTTTGAAAGTGATGATTGTGATAAATATTTATAAAAGTGAATTGTTTACAATTGGGCTAAATGAAGAAAGCGTAACTTTCTCACAATAGGAGTAGAGGCGAAAATATGAAAACAATTGGCAGTAGACAAGTAACAGAGGTAGATTATAAAGCAGATGCAGGGGATATTTTGTCCGCCCTTCAGGAAACGTATGGGAATGAAGTTCCTGCACTTTTTTCGGAGAATATGAAATCCCTTGCAGAGAATTATGCGCAGGAACAGACGGAGGATATCTTAAAGGCTCTGGGGCAGGAGATAACTTTGGAAGATTATCTGCTTTATACCATAGAAGAAGACAGTGATTCTTATATACTTGCACTGATTTCAGAGGCAGAAGAGGAGAATTTTGGGCAGGAAATGGAGACCTTAAAAAGAAAGGCTAAGGTACTGCTCCAGCCGAGAAAGAAGCCGGGTAAGGAAGCCAAAAGAATCGATTGGGGAAAGAGACTGTCCTATAAAGTCTATGAAATGCCGGAAAAGCTGCGGTTTACCCCTCAGGCTCCGGTTGACGGTCTTTATGTAGCAGATAGTTTACATTTACGGGAGAAAAATGTTGAAAGTGGACTTTTGTCATTGGATCCGGAGCCTCATGTGGTATATAGAATTCCTAAGTTATTGGAACATCTCACAGGAGAAGACGGTCGTTATGCGGCAATCTGGCAGAATCCGGAAAGAGGAGAGGATGGTACATTAATAGACAGGGCTTCTTATATTGCAGTAGGTCAGAATTTGGCGAATGTATCAGAGTGGAAAGTGATTCATAAAGATGATGCAGGCTTTTGGGAAGTATGTTGTTGGTATGAGGAGCATTTATTTCTTGCCGGAAAAAACAAAGCAGCAGTAATTAAAAATGCCATGAGCGGCGGTCAGACACCGGAAATTATATTAGAGAGCAAAGAAAATGAACTTACATTTCCCAAGCTGTTTCAGATAAAGGGAATGTTGTACCTTTATTTGCAGGGGAAATTTTATCGCTGGCAGCAGGGAAAATTTTTAAAAAAGGAAGGTTTTAAAACAGTAGTTTATACCATAAAAACAAAAACTATAGGAGAGCTTATTCCTGTGGGAGATGGAAAAGTAGCTTTTATAGAGAAAAATTATGGAGTGCCCAGAAGCAGAGAAATCAGGATGACGGAAATAACTCTTCTGAATGTGGAAACAGGGAAAGTTAGAAAGTTCCCATGTCCTGTGGGTAATCTGACATCGGTTGAAGAAGGAAAGCTGCTGGTGCTTTGTACAGGGCACGATATGGTGAAAAATAAAAAAGAGCTTCCTATTTTGCTCAGTATCGATGTAGAGAGTGGAGAGCGGTTAGAACTTCCTTTCGGAAGTATGGGAAACATGGAATTGCTGGATGTATATAAAACGCCGGAAGGGCGTATCGTCTTTCGCACATTTGGAGATGATAGGGTGTATTATCCGGATAATGTTGAGATGATAAAATCTAGTTTGTAGAGATAAAGGTCGATAAAACTATGTAAAAAAAGAATTTCATGGAATTTTAGGGTAGGAGAAAATTATGATTAGCGTATTATTTATTTGCCACGGCACTCCAGTTTTACTATAATGCAGGGTTTTGCAAAGCGGGGCAACACAAGGCAAAATGTGGCGTGAAACCGCAAAAATACTACGTTTTAGACTACTAAGGCACATGGGCAGAATCGGGATAAAGGCACATGTTTTGGGAGAAAGACTTAGTAGTAATGGACTACTAGGGATGAAATATGAATGATATAAGCCACAATCGTTGGTAGGGTGACTACTGGGATTGTGGCTTTATTTATTTTGTGAGTTCGGCTATTTGGGCTTCAAGCCATGAGATAGCAGTTGATTCGTCTTGTTCAATTGCCATTTCTACGGCCTGTTTTGCACATTCAAGCAGTTGTTTCGATTTATCTCTAAGTGCGTATGTTTCCTGAACATTATTTTTGACCTCTATCTGAATTTCGTTATCAACATATGGTAACGGTATATTCAGAAATTCATTTTTTGTAATGTTAGTTAATATAGTTCCTGAACAGCCTCGTTTTAGCAACGATTGTATAGTTCTTGATTTTAACAACACGAGCAATGTTTCACTATTATAGTTGTTAGAATCAATAACATAAAATCCCGTAGAGCAAAGTGCGTTGTTAAATTCTTCTGTGATAATCGCACAACTTTCAAGTGAACCCTCAATTGAAGAAACTACTACATGTCCTGTCTTTACCAATCTTCTTGCTCGTGAAGGTAATTCATCTCCCAAAATTGATTCAACACCGTCAATTTCACCTGATTTACCTATGTTTGCAAGTTCAATGTACTGATAATATTGGTTTGCATCCGGGTTAAAACTTTTGTCATAAATGTTACATAATGTTCCTATAGTTCCACTTGAGTGCATCATGTCAATTAGCTCGTAATGCTTTTTTTGATAATATTCTGCATCCAGCCTGCCAGTATTACCAAAGCTTTCAGCAAAAGTCTTCACAGAAACACCTCCACTTGTAATTGTGGACATATCTATGCCGATTTCGTTTTCAAGCAATTGTTCTGCTTCTGAATATGTGTTATCAGCATCGTTTAACAATGCTTGAGCTGTTAATACAGAACGCTGAATTATTTCTTGGAATTCATTACCAAAGGTAGGAATAATTATCTCTCGTATTTTATACAAGAATAGATTTGGCTGTACATTTCCTGTGCTTTCTCTAACGGTTTGGTTTCTTCCATATTTAGTAAGTAAGAAAGTAGAGAGCACATATGGATTGATTGTTGAATTTAGTCTAATTATTCCTACATGTCTATCTGAATTGGCTGGCAGCATACTTGCATCAACAACTGCACAGTTTCCAATTGTTCCAACCGTTGAAAGAATTACATCATTTTCATGTAAGGCGGTTCGTGGATTTGCAAGATGAGCCACCTCAGAAATATATGCATTTCTTGTTAAATTAAATACATTTTGCCTTGGTGAAGTCGCGGAAATTAAATTGATTCCGCTGTTTACATCATAGTCAATCGATGTATGAATTCCATCTGTAACAAATCCAATATCACCTATAGCTACATGTGGTTTGCTTTTTATCAATGCTTGCATTTGCAAATTGATTTTATAGAAATATTCAGCATCAATTCTAAATTCAGCATTTAGCTGTGAAAGAAGAATCTCAGTGCATTCGTGCCCATCCATCAAAGCCTTGTATTTAGCTTCATTGAAAGGTTCAATGGATGGGCTTATTGAAAAAAACTTAAACCTTCCTTCTTTGCAAATTCAATAAAGGCTTCGGCGATTCCATCTTGGCTGTATACATTATTAGGGTTAGGATTAGCCATATCTGGATCGTGATTGAATAAATCATGCTTAACAAAAGTATGACCATGAGTATCCTTAACACGTTCTGTTCTTTCTGATACATCCTCTGCAACAAGATAGTATTTTTGAACTGCTTTATCTAAGGCGTTATATTCATCAATAGAAATAGGTGCATTTTGATTTTCTCCAAGGATAGCTACCTCCTTATAGTGATTCTGGTCTGATTCTGGCAATGAAAGATATTCGGTAATCGTTAAGGTTTCGCTATAATTAACCGAATCCTTATTCTTATTCTTTAATTTAAACAAAACATTTTTTAATATCCATTTTCTGTGAGTATCGAGTTCACCATGTTCTGCTAAGAATAAATCCTTGATAAAGTACTCTTTTCCATCAGATGATTTGTGTTCTTCTTTAACAGTTCGTGTTTGGATTTTCACTGTATATTCCGATTTTTTTTCTGCATTATCATATTCTTCTTTTGTAACTTGTACTTTGTCAGCTTTACGGATATATACAGTTTCTGTCACATATGAATAACTTGTCCACGTAATATAGTTTTCTGTAACGTAAATTTTATTTCCAGAATTATCTTTACTCGGTTCCTGCATGGTAGCAAAGAAGATAGGATAATCAATATTCCCACTCTCATCAGGCTGTGGTTTAGGACATATATTAGGAAAACCACAATTTTCGTCAGTCCATTTCTGCACGAAAAGAACACTAGTCTTTGTACCAGTGTGAGGTTTAAATACATTACCATGGAGACCAACCACCGCAAGGATACGGCATCTTTCTGCGATGTAATCACGAATAAATTTATCTCCAGAGTTGTTGAAGCGTCCCTGAGGTAAGACCACTGCCATACGTCCACCTGGTTTAAGAAAGTTAAGATTTCTTTCAATAAAGAGAATATCTCTTCCTACTTTATTTTGTAATTTTCCCTTAGCATTATATCCAAGGTCATAGATTTCAAGCTGTTCTTTGTTATCAAGGTCACCCGCGAATGGCGGATTAGCCATAAGGATATCAAATAGAAAAGCACCATATTTATCTTTATCCTTAGTTGCAGTAGGAGCAGCACTCATATTTGAAAGTTTACTGAAGCCTTCATGATATTTGTCTTGCCACTTATCAACGCTTGTATAGGATTTTGTCCAATTTGGGTAATCGAGTGAGTTTAGTTCGATTACATTTGTATGACCATCACCAGCAATGATATTAAGCATACGTCCTACACGAACAGACTTTTCACTGAAATCAATACCAAAGACGTTGTTCTGAACATACTGAAGTTCTTGTTGTGTACGACTTCTTGTTGTAAACAGATTAAAAGCAGCAGGATTAAGCTGTTTCCAAACATGGAAGATAGTATGCATAGGGAAACCACAACTTCCAGCTGCAGTATCAATCATCTTTTCGTTTGGCTTCGGATTTAACATCTTTACACACATATCGATAACATAACGAGGTGTGAAGTATTGTCCCATACCTTCTTTTTGATTCTGATTAACAAGATGTTCAAATGCATCATCCACAACCTCAAGATTTGAGTTGAAGAGTTTAACATTCTGTAATTCTTTTACACACGACTTAACAGTAGCTCTTTGCATTTCAAGCACAGAGTCAGCAGGAAATACACCAGGCCACTTTCCTTTAGCATTCTGGAATAGTTGGTTAAGCTTATTGTAAATATCATCAAGTGAATCTTTTTCACGTGCTCTGAACTCCATTGGTCTAAAATGAGAATCATCAATATCCTTGAGGGCGATACCAGTCCTGTTCATGAGAATAGCCATTTCGTCTGCATCATCACTTGAAAGAACCTCGTCATACAACTTAATAAAAATAAGCTTGAATATTTCTTCAAATGCTTTGTCACTTGAATCATTTGCACCAAATCTTTGTTCAACGCTTAGTATAATATCTTTTAAGGTTTCGGTTTGTAGTCTATCAACCTGCATCAACTGCTTGAGAGTAAATCTACGATTATCTTTCCATTCTGTAATATCTTCACCATTCTGTGGAAACTTATCAATAGTAAGCTCTTCATCAAACTTAGGAGCCTCATAGAATTTGAGCAGATTGTCACCATTAACAATGGCACCTATTTCAGGTTGAAGGGCACGACAATAAGACTGCATCTGCTGGAAAGGAGTAGTTGTATCAGCACCATCTACTGCATGCTCGTCTTTAATTTTGGGCCTTTTTACTTCAATAATTAAATCAATCTTGCTACGGTCATCTTTGTTGAAAACTGCAATATCAACACGCTTATCTTTAATAACTTCTTTTCCTGCAAATACAGCAGGGAGTTCAAACTTTATTTGGTCTTTAGAATAACCATATTCTTTGATGAGTTTATAAGCATAGTACTGCCTGATGATTTCTTCTGGAGTTAGTTTGAAATAATCACCATCATCGTTTTTTCCACGAATTACACATTCAACACCTGCTTCACCATCGGCTCTGTCATGAATTCGTTCGTTAATCCAGTCTTTATCCTCTTGAGAAAACTGAGAAATATGAGCTGCTTCATTAGTTTCGAGAATCTGTTCGATTTTCTTTGACATGTTGTTTCCTCCTTCAATCCCATGGGGGGATATTATCTCTGTGCCTTTTCATCTTAAAGACCGATGCCCCCTTAAACGCATATTTTCGCGAAATTGCATAGGGGTATTCCGTTAGCCAAGATAAAAAAGGTTATTTTCTAATAATTCTCTATAATCACATACAAATAACTTATAGAGAATAGTGTATATTAATCCGGTCTTGCGTCAGATTGTTTCGATTTTTGTCTCTTTTTCTGCTCTAAATGAGCCTTTTCAGATGCCTTTCGTTCTCTATAGGCTTTCTGTTTTCGAGCATTTCTAACTTTCTGACATTCTTCAGAATCACAAAATTCCTGTCTGTTACTTTTTCTTATTATAAATTTTCCACAGTTACGGCAGCATATCATAATGCCTTCTGGTCTTGAATCATTATTGACTCTGCTTTCAAGAGCGGGGTCTTCTGAAATCATTCTTGCGAGAGTGTACCACGCTATATCAAATACGGAATCAATATCAGCAGAAAATTCATATCTTCCGGTAGCAGAATTAAGTTTTAACTTCATATTGAATTCCGGGATAAAGTCTGCAAGCGTTTTCCGAAGTTCATCATAATCATCATAGGGATTATTGTTAAAATCAAACGAACCTTCCTGCGGTTGTTCTACAGGATGTTCTTCTATGTACTGATTAGTACGCATCATGCTTTCCAACAGTTCCTGAGGAGTGGTTGGCTCGCCAATTACATCGTCCGGTACTTCGGGAACGGCGTGTTTGTATTTCTCGAAATAGGAGTAACTCTCAAAATATCGTCCTTCTTCATAAAGATTATATGCTACATCATCTTCGGCAAATAGAATTCCTTCAAGTGCAACATAGAATCGGACGGCATTATAAAGCTTTCCTAAATCATTCATAAACCTGTCAATCTCAAAGATGCCATCATGCTCGACCATTTCTGCGTCAATAGTATTGATGTCGAAATTTTCTACAAGTTCTGAGTAGATAAAGTCGGTGCTGTAAGGGTGCATATTTTCCATGCACCATCTGACTATAAGTTGTTCCTTAGGAATTTTGTTCTCAAAGTTGTCTATTACCTTTGCAAGATTACATAGGCTTACAAGGATTCCTCGCCCTGTCAGAGTATCATCATTTGGAAATATTGGCTCTTGTCCTTTCTTGCATACGGGATAAGCACAATAATCTTTTCCATCATAGCTGATATCATAACTTGCAAATCTGAATGGGTGGTATATGAGTTGTCCGATACCACCTATTTCTTTTGCACCCAATATGTCTGTTGTTTTATCTGCCTTAGACGGAATATAGTCTCCGTTCCAGTTAAATGGCATCTTCTCACCTCACAAACCTATCGTTAATCCATAATCGTTAGCGTTACCGTTAGTTTTTAGACTTCGGTTACATTATATACTAAAATACTCTTGAAAACAACAAAAATCTTTACAAAACAGTACAACAGATTTTTGAAATTGCACCTTGAAAACTTCATCCTGTTTCCACTTCGTAAGTCGGTGCTAATTGCCGAGACTGGTAACCTGCCAAGAGCAGTTGTATCGAAACTGCATTGTGGTGAGACGGACACTAAAATAACTAAGATTGGAGGAATCGTAATGGAAAAGACAACCATGAGTGATCAGGAATTATCTGCACAGATGGGAATTTCACTTCCGAAAGCCTATGAGCTTGTAAAGGAACCGGGATTTCCAACTATCAGAATCGGAGCAAGAATTTTAATTCCGATTGAAGCCTATAAAGAATGGCTTGTCAGAAGTTCCTTAAATAACAGGAGAATCGAGAAGAAGGGGTGAGCAAGATGGTAGATATGACAGTGGAAGAATTAAAGGAAAAAAAGATGTGGTTTTTATGGTCAGCAAAGCCTGGAAAGAACGGAAAAGTAACAAAGGTTCCATTTTCCGCAAAGGGCGGTGCAACTGGAACGGATGATGCACATAAGGGCACATGGGTTTCTTTTGATAATGCAGATGTAGCAAGAAATAAGTTTCAGGCATCTGGGATTGGAATGAAAATTCCAAAGGGATTCTTCTCAATACGGCAGATGGTCAAATGACAGTATGTGAACTTGTAGACCGATACTTCAAAACCAAGACAGGAGTACGACAGAGTACCAAGCAGGGATATGTCACAGTGCAGAGGGTACTTGCAAAGGAGCCTTTTGGAAAGAAAACAATTCGAAGTGTGAAAACATCGGATGCAAAACTGTTTCTCATAAAACTTCAACAGGAGGATAAGAAAAGTTACAGTTCTATCCACACCATCCGGGGAGTGCTTAGACCTGCCTTTCAGATGGCGGTGGATGACGATATTATAGTAAAAAATCCATTTG
>JBJEJE010000149.1:0-6544 GCA_051877755.1 Lachnospiraceae bacterium | reverse complement strand
TAGAAGAAAGACTGCAATATGAAGCAGAAATGGATGAGGAAAAGGATGAGCCTGTGACAGAAGTTGCTGGCAGATATAATATCCTTGCTTATGACATCATGTATTGTGCGTATACCTATAATCTTTATGACAATATTCCGGTCAAAAAAAGGGCAAAGGCTGGCAGTGCAGATCAGAGAAAACAGGAAAGAGAAGACAAGATAAGTAAATTGACGGCACAAAGGGAGGAGCTGAATAGGCAGCTGGAGCAGGTCGATTTACAATTAAAAGATAAGCCTTTTCCTGCACTCACAGGTACGGTTGTAAGGAATATCCGATATGGAGAAGGCAAAGTGGCAGAACAGAGGGGAAAGTATCTTACAGTAGAATTTCCTATAGGAATGAAGAACTTTTCATTGCCGGATGCATTTGCAAAGGGATTCTTAAAATCGGAGGATGCAAGCATAGTATCCTGCTGTAAAGAAATTTCATCACTTATGGAAATGGAAGATAAATATGCCAGAGAAATCAGACTGATAAATGCAGAGATTTCAAGACTGGATATTTGAACGAGGTAGAGCATATGAAGGTAATTCTAAGTAGAAAAGGATTTGATAGTGCATCAGGGGGATTGTGCAATCCGATTTTACCGGATGGCACGTTACTGTCTATGCCAATACCGGGGACAAGTAAAAATCCGGTATACTATAAAGATTTGCATTTTGATGTGAAGGATGCAGATGGCAATTCGCATGAAATGTCTTATGACGAAATCCTCTCACAACTGGGAGGCAGCAAATGGGAAAAAGGGCAGCAATGCCATCTTGATCCGGATTTAAGAGAGGGCATAATTGAAAGAAAACAGGATTTTATACCAGCATTTGGTCAGTGTGGTGTTGCGAAAAAATTCTTGGATGAAATGGATGTAGAAGTAGGAGATTTGTTTTTGTTCTTTGGCAGATTCAGAGAAACAGAGTTTAGCAGTGAGGGTAAATTACAGTATAAGCGCAATGCAACAGAACAGCATATTATTTTTGGGTATATGCAGGTTGGGGAAGTCCTACATAACTACGAAATTGATAAGCATTTTAAGTGGCATCCCCACGCAGAAAATGGGAAGGAAAACAACTTATATCTGCCAACAAAACGGCTGACGCTTAATCCGGATATGCCCGGAGCAGGAGTACTTTCGTATTCGCATAAGCGTGTACTTACAAAGTATGGTATGAGTATATCCAAATGGAATCTGCCGGACTTTTTCAGAGGACTCAATTTTTATATTGAGACATCAACTCATAAATTGCTCCGTAACTTCCATGATGCACCAGATGGTCAGGAGTATTTTCAGTTTTTGGGAAGAGGACAGGAATTTTTAATATCTGTCTATGAGAGAGATACTTTTGCAAAGTTCTATCAGAAATCTTTGGAAGAATGGGCGTATCGCATCCTGATTGAAGATGTGTGGGATGAGGTATTGACTAAACTCCGGGAAGAAAAGCTGGACTTCGATTTTGGAGCCATTGATAAGGTGGAAACAATCATCAATGGTGTAACTGCCTATGATGACTTTGGCAGATTTGATGGTTTGTATATGGATCAGCTTGCATATTGCAGATACTATCACAGGATTATGGATTTTGATGTGGAACGCTGCTCCGGGTGTCCTTTGTTACAAGGTGGTGGTAATGGCAGAGGAGCTGACTGTTTGTTTGATGTTCCGGTAAAGCAGGGAAAACTTTTGGAACTTCCATATACACCGAGAGATCGTTTTGCATTTTATGAGATTTTGCTACAGAAAGGTATTGTGCAGCGAAAGGATAACAGTTGGGATTTGGTGTAAGGAGCATGATAAATGGATAGAGAAGATATTTTGGATAAGTACAGAGGTTGTCTTTTTGGTGGTGCGGTAGGAGATGCATTAGGGTATCCGATAGAATTTCGTAACGCAGAGGAAATCTTTACTATCTATGGGGAAAACGGCATACAGGATTACGAGCTGTTTCATGGAAAAGCATACATATCAGATGATACCCAGATGACATTATTTACTGCAAATGGGCTGTTGGAGGGATATACCAGATTATGCTTACGTGGCATAATGGGAAGCTGGCAGGGATATGTGGAACTGGCATATAAGGACTGGCTGAAAACACAGGAAAGCGATTATGAGCCAGACAATCCATATTGTGATTCGTGGCTTTTAAATGTAAAGGATATGTATAACTGGAGAGCACCGGGGAATACGTGTATATCTGCTTTACATTTGGAGGACTGTGGCAGTGTGGAAAAACCTATCAATTCAAGTAAGGGATGTGGTGGTGTAATGAGAGTTGCACCAGTGGGATTGTATTTGCCGAAACACGTCAGAGATATTAAGGATATTGATATGGTGGGTGCAGAGGTGGCAGCAATCACACACGGACATCCACTTGGATATATTCCGGCATCTGCTTTCGTACATATCATTGTAAAGTGCGTGACCGCATCACAGGACATAGAAAGTATTGTTGAGGATGCTACCCGAACAACAGTTGAGCTTTTTCATGATAAAAAGCATATTGACGAGTTTGAAAGCATCATGAAAAAAGCTGTTAGACTGGCACATGAGGATATGGACGATTTGGATGCAATCCGGGAAATCGGACAAGGCTGGGTGGCAGAAGAAACACTGGCAATCGCTGTGTATTGCTCCATAAAATATCAAGATGATTTTACTAGGGCGGTTACGGCATCTGTTAATCATGATGGGGATAGTGACTCCACCGGGGCAGTGACCGGAAATATCATGGGTGCATATCTTGGCATTCGTATAATTCCTCAAAAATATATTGAACCGTTGGAACTAAAAGAAGTGATTGAGGAAATAGCTGTGGACTTATATGAGGATTGCCGTATGAGTGAATACGGAGAGTACAATGATGATAAGTGGATTGCAAAATACTGTACCGGGGAATATGGTAAGGACTTGTAGAAAACACATAAAGAGTAAGGGGATGGAATAGTTGGAAGAATACAAATTTATGGAAGCAAATAGCAGCTTTCCTATCTGCAATCATACCCAATTCGTAGACCAAAATAATATCGGTTTTGTACAGGGTATTATGAGTGATGGGACTCCATTTGAGGCAGAACTTTGGCGTAATGAATTGGGACTTAATGTATCATTTGTAATGCCGGATAAACTCCAACATCAGAGAGAAAATAACAAACTGGTGGAGGGTAATGTTATAGGTTTTCATAATCAGGAGCAGCGTGAACACCAGGGCATTTTGACAATCGGGATGGTGGATGATGGGATATGTGAGGACATGGATATAACAATCTCATATGTAGAGTATCTTGAAAGCAATGGATTGATTTCATTTACAGGAAATATGAGAAATGGAGTGATATTTTATGTGACTGATATTGAGGGTAAAGAACTTGTATATATCACAATTACTTTGGAAGAGGATACCATTTATGCAACAACTCCATTGCATTTTATGAACTTTCCAAATCAAGGGGAAAAGATATTCTTATTAAAAAAATAATAGAGTAGGAAGGATTATGGAAATGGAAAAAGCCCCCATTTGAGTGTGAGGGCTTTTATCATGCATAAGTTAAGAACGTTCTGCTCTGTTTTGCTCTTGTTTTTGTTCGGGTTCTTTTGATTGTTCATGAAGCATGGTAACAATATTTTTCAGTACTGTTTCAAGTTCACGGATACGAGCTTTCAGCATAGAGTAATCTTCGTAAATCTGATTTTTCTGTGAAGTAAGAAGTTCTTTTTCTGCTTTTAGCATTTTCATGGTAGGCAGCTTGCCGTCAGTTTTCATGGAATCAAGCTGCTTTTTTGCAGCTTCATACAATGCAATTTCAGTCCGGTGTTCTGATAGGAATGCAGCTTTATCTTTTGATTTGCGGTATGCATCATAGACAGATTTATTTGCATAATACTGTCCGGTATAATGGATCATTTTGTTCACAGTTTTCAGTCTGCTTTCCACTGCTTTCAGACTATCATGAGAAGTAGCATATTTCTCTTTGCTGTCAGAAATAATTGACTGTAGTTCTTCTATAGAACTGATTCCACGTTCCTGTAAGTATGAAACAGTCTTTGCCATTTCTTTTAGATTTCCCAGTTTTACTTTTTGAGCGTAGTATCGGTTTTCTTGTGCCTTGATACAATTCTGTAAGTCCACAATAAGACGAGGACTGTCCGGATTTCTTGGAGCAGCTTTCTTTTGAGATTGCTGTTTGGTATTTGTTTTGGATTGTTGTCTTTCTTCCTGATGGGATAAGATGTAACGCTCAATAAATTCTTTCTCAAAATCAGTGCCAAGCATACGGCTTGTGATAGGCTTTGCCCGATCTGGATGCAGGTAGCTGTATCTTCCCCGGCTTTCTTTTACAACAATACCATATTGCTGCAGGAGCAGGTCTTTAAATTCTTCTATAGAATGAGCTTGCATCATACAAGCCGTAATTGCTACACGTAATTTGTCCTTAGTTGTTTCATATTTTGAATTGGATGATTGACTGCTTTGCTGTTCTCCCTGCGCTGCTTGTTCATCCATTTTTGCCTGACCTCTGCGCCGTGACCAGTATTCTTTTTCAGTCACTTTAACTTTTGCAGGGGAAAGCAAATCTACTTGGTAAAGCTGTTCTCGCTGGCATAAGTCCATTGTCTCTTGTTTCAGATAATTTATGTATTCATTTGTCACGTGATGCTTATTTCCAGCAAGAGAATCACACGGTCTTTCCATAAAAGGCTGTCGTTCTACATCCACCATGCGAAGGCTGTTGATGACCATATGTACATGAATATTTCCGGAGCCATTATGACCATCTGTATGTGTACAGATGATTGCCTGATGTCCCGGAAAATTCTTTTTGGCAAATTCCATTCCAAGTGCCTGTGCCTTTTCAGCAGTTAGTCCGTTTTCGTCTCTGTCTCTCGGATCGAAGGATAGGATATAATGATGGGACTTGATTTCATTTCTGGTAAGGTTTTTGTGGTAGGTTTTGTTAAGCCGGATGCATTCAATAGCAAAGGTGTCCGGGGAGCAGTTGATACCATCAATCAAAAATTCATCACGTAAAATCATCCTGCCATTTTCATCCAGAATTGGTTTATTGGTAAATTCATCATGCTTATACATCAGGTATCTTTCAGCAGCTCCATAGTCAGCATTTTTTGAAGCGATATGTTTAATTATTGCCATAAGCATCCCCCACAATCTTTAGAATCTCATATTTCAAATCTGCAAGGTCAAGGGAAGCATTCCTGACTTCATTCACAATTTCTTTTGTAATAGCACCATCACTGTTTAGGTGCTTTGAAATCTGATTCAGATTACTTCCAATTTTTCCATATTCCGCAATCAGTTTTTGAAGCTGGTCAATATTACATTCTTTCTGGATGGTAAATTTTATTGTACTGTGGAATACTGCCTGTCGAATATAATCGGATTGTGTCAATCCGGTGGTAGCAAGTCGGTCTTTGAAGTCTTTCATTTCATCCTCAGTCAGCCTTGCGTGAATGGCGTAGTATCGTGATTTTTTGCTCTCTTTCTTTTTCAAAAAATGTCCCCCTTTCTGCGACATTTGCTATGCTGCGTTAGCAGCCAGACGAGGGTTTGGGGAAACGTAATCCCCAACAAGTTTGCCTGTAGTGTGCTACAAGGCGAAACTTGCTCTTGTTTTGTTTGGTAAAGACACCCTTACTAATTAGCCGAAAAAACGCATAAGTGGTCAGGGAAAAATACGAAAGAATATGAGATAAGCGGAATTGGAAGCGGATGTGATGGAAGAAAAACGTAGTATGAGAATGTGAAGAAAACTGCGAGAACTTGCATTTTTTTGTATCATTCTTACTGGTAGTATGGTATAATTTTTCACGGTGGGGTATGTTACCCTGTTGGAACGAAAACCGGAGAAAATGCCTATGATAAAAAAGAGTGTACAAAAGCAGATTGACGCAACAATCAAAGAAATATGGAGCAAAAATATTCCGAAAGATTTTGAAGAAGGATACATCATCAATGAGGATTGTTTGAAGATGTCTCTTTGCTATCATCTGCGGAGAAAACTGGCAAGTGTATTGAGGGAAAATAATCTGCGTATTTATACAGAGAAGTATTTTCCCGGAATGAAAAAGAAGCCGGATATTATTATTGCAGAAATCAGGGATGAGTATGAAGAAAATACCTTGTATGATTCGGTTCGGGAAGAGGATGTTGTAGCATTACTAGAACTGAAATTTCGTAGCGATACTGCAAAAAGTACTTCGGACTGGATGAAGGAAGATTTGCAGAAATTGAAAGAGTATGTGCAGAAAAGCAAGGTGCAATGCCAACTGTATTTTGCGGTTATCTATGAAGTGGAATGTGAATGGTTGCATTGGATGGATGGGCGAAGTACAAACAACTGGGCAGCTGGCAGAGTGACAGAACTGGATGCCGGATGGATAAATGGCAATATGGAATTTGAGGTACATTCCTATTAAGGAATGGGGAGTTGTTTTAGCAGTCAGGTAACGATTAGAGGAGAAAGAAATTGGATATTTGTTATAACAAATTAT
>JBJEJE010000148.1:0-32599 GCA_051877755.1 Lachnospiraceae bacterium | reverse complement strand
GCGGACAAACGGTTTTCAAGACCGCCTCGTTATGACCACTTCGATACCTCTCCGTGTTTCTGACATTATCCTTTCGTCAGCGACATTGACTATATTAACACCTTCTCAATCCCATGTCAACAACTTTTTTTCATTTTTTTCAAAAAAATTTCAGCAACCGACAAATCCTCTGGAGTAGTAATTTTTATATTGCAATAATCACCTAAAATCAGCTTTGTTTTCTTATCCAAATAACGTTCCATAATCATAGTATCATCTGTTATATCTGTATCACCAGCCTTTTCCATTCTAATATACGCTTCTACAATATCCCCATAGGAAAAACTTTGAGGTGTCTGTACCTGCCACAATTGATTTCTTGGCGGTGTATCAATCCCTATATTATTATCATCCACTAATTTGATAGTATCCTTTACCGGTACTCCCACTGTACACGCACCTGATTTTAACACTTCTATTATAGAGCGTTCAATTATATCCTCTGTCAAACAGGGTCTTGCCGCATCATGAATTAAAACATAATCCGTTCCCGTGGCTGCGTCCAGACCATTTTTTACCGACCAATACCGTTCCGATCCGCCAGCAACAATTGCTTTCACTTTACAGAAATGATATTTTCCCACAATCTCTGTCCTACAATATTCCAATTCATCCTTACCTGTCACTAGAACAATATCGTCTACTCTACTATCTTCAAACCGTTTCAGGGAATAATATAACACTGGTTTCCCACATAAATCCATGTATTGTTTGGGGGTTTCAGAACACATACGATTTCCCTTGCCAGCAGCCAATACAATAGCTGTTATATGTCTCTCTTCCATCATAATATCCTCTACACACGTTCTCCTATTTTCAAATTAGGTACTGCATTCAGATCTAACCCATGTCGTACACCATTTTGATAAGCATAATATCCCGCAGTTCCAATCATTGCTGCATTATCTGTACAATAAATCGGCGACGGATAATAAAACTGTATTCCTTCCACGTTACAGGCAGTCTGCAGACTTTCCCTCAAGGATGAATTAGATGCCACTCCACCAGCTACTGCCAACTTATTCATCCCCAATTCTTTTACCGCATGTATTGCATGTGTTGTCAAAACATCAATTACCGCATACTGAAAAGAAGCCGCTACATCTGCCCGATTCACTTCAACCTGTTTCATCTCACACTGATTCAGATAATTAAGCACTGCCGACTTCAGTCCACTGAAACTGAAGTCATATTCATTACCTTCCACCTTTGCTCTTGGAAACGCAATAGCATTCTTATCGCCTTCTTTTGCCAATGCATCAATCTTAGGACCACCCGGATACCCCAGACCAATTGCTCTAGCTACCTTATCAAATGCCTCTCCTGCTGCATCATCTCTTGTTTTTCCAATTATCTCAAATTTGTCATAATCTAATACCTTTACAAGATGGGTGTGTCCTCCCGACACAACCAGACACAGAAATGGCGGTTCCAAATCCGGATGTTCAATATAGTTTGCTGCAATATGTCCCTCTATATGATGTACTCCCACCAACGGTTTATGTGCTGCATATGCAATTGCCTTTGCCTCTGCAACCCCTACGAGAAGTGCTCCCACAAGTCCCGGTCCATAAGTAACTGCTATTGCATCCATGTCCTCAAGTTTCATGGATGCCTCTGCCAACGCCTCTTCAATTACCTGGTTAATTTTCTCAATATGCTTTCTGGAAGCAATTTCAGGAACAACACCTCCATATAATTTATGTAATTCAATTTGGGAAAATATAATATTAGAACAAACCTCTCTTCCATTTCTAATTACTGCTGCTGCTGTTTCATCACAGGAAGATTCAATTGCCAATATATAGATATCCTTTTCCATTTATTCCGCATCTCCTTCATCTTCTGTCGTACTATTCTGCACAGCCTGCCAACCTAATATCTTCCACTTACCCTCTTTGTCTTTCCGAAGAATATATTCCTCATCACCATTGACACTGGCAGAATCAACGCGAAGCATAATACCAACCTTAATCTTGGCATATTCCGTGTCGCCTTCTGTATTATATTCCACCTGACTTGCCTCAGCAATAGAATAATTGACAAATTTTTGCTTATTATCTGAATAGTACTGAATATCCTTTTGCAGACCTTCTAATTGCTTCTCCTGTGTATTGTATTCAAGCAGTTCATCATCAAATAGTTTTCGAATCTGCTGATTAACAGTAAACAATTCATCCTCTGTAAATTCATTGTTATATGCACATTTCAAATAACGGCAATGCAGTTTAACCGTTTCCCTGACCGTCTTTGGATAATCCTCTTCAAAATCATAATTTAACAGCGTTTCAATTTCGGATTTTTCTGCAGGATTCCGTTGATCAGAAGCGTGATTACTAAGATATACATAGTATGCTAATCCCGCCAATACAATTATAAATACTACAAATGTAAATCCCTTCGTTCCTGTCTTCTTCATATACTTTCATCCTCCTCAAACAAAAGGGTAGTCGTCCTCCTATCCTTTGCTATCACCGTGTTTGAAAATATCTCCCGAACCTTATCTCCATAATCCTGAGGACGCACAAGCGATGGCGAATAATGTGTTAACCACAATTCTTTTACTCTCGCTTCCTTTGCCATTGTTGCAGCCTCATAAAATGTCATATGTTTATATTCTTTCGCTTTCAATTCTTTTTCCGGTTCTCCATACATTCCCTCACAGATAAACAAGTCAGCTTTTTCTGCATTCTTTATAATACCTTTTGTAGGTCTGGAATCTGTACAATAAGTCAGCTTAATTCCTTTTCTCGGAGAACCCAACACCATATCCGGTGTAAAAACTTTTCCACCTTCCTCGATTGTTTCCCCTTTTTGAAGTCTGCTCCAAAAGACCATTGGCACATCCTGACTTTTCGCTTTCTCTACATCAAACTTACCAGCACGGTCTAATTCCAAACTATATCCATAGCAAGCAACATTATGATTAACCTTAAAGGCATTAATTCGAAGTCCATTAAATGAATAACTCTCTTCTTCTTCCTCTAATTCAATAAAGTGAATAGGAAATGGCAATTCAGGAGCAATCATCCGCAATGCATTTACAACCTTTTCCAAACGTTTTGGGCCAATCATTGTTACCGGTTCTGTACGTTCTGCATTCCCCAGTGTAAGTAATAGTCCCGGCAGTCCACTAATATGATCTGCGTGAAAGTGGGTAAAGCAGATTACATCAATCGGTTTTACACTCCAGCCCTGTTGTTTGATAGACACCTGTGTTCCTTCCCCACAATCAATCAATATATTCATTCCATTATAACGCACCATCAGGGAGGTAAGTGCACGATATGGCAACGGCATCATTCCTCCTGTTCCAAGCAGACAAACATCTATCATCCTACTCCCTCTTTCTCTCTTATATCATCTCTATGGTTTCATATTGTTTAATAGGGCGCACAAATTCTTTTTCCAACTGTTCTGCACATTCCTCACATAGTATGAATTCCTGTGTCCGTCCATCTTTTTTGGAGAAGTATCCCCATTCTTTACATACATGGATAAAATCCTCATGCGGTATTCCGTTACAAATCTTCATTTCTTTTCCACATTTGTTACAATATATCCGTTCCATCATATCGTCCTAGTCCTTCCTAATATCATCCTGCATCATATCAAACCATATTCCTGTTATTCTATTAATTATGGTAGCCTAATTTTCCCATAAAATCCAGTGGAAAAAAATGTTCTTTTGCTTCCTTTATAATATTCTTTCC
This sequence comes from Lachnospiraceae bacterium, assembly GCA_051877755.1. Taxonomy (GTDB): domain Bacteria; phylum Bacillota; class Clostridia; order Lachnospirales; family Lachnospiraceae; genus CAG-590. The sequence goes on along the minus strand of JBJEJE010000148.1, from coordinate 28,847 downwards.
ATAATAAATGCATCTTCAACCGGATTACTGTAATAATTCTTCCTTTCACCTAATTTGCAAAATCCATTTCTATTATAAAGGTCTATTGCCGTTATATTACTTTTACGCACTTCCAACAGCATCCTGACAGCTCCATGTTCCAACGCTTCAGATAACATTTTTTTCAACAAAGAACTCCCAATTCCATTTTTACGAAAATTTTCTCTAACCGCAATATTTAATAGTTCCGCCTCATCCGCGACCAGCATAATTCCAGAAAATCCAACAATTACATCCTTTTTTCTTGCTACATAAAATATATTATTATCATATTGAAGTACATCCTGTATGCCCTCTAAAGACCAATGTTCCGGCAGACTTTCTTTTGCAATCTCTGCAACAGCTTTGCAATATTCTAATTTCAAGGGAATTAATTCTAGCATATCACTTTTTCCCCTTTTCCATTCGTTCCCGTTCTGCCTGTGACAACCTTAAATATTCCGGAACAAACCCATCTGCACTTACATATAACCCATTCTTCCAGTAATCAAATGCACGTACTCCAATTGCTGCAGCTCTTTGCTTATTCAAATGAGCCGGAGCAAATGCATATGGAACTGAAAGTTTATGAATAATTGTATCTTTGTAAACCGGAACTCCATCTCCAAGAAAGATAACCTTCTCTCCAATTATATTCAGTGCATCAATAATCTCATCGATTCCAATCGGTATTTGATCCTTTACTACATCAAGATTCCCGTCTTGAAACCGATAGATTCCTGTATATACCTGATTCCTTCTTGCATCCATTAATGGACAAATCAAGGCATCCGTTCCGTAAAGATTCATTGCCAATCCTTCCACCGTAGGAATTCCTATAATAGGTTTATCCAAGGCAAGACCCAGACCCTTCACTGTAGCAGAACCAATCCGAAGCCCCGTAAAAGAACCTGGTCCCTTTGCAACTGCAATTGCATCCACAGTGTTTAAATCTGTGTCTGTCATTCTCACAATCTCATCAAGCATGGGAAGCAATGTCTGTGAATGTGTCTTTTTATAATTCACTGTATACTCTGCAACGAGGTTATCCTCCTCTAATATTGCCACAGAAGCAACCAGTCCAGAGCTGTCTACTGCTAATATTTTCATGTTCTATTCCCTTCATTTCTATAGTAAATACATATTTAGGTTTATTAATTTATCATCCAGTACATTTTTCTATTCGGATTCTCCGATAATCAAAACCCTTTTCCAAATCCTTTTCTATGGTAACTCTGGTATAACATTCCGGTAAAATATCAGAAATCATATCCGCCCACTCAATCAGACACACTCCATCCCCATAAATCATATCTGTAAATCCTACCTCTTCCATCTCCTCAGAATCTTCAATTCGATAGACATCAAAATGATAGAACGGAAGCCTGCCTCCATCATACTCCTGAACAATTGTAAAAGTAGGACTGTTCACACTTTCCGCAATATCAAGCCCCTTTGCAAATCCCTGGGAAAACAACGTCTTTCCAACACCCAGATCACCAATCAGACAGACAACATCTCCGGCTTCAGCCTCTCTTCCAAGTTTTTCAGCAATTTGAAATGTATCCTCTGGACAAAAACTACTATATTCCATATTGTTATCTCCATTCCACCGCACACCATGCGGTACAAAACGATTATATCCCTTTCTGAGATTTCCGTCTTTTGATAGCACCTTTCAAGCGAACTCCGGTTTCCTCAGAATACTGAAGCAGCATTTCTTCCATCTTTTTATCCTGTTCACCAATTGCAGACTTCGGGAAAATAAAGGCATGAATCTTACTGCTGTAAATCAGATACTGGGAATGTGTTTCAACAATCTTGACCAATCTTTCCCATGGGATTGTCTGACTTTCTTCATTCTGTGAAACAGTAATGCCTTCATTATTCACTGTATAGTTTAATGGCTGTTTATAGGACGCATTCCGTTTAACCTGTCCTTTTGCCCTCCACAGCATCATAAGCGGTTCCAAAACCGTAAACCATGCTGCCACAATAGTCATAATTGTCTTTCCCTGATCCGATAAAGAATCAAAAGACACAATCAGATTCACCAGTGCTGCTAAAGAAAGGCACAAACCAAATATACCAGAAAATCCATGGTATACATGATATATTGTAAATCTATAAATCTCTTTTACCGTCATTTGTACAGAAAATGTAATGGATTCCTGTTCCATACTATATGCCTCTTTTCTTTCTATTAATATTGACACTATGCCGCATAAGAACTCTGCATTAATTCTTCTATATAATCATGGACAGCTGGATTCTCTTTCTGTCCAAGTCCACACTCAACACTTTAACCTCTACCACATCTCCCACACTCACAACCTCCAATGGATGTTTGATAAACTTCTTATTGGTAATCTGTGAGATATGTACCAATCCATCCTGATGAACACCGATATCTACAAAGGCTCCAAAATCAATGACATTGCGGACAGTTCCCTTTAAAACCATTCCTTCTGTCAAATCCTTCATGTCTAAAACATCCGTGCGAAGAATCGGTTTCGGCATTTCCTCACGTGGATCTCTCGCAGGTTTCTCCAATTCCTTGATAATATCATCTAAGGTCACTTCCCCAATTCCCAGATCAGCAGCAAGCTTGGTACGGTCCTTTGTAAGAAGGGATAACCCTACCAATCCCTGACTTGTAATATCCTTAAGGGAATACCCTAGTTTCTTTAAAAGGCTGGACGCAGCATCATAACTTTCCGGATGAACACTGGTTGCATCCAAAGGATTGTCACCATCCTGAATCCGCATAAAGCCGGCACACTGCTCAAAGGCTTTCGGTCCCAGTTTTGCAACCTTTAGTAATTGTTTACGATTCGTAAATCTTCCATTCTCTTCTCGATATGCCACAATATTCTTCGCAATCACCTTCGTTATACCGGATACATATTCCAACAAAGAAGCTGATGCTGTATTCAGATCCACGCCGACCTTATTTACACAATCTTCTACCACACCGGTCAGTGCCTCTCCCAGCTTCTTTTGATTCATATCATGCTGGTATTGTCCTACTCCAATGGACTTTGGATCAATCTTAACAAGTTCTGCCAATGGATCCTGTAATCTTCTTGCAATGGATGCAGCACTTCTTTGTCCTACATCAAAATTAGGAAACTCTTCTGTGGCAAGTTTGCTGGCAGAATATACAGAGGCACCTGCCTCATTGACAATAACATACTGTACTTTCTCCGGTATCTCTTTAAGAAGTTCCACAATCACCTGTTCTGACTCTCTGGAAGCTGTTCCATTTCCAACAGATATCAGTGTAATTCCATATTTTTTAATCAGAGCATGCACTGTCTTCTTTGCCTCTGCAATCTTTTTCTGCGGTTCTGTTGGATACACAACTACTGTATCTAACACTTTCCCCGTTGCATCTACCACCGCCAGTTTACAACCTGTACGGAAGGCAGGATCCCACCCTAAAACCACCTGGCCGGTAATTGGCGGCTGCATGAGGAGCTGCTTAAGATTCTTGCCAAAGACAGTTATCGCACCATCCTCCGCCTTCTCAGTCAGATCACTTCGAATCTCTCTTTCAATAGCACCGGCAATCAGACGCTTATAACTATCCTCAATAGCGGTTTGTAATAATGGTGTAGTATACGGATTGTCCTTTACAATGATCTTCTTCTCCAAATATCTTAAAATACGTTCTTCCGGAGCAGTTATCTTCACTGACAAGAATTTCTCTTTCTCTCCACGATTAATAGCCAGTATCCGGTATCCCGCTGCCTTACTGATTGGTTCTTCAAAATCATAGTACATCTCATAGACCGACTTAGCCTCAGAATCCTTTGCAGTGGTCACCAGTTTTCCTTCCTTCACTGTAATATCACGAATATATGTCCGGTATTCCGCTTCATCGGATATATTCTCAGCAATGATATCCAATGCTCCGGCAATGGCATCCTCCACTGTAACAACTTCTTTATCCTCCGAAAGAAAAGCTTTTGCTTCTTCTTCCACCGTCTTATCTGTCATCTGAAGATAAACAATATTGGCAAGTCCCTCCAGACCTTTCTCTTTCGCAATGGTCGCCCGGGTTCTTCTCTTTTGCTTATATGGACGATATAAGTCCTCCACAGCAACTAAAGTCATTGCTTCCCGAATCTGATTTTCCAATTCCGGTGTAAGTTTTCCCTGTTCTGTTATACTTGCTATTACTGTCTCCTTGCGTTCTTCCAGATTCCTTAAATAGTTAAGTCTTTCATATAAATCACGCAAAATCTCATCGTTCAGGGACCCTGTAACTTCTTTACGGTATCTGGCGATAAATGGTATGGTGCAGCCTTCATCAATCAATTTGACCGTTGCTTCTACCTGACTCACCTTGATTCCTAATTCCTTCGCGATTACTTTTGCAATATCCATGTGTCTAAAACCTCTAACTTTCTTGATTATTCTTCATTATATTCCATTAACGGTCCTATAAATGGGACTATAGACCGATTTCAATCTTCCTGCCCTTTGATTCAAAAGCTCGATAACTTACTCCCGCCATATTAAACATCATCTTGGAAGCAATTGTGGCCTCAGTATCAGAGTATTTATCCGATAAATATACGATTTCTTTGATTCCGCTTTGAATGATAGCCTTGGCGCATTCATTACATGGAAACAATGTGGAATAACAGGTTGCACCCGCAAGAGAACCGCCGCTGTAATTCAAGATAGCATTTAATTCTGCATGACAGACAAAGAAATATTTATTCTCTAATGGCTTTCCAACTCTGCCCCACGGCATCTCATCATCATTACAACCGGATGGCATTCCATTATATCCAACAGACAAAATCTTATTGTCGGCATCCACTATACATGCCCCTACCTGTGTATTCGGGTCTTTGCTTCGTTCAGCCGAAAGAAGTGCAATTCCCATAAAATACTGATCCCAGCTCAAATAATCTTCCCGCTTCATCCCATGTACCTCCTGTTTGTATCATTTTACAACCCTGCTCTGTTATAGTATCTTTTATCAGCATATCTTTTATCATAACATAAAAACCTTGTCTGCGTAAATATTCTACATAAAAAAATCCAAAGAAAGCAAGAAGCTTCTCTGGATTTTCTTCATAACTGCTAAAATACTGCATCAACTTTTACTGCAACATCTGCATATAGTTCTGCATCATTTCCTGATAACCAGGGGTAAAGGAAATCGCAATACTGATGATTGCAATAACAATACCGATAATTGAGCAAACCATTCCCGCTATGGAAAGACCTGATTTCTTTCCTTTCGAAAAAGCAATAATACTCAATACCAAACCCGTGATACCAAAAATACCCCAGCAGCATCCACATAATGATAAAATACCAAACACCAAAGAACAAATCTCTAATGCCTTGCTGTCATTCTGTGCCGGTGCGCTCTGCACTGGTTCACTCTGTACAGTTTCATACTGTTCCATACCATTCTCTTCCATAATCTTCTCCTCCTTATTATATTGAATTTATAACTTTTATAGTATATGAAAAAAACAAATTCGTCAACTTTTCTTTTTAGTTATCACCCAAACCAAATTTCTCATGCACTGCATTCATTGCTTTCTCTGTATATTTCTCATCAATCAATACAGACACACGAATCTCTGATGTAGAAATCATCTTGATATTGATTCCCTCATCATACAGTGCCTCAAACATTTTTGCAGCAACACCAGCATTGCTCATCATACCAGCACCAACGATGGAAACCTTTGCTACATTTTTCTCCACATCAATCTTCTCATACTCATGGAAATGTCTTTCGATAATCTCTACAGCTTCATCTGCATTATCCACTGCAACCGTAAAAGAAATGTCCTTCGTACTCTCACGACCAACTGACTGTAAAATCATATCTACATTAATATTATGTCTTGCCAAATGATTAAATAACCGGAATGCCACACCCGGCTCATCTTTTAATCCGATCAAAGCAACTCTCGCTGCATCCTTATCTGCTGCTACTCCGCTAACAAGCATCTTTTCCATCTTTGTATCCTCCTTAACAATAGTACCCTCTGAAGTATTAAGACTTGAACGAACAACTAACTGTACGCCCTGTTTTTTAGCCAACTCTACTGAACGATTGTGTAACACTCCTGCTCCTAATGTTGCAAGTTCCAACATCTCATCATATGTGATCTGGTCAAGTTTTCTTGCATTTGGAACCTTACGGGGATCTGCCGTAAACACACCATCCACATCCGTATAGATTTCACAGGAGTCCGCATTCAATGCCGCTGCAAGTGCCACTGCTGTGGTATCAGAACCACCGCGTCCTAATGTTGTATAATCATCAAATTTATTAATTCCCTGAAAACCGGTTACGATTACAATCTTTCTCTGATCCAGTTCATGGCGGATTCTCTCACTGTCAATCCTCTTAATTCTTGCATTACCATATACAGAGGTTGTATGCATTGCCACCTGAAATGCATTTAAGGAAATGGCAGGAACGCCTAAATTGTTCATAACCATACCCATCAGTGCAACGGACATCTGCTCACCAATTGTATAAAGCATATCCATCTCACGCTTTGGCGGATTCGGATTCATATCCTTCGCCATATCAATCAACTCATCTGTGTACTTACCCATAGCGGATAATACAACTACTACATCGTTACCTTTTTTGTAGTCCTCGATACATCTGTTTGCAACATTATACATTCTTTCTTTATTTGCAACAGAGGTACCACCAAACTTCTTTACGATTAACATCTGATTAGTTTCCTCCTCACGTTTAAGTTACCTAGCCTAATTTACTACTTTTCAAACAAATGGTCAATAATTTCATAACCGTTTTCTATATAAACACCCGATTTTTTTGCATCTTTTTCGTTGTAGAGCAGGTCAGAGTCTTTTTTATCAGTACTGTCATACAGTAAATATGGCACCGGCTCGCCTACATGTGTCCGAAGACAAATCGGGGTTGGATGGTCCGGAAGAACCAGCAAGCGGAAGTCTTCTCCCTTTGCCTCTAACTGTTCTTTCACTACACGGATAATCTTCTTATCCAGATTCTCGACTGCCTGCAGTTTCCGCTCCAGACTTCCCTGATGACCCATCTCATCCGGTGCTTCTACATGTATGTAAGCAAAATCATATCCATCTTCACAAAGTGCTTTTACTGCCGCCATGGCTTTCCCTTCATAATTGGTATGAAGCCCTCCATTGGCACCCTCTACCTCTATTACTTTCATTCCTGCTCCCACTGCGATTCCCTTCAATAAATCTACAGCAGAAATCATGACACCTTTTCTTCCATTCTTTTTTTCAAAATCAGAAAGAGCAGGTCTCGTTCCAGCCCCCCAGAACCAAATTGAATTTGCAGGATTTAACCCCTGTTTTTTCCGTTCTATATTGATTGGATGATTTACTAAAACATCGTAACTCTTTTCCATCATTTCACGAAGCACTTTATCCTCCGGGAGATATTCTCCAATAGTCTTCCCTAAAATGTCATGAGGTGGAGTAAGCGGTAAGATTGTTCCGTTTTCCCATATCGTAAGGTGTCTGTAACTGGTTCCCACATAAAACTTATAACCTGCATATTCTTTTTCCAGCACATCACTGACTGCCTTTAACAAAACCGCCGCATCCTCTGTTGAAATTTCAGAAGAACTATGGTCAATAATAGTCTTGTCTCTATAATTAGTCTCTTCTTCACTGACAGTGACGATATTACATCGAAAAGAAATATCGGTAGGCTTCATATCTACCCCAATGGATAAAGCTTCTAACGGAGAACGTCCGGAATAATACTGTCTTGGATTATATCCAATTACAGAAAGATTTGCCGTATCACTACCCGGACTCATTCCCTCCGGTACTGTCAGCACCATTCCCACTTCCGACTCCTTTGCCAATGCATCTAAAGTCGGTGTATCTGCGTGTTCAATAACCGTTTCATTTCCAATCTCCTCAATTGGATAATCCGCCATTCCATCTCCTAAAACAATTACGTACTTCATGTCAATTCTCCCTTATGCCTTTCCCTTTGTATTCTGATCCAATCTTAAAAATCTACACGAATCACACTGTACACATCTTCAAAACCTGCAATATGTTCTGCAAAGTCGCCCTCACGCATCTTGTTCGTGATAAATGCAAGTTCATCCATAACACCCGGAGCCTTTACATACAATACATCACCAAAGGCATTCTTAATATTAAACATCTGGTCATCATCTAATCCTTTATCTTTCATACGGACAAAGAATTTATTCTCACAATCTTCAAATTTGCCAAGATCACTTTTTCTCTCTTCCCAAATAGTCATAATATTAGTATGCATATGTTTTACGGCATCCACTACATCCGATACTACCGCACTGGCAGTTGGAAGTTTTCCTGCTCCCCTGCCATAGAACATTACATCATCTAATACATTACCATGAACAAAGATTCCATTAAATACACCATTGACCCCAATCAATGGATGATCCTGTCCAATCATAAATGGTGCCACCATAGAATAGAAGGTGCCATCCACCTTTTTACTGGTTCCCAGCAGTTTAATGGATGCCTTCAGTGCCTTCGCATATTTAAAATCCGTTTCTGTAATTTGGGTAATTCCCTCTGTATGGATATCTTCATAATCCACCTGTGCACCTGCAACCAGGGATGTCAATATGGCAATCTTTCTACAGGCATCATACCCTTCAACATCAGCTTCCGGATTCCGTTCTGCATATCCTTTTTCCTGTGCTGCAGCTAATACATCCTCAAACGCAGAACCTTTTTCTGCCATTTCGGTTAATATGTAATTCGTTGTGCCATTTAAAATGCCCGTAATTTCTGTAATTTCATCCGCAGTCAGGGAGCTGTTAAGTGGGCGGATAATCGGAATTCCTCCACCAACAGAAGCCTCAAACAGATAATTCAATTTTTTTTCTTTTGCAATAGCAAGCAGTTCCGCACCATGTTTTGCAACTAACTCTTTGTTAGAAGTACATACGCTCTTTCCTGCTAAAAGTGCCTGTTTCGTAAAGGTATATGCAGGTTCCACTCCACCCATTACCTCTACTACAATATCCACTTCTGGATCCTCTAAAATAATATTGTAATCATGCACCAATATTTTCTGCACTGGATCTCCTTCAAAATCCCGAAGATCCAATACATATTTTACGTTAATATCTTTACCGGCTCTCTTATTAATGCTGTCATGATTGGTGTTAATAACCTCTACCACTCCGGATCCTACCGTTCCATAGCCTAAAACTGCAATATTAACCATATTTGCCTCCTTCATCATTTTGTACTCTTCTATGCTTTATTATCTTCAATTAGCTGATTTACCATATTCATGGTATCTTCAGATAATACTTTATCCACATTGATTGCAATCACAATCTCTTTTCCAATATGCAGTACCTGCTCCATAAATGCTGTTTCGTCATTGGAAGCAATTGCCGGCATCTTATTAATATTCTCCGGTATAAGTTCCTCAATTTCTTCCACTGCATCTACCTCGTAAGCAAGGAAGGTACCAGCACTTCTTGTGACCAGAATGCTTTTTTCCGGATTATCAATACGTCTGTCCATACCAAAACGTTCCCGCAGGCTATATACTGGTATGACAGTTCCCCGGAGATTGATGATTCCGATTATCCCCTCTGGTGCATTCGGCACAGGAATAATGTGGTAATCCTGTTCAATCCCATTTACATACAGCAGATTCATTGCATATTTCTGATCCCCTAACTGAAAAACAACGTATTTTAGTTCTTCCATACACCTACTCCTTATTCAGACTAATCCATTTTAAATAAGCGTTCATAAATGGTTCCACATTGCCATCCAATACACCATTTACATTGCTGATCTCAGTTCCTGTACGATGATCCTTCACCATCGTATATGGCTGCATGACATAGGAACGAATCTGGGAACCAAATCCATTCTCTGACACATCACCACGTATATCATCAAGCTTTTCCTGATTTTCCTGCTGTTTCAGTACATAAAGCTTTGACATCAACATTTTCATTGCCTTATCCTTGTTCTGATGCTGAGAACGCTGATTCTGGCACTGTACCACAATTCCTGTTGGCAAATGTGTTATACGGATTGCGGAAGATGTCTTATTAATGTGCTGTCCACCGGCACCACTCGACCGGTACGTATCAATCCGCAAATCTTCATCCCGGATATCCACAGAAACATCTTCCTCAATATCCGGCATAACATCACAGGAAGAAAATGACGTCTGTCTCTTTCCTGCAGCATTAAATGGTGATATCCGCACCAGACGATGCACACCTTTTTCAGATTTTAGATATCCATAGGCATTCTCACCATTAATCTGTATCGTAACAGACTTAACGCCAGCTTCTTCACCTTCTAAATAGTCTAGTATTTCTGTTGAAAAGCCTTTTTTCTCTGCCCACCTGGTATACATACGCATAAGCATCCCTGTCCAGTCACAGCTTTCTGTTCCACCAGCACCCGCATGCAGGGTTACAATTGCATTATCCTTATCAAATTCTCCAGATAATAAAGTCTGGATTCTAAGACTTTCAAAATGTTCCTTAAAACCTGTCAGTAATTCCTCTATTTCCGGAAGCAGGGAGGCATCATTCTCCTCTTCTGCCATCTCGATCAAAACACCAATTTCTTCATACTCACTGGATACTGTATCAAATGCTGCCAAAGTGTCTTTTAATGCTTTAACAGTCTTCATGATTTCATTGGAATGTTCCACATCGTTCCAGAAATCTGGTGCTTCCATATCTGCTTCTAACTCTGCCACCTTATCTTTCTTGATAGGGATGTCAAAGTGAATCCCTCACTTCCTGTAATGGAGTTTCGTATTGGGCAAGTTCAAACTTGAAATTATCGGTCTCTATCACAGTATCACCTCTTTCTATTTTTGTTCCTGTTTACTCGTCCTGCTATATAATAGGTTGATCAATCTTTTTTCTTATGCATTTCTGCCACAGCACTGCTTGTACTTTAATCCCGAACCACAAGGACAAGGATCATTTCTTCCAATCTTGGCACTCTTCCGTTTAACTGGTGCTTTCACAGCAGAATCATCCTTATTGGTTCCGGTTACTTTGGCAACTTCCTCACGCTCTACTTTCTGTTCTACACGAATATGGAGCATTGCTTTTACTGTTTCCTGACGGATTCCTGCTGTCATCTCATTAAACATATCAAATCCCACAAACTTGTATTCCACTAATGGATCCCTCTGACCCAAAGCACGCAATCCAATACCCTGGCGCATCTGTTCCATATCATCAATATGATCCATCCATTTTCTGTCAATTACTTTTAGAAGAATTACTCGCTCTGCCTCACGGATCATCTCCGGTTCTGGGAATTCTGTCTCTTTTTCTTCATATAACTTGTTAGCAGTCTCTTTAATTCTCTGAATCAAATCTTTCTTCTGCAGATGTTTCAGATCATCCTCAGAAAGTATAACCTTCTCCATTGGAAAGATGTCTAAGAGTTCCTGATTCAAAGCCTTCATATCCCATTCAGAAGGATCAAGATCTTCTAAAATATTCCGATTTACAATCTCCTCTACCGTTTCATTAATCATATTAAAGATAACGTCACGCATATTTTCTCCATCTAACACACGTCGGCGTTCTTTATAAATGACCTCTCTCTGTTCATTCATGACCTGATCATAATCCAACAGGTTTTTACGGATTCCAAAGTTATTATTTTCAATCTTCTTCTGTGCCTTTTCGATAAAGCTGGTAATGGTCTTATGGCGGATTTCCTCTCCTTCTGGAATATTCAATGCACTGTACATTGACATTACTCTTTCAGAACCGAAAAGTCTCATCAGGTCATCCTCTAAGGAAAGATAGAACTTTGACTGACCCGGATCACCCTGACGACCGGAACGTCCACGCAGCTGGTTATCAATACGGCGGGACTCATGCCGCTCTGTACCGATAATCCGAAGACCACCTAATTCTTTAACACCATCTCCCAATTTAATATCCGTACCACGTCCTGCCATATTGGTAGCAATGGTAACTGCATTCATCTGACCTGCCTGTGCAACGATTTCTGCTTCCATCTCATGGAATTTGGCATTTAATACTTTATGCGGAATATGCTTCTTGGTAAGCAGTCTGCTGACTTCCTCTGAGGAATCAATTGTAATGGTACCCACAAGCACCGGCTGCCCTCTTCGATAACAGTCATCAATATCCGCAACAATTGCATTTAATTTTTCTTTCTTTGTACAGAATACCGAATCATCTTCGTCAATTCTTGCCACAGGAAGATTCGTTGGAACCTCCACAACATCCATGCCATAGATTTCACGAAACTCTTCTTCTTCTGTAAGTGCCGTACCGGTCATACCGGCTTTCTTCTTATATTTATTAAAGAAATTCTGGAAGGTGATGGTGGCAAGAGTTTTACTTTCACGTCTTACCTTTACATTCTCCTTTGCTTCAATGGCCTGGTGTAAGCCATCCGAAAAACGCCGTCCCGGCATAACACGTCCGGTAAACTCATCTACAATCAAGACCTCATTATCTTTCACAATATAATCTTTATCTTTGAACATCAGGTTATGGGCACGGAGAGCCAAAATAATATTATGCTGGATTTCCAGATTATCGGAATCTGCCAGATTCTCAATATGGAAGAAATTTTCGACTTCCTTCACACCCTGGGCAGTCAGCATAACCTGCTTGTCTTTCTCATTGACAAGGAAGTCACCATCTTCTTCAACATCCACTCCCATGATAGCATCCATTTTGGAAAGTTCTCCATCTCCTTCACCGCGTTTCATTCTACGGGCAAGAAGATCACACATTCTGTATAATTCTGTAGATTTACCACTTTGACCGGAAATAATAAGAGGAGTTCTCGCCTCATCAATCAATACAGAGTCCACCTCATCCACGATAGCATAATGCAACTCTCGCTGTACTAACTGTTCCTTATAAATCACCATGTTATCTCTTAAGTAATCAAAGCCCAATTCATTATTGGTAACATACGTAATATCACAATTATATGCTTCTCTTCTCTCATCATTTGTGGAACTGTTGAGAATAACGCCTACTTTCAAACCAAGGAACTCATGAATCTGTCCCATCCACTCTGCATCACGCTTTGCCAGATAATCATTTACCGTAACAATATGCACACCTTTACCTTCTAAGGCATTCAGATAAGCAGGGAGTGTGGAAACAAGGGTTTTACCTTCACCGGTACGCATCTCCGGTATTCTTCCCTGATGAAGCAGGATACCACCCATCAGCTGCACACGGTAATGTTTCATGCCAAGTGTTCTAGAGGCTGCCTCTCTTACTACAGCAAAGGCTTCCACCAACAAATCATCCAAAGTTTCGCCATCCTCTAACCGTTTTTTAAATTCATCTGTCTTTGCCTTTAAATCCGCATCACTAAGTGCCTGCATAGATTCATCCAACGCTTCTATTTTGTCAACCAGTGGTGTAATTCTCTTAATTTCTTTCTCACTATGTGTTCCAAACACTTTCTCGAAAATACTCATCTCAACACTCCTATTATATAAAGATAATCATACGGATATCATTCTAACATTATTCTTCTAAAAAGTAAAGGGTTGCCATAATTGGCAACCCTCATATCCTGTCTTATTCCATTATCAACACTGTGGCTCAATCAGTCCATATGTATTTCCTTTTCTCTTATAAACCACATTCACTTCATCTGTCTCTGAATTGCGGAATACAAAGAAATTGTGTCCCAGCAAATCCATCTGCACACAAGCCTCTTCCGGATCCATTGGTTTTACAGCAAACTTCTTTGTTCGAATGATGCTAATCTCATCATCATCCGGAATATCTTCCTCAATAAATGACTTTTGGAAAAATGCTGCACTTTGAGCCTGATCCACCAGCTTCTTCTTGTGTCTGGAAATCTGGCGTTCAATTACCTCTGTAACCAGATCAATGGAAACATACATATCATCGCTAACCTGCTCGGCGCGAATGATGTTGCCTTTAATCGGAATCGTTACCTCCATCTTCTGTCTGTCCTTCTCAACAGAAAAAGTCACCTGAACCTCTGTATCCTCATTAAAATACTTTTCCAGTCTATCTAACTTCTCATATACTGCCGACCTTAAACCGTCTGTCACCTCAATATTCTTCCCACTTATAATGTACTTCATAATCTGTCAACTCCTTCTCGTCTTAATTACAGTCTGCCTTTGCCCCAATCTCCCACGAAAGGGTTGGTATCGCATCCTCTGTGCACCTTTCGTATAAGCTGACTATGAAAATATTATACCATATCTTGTATTTTTTTCAATCTATAAACGTAAAATTTTTTTGAATTTTTTGTCACCAACTTGTAAAATATCTGTCAATTTATTAAATTATCGCTACATTATTCGACATTTAATTTGTCAATTCTTTTTGCAGAGAAGTTTTTTTTCAGCATTTTACACAGAACATTCATTCTAATTTTCAACCCGTTTTTCAACTTAAAATAATTCCATTTTTTGTGGAAAATGTGGATAACTTTGTGCATAAGTCCATTTTTCAAGCTTTTTTTTGAATTTTTTGTGTGTAAAACCAGGTTTCATAATCACTTTACATAATATTATCCACTTTAAAAAGTGGAAATTGTGGATTTTTTTTGTGCATTTCCGCCAAAGTCGTTTTTTTAAATATTAAATAATTGTTAAGATAATTTAAAAACAATTTAAAAGTTGTGTGGCAAATCAAGATATAGGGTTCATTCAATCATTTTTTTCACTCAGAATTTTTGGGAACACTACTATAACCATCAATATAAATAATATTCCAAAAACAGACATCATCATATAATATATCATTTCTTCAAAATCAACTTCATCTTCTGTTTCTCCAGACGGATTTGTTGATGCGGAATTATCACTTACTATTTCTTCCTTTAATGGATAGGACTCAGGAGAAATATCCTTGCCGTATCCTTTATATTTGTCTGAACGGTAATGATTTTTAAAATCCTCATCGCATTTTAAAAAATAAGTATATTGAATATCTCCTTCTTCTCCTGGATCATCCCATGTAGCATCTACGTTATACCAGGCCCCATCAACTTTGACAACATTCCAGGCATGTCTTCCAACCCCCTCTTCTGTTCCCACATATCCACTTACCATCCGTACCGGTATGTTCATATCCACCAAAAGATGAAAAAGTGCCATACTATATCCATTACAAACCATCACGCCATCTCGAAATCCTTCATAATCCAGATAATTGGTATGGGTATCATCATATTCCACGTTATTGATTATATAATCATATGCTGACTTGACACTATCAAAATCCGATTCTTTTTTCAGTTCCTCTGCCAACACACGCATTTTATCATAATAAGCATCCATTTCTTCTTTGGAATATTTATAGTCAAACTGCATATATAGCCTCACTGTATGACCATCCGGGTAATACCCTTTCTCAACAGAAATCTCAATGCTGTTTAGATAAAAACTTTGATATTTCCCACTGGTCAACAGATCATTCTGATTACAATAATAGGAATAATCATCCATTATATCATCTTTCCATACACGTGTATGTGTATCGTAATATATTTCCTCTTCATGATTTCTTATACGATAACCTATATCTTCAAATAATTCCTCTTTACTTTCCACCTGAACAATCAATTTTCCTACATCATATTTACAATTTTTTCCCGAATAACCCCATTTTACCCTTTCCTCCTCTTCCAGCCTTCTCATTTCTTTTTCTATCTCCTGCAACATCTCCTCATCAAAGTAATATGAAGCATTTACACAGACAGATGATGATATCAAACAAACACCTACAATAACCGCCATCAAAAAAATCAATTTTCCAAGTTTTCTCCTCTTCATCCTATTCCCTATCTCATCTTCCTATATTCATACTATTTTGTGTATACAAATATAGGAAGGTTCAGGTATTACCCTGAACCTTCCTAATATATCCTGCTAATTATTCATATCATCAATCCCATATTACTCTGGCCGCTCCACAAGGAGTACGATAACCAATATTGGATACAATAATACCTGTTGTAGAACTGCTGGCATGAACAACCTGACCGCCTCCAATATACATTGTAACATGTCCAATACCACCGCTCTTATCTTTATAGAACAACAAATCACCTGGTTGAATATCTGACAAACTTACACTGGAAAGTCCCTGCATCTGAGCTGCCGCCGTTCTAGGAAGTCCGTACCCAAAATGTGCATATACACTCATTGTAAATCCGGAACAATCTGTACCATTTGTAAGGCTTGTACCACCATATACATACGGATTACCCACAAATTGAAGTGCATAATTGACAACTTCCTGACGTCTTGTACTGGTCATCTCTGCTAATCTTGCAGCTTCCTCTGCTTCTTTCTGTTTGCGGATTTCTTCCTCCTCTGCTACTGAAATTGCATGGGAAAAACCATAAGAAATATCCACATATTCAGAAGACACATAACCTTCAATATCAGAATCTACTCTGATATATGTCCATCCATCCACGTCATCATCCTTCGGAATCACCTCATAGGATTCTCCTTCCGGAATCATGGTCAGACAATCCGTTCCCTCGTCCTGTCCTGCGCGGACATAAAGAGTTTCTGTATTAACCTTTGCCACCTTCGGACAGGTTTCCTCTGCATACGCACCTGCCGCATCTCCAAACAACAGATAATCGTTTCGCACATATCCCGTTGTGATGCCGGATTCAATTTTTGTCCAGTTATCCCCTTTCTCAATAACCAAGGCAATGCCATGTACCGGCAGGCTGCCTACACGTTCGGAATTCTCATCCGGCTCCTTACGAACATTCACTGCTTCTTCTACATAAGCAAGACACTTACCTTCAAATTCCGGATACTTGCAGGTTGGCTGCTGTTCTTCCGGTGTTATATCCTCTTCTTTTATCTCCTTTATCTCAAGGCTGGAAACATACTGATCCAATGCGTATGTAATCCCAACATTGGAATCATCTAAAATCTCTGCATTGCTCACAAATGATGGTGCAAGCATTCCTACGGTTCCCACTGCCATAAAAGCAAAGCTTAGAATAGTACTCTTTTTCACAATAGTCCTCCTTTTCTTTTCAGCTTAACAATCATTAAAATTATAACAAAGGTAATATCCCTTGTCAATCTGCAAACCCATAAAAAATATATCAAATTAAATCCAATATCTTCCATACGAAATTTTACTACAAACTTTATTCAAATAAATTTATAAAAATGGAAAATCAAAACTTTTTAAGAATTTGTATCCAGAAACACACAAATATGATACACTATACCTATGATTCATCATCGGATCGTTGTATCAAAAATGTCCATAAAAAGAAAGGAGAATAATTATGACGCAAGAAGAAAAGATTGATGCATTATTGGAGATGGTAAAAGACATGAAGACACAGCTTGATAAACAGGATGAGCAGATTGCTTATATAGTCGCACGCTTGAACCACATGAGAGACAGGGCACACGAAAAACGAGAACAGCAACCATCATGGCCAAAATAAAACCCAAAAAGCCCATATAAAAGAAAAAGGTCAATGGCTTTGCCATCAACCTTTTTCTTTTTATGTGGAAATAGAACTTAAAACCTACACAGACACCTGTCAGAATTAAAACCGACTGTATGTTTTTACAATCTGATATCAATATTCTGCCCCACTAATGGATTCACAGAACGCTCTAACATCTTGGTCAGTGCATCACCATTTGCCTGATCTGTTTCCAAAGCCTTATCCAATAATGCCATTCCAACCGAAGAGCTTGTATTAGCATTTGATAATACAGTTGAAGATAATCCTAATCCCTGAATCTCCATATACTCTATCCCTTCCCTTGTATATTAATATCATAACTATACTAATTATAGTGCATTTGCAACAGAAAAGCAACTGTAAAATTGTGAATTTTTATTTACAGCACCGTTCCAGTTTTATTTTGCTATCACTATCATCCTTTTCTTTTTCTATAATCTGTCTGCAAAAAGCTGCTATCCTGTCATATACTTTTTCATTTTCTTCTTCATTATGAATCTCATGCCGCATTCCATCAAAAAGAACTGCTGTAATATCCGAATATCCCAAAGCAGACAACCGTCCAATGGCCTCAGTCCATTTTTTCTCATTGATATAGCAGGGATCTTCCGCACCGGAAAGAAATAAGATTGGAAGCTGAGGATTCTGCATCTGATAACCCTTCTTTTTATAGACAATACTCTCCAGATTCAATAAAGTCAGAAAGCCATTCAAAGTATAAGTAAACTGACAAAGTGCATCCGCTTCAAACTCCTCCGCAACGGACTTCTTTACAGCAAGCCACGCATTTTTTCTATGTTCATTATAAAATCGCCTTTCAAAACTGCCCAATACAAGCTGCTGCATAAATGGGGAACGATAACGCATTCCTTTAAACAAAGATACTATTTTCACAAGCATTCTGCCAAGGGGAACTGCAGCGTTATATCCCGGACAACCCGATATCACAAGACCATCAATGGCATCATCATGTTCTTTCAAATAAGCCCGGACTGCAAGGGAACCCATACTGTGTCCATACAAAATCAATGGAAGATGTGGAAATTTCTTTCGTATTTTTCTTGTTACTGTAAAAATATCTTCCACAAAACCCTTATCTTTAGAGGGATAACAATATCCGATATCTTCCGGTTCTTTTATGCTTTCTCCATGTCCCCGGTTATCATGCATTAGTGTGATATAGCCGCTTTGTGCCATCCGTTCCATAAAAGGTAGAAAACGTTCCTTATGCTCACTCATTCCATGTACCATCTGCAGGATTCCCACGGGACACTCCGGAATCATGCAAATACCATGAATGGTTACACCATCCCATTCCGACACAAAAGAATAGGTCTTCTTTACTATATGCATACAACATTCCTCCCGCCAGGCTTTACTCTAATTCTAAGTTAAATCCGGTACTGATACGTTTTGAAACCTCCAGCATTGCTGCCTCCATCTCTGATACATCAAATTCCCGCAGCACCCCCAGATATCCATTGATAACAAAAGTTACATACAAATGATGCTGAAAATAAGTTTCAGAATTCTTCTTCATTCCTGCCGCCACGAACTTATTCATAATGGTATCGATTACTGCCCGTTCCAGTTCCTGCACCAGCGGCTGCATTCCAGTTCTCCGCATCAGCACACCCAGGCCTTTGGAATCCTTAAAATGTGCTTCTGCTATTCTCGACCACATCTCCGGAGCTTTACTGATGGTCTGGTCATACGGATACTCATCAATAATTGCACACACATCCCGGATCAGAATACTCTGAATAGAATTTGCCAGGTCGTAAATATCACGATAATGAAGATAAAATGTACTCTTATTAATATCTGCTTTGGCACAAAGTTCTTTTACGGTAATCTCATTTAGTTTTTTCTCTTTCGTCATCTCGCAGAACACATCCTGTATTGCTTTCTTTGTCTTTCGAACACGTCTATCTTCTGCCATTGCATAAGCCTCCCTTGTATAATTATCGTCATTTTCTATATCCTAGCACAATAATAGACTTTCGTCCAGTATTAAATAACAGATTAAAATCGGCTGCCACATAATCATTATGCAGCAGCCTGATTTATACTCACTGTGTATGCTTTCTAAGACTATAATATACGGTTCCTTTTTTTAACGGATACCCACGATACTTTGCCAGTTCACTTACTGTCACCAATTGATATCCCTGCTGCTTCAGCCTCGGAATCAGAACACAGGCTGCTTCTTTTGAGGGTTCATGAATGTCATGCATCAAAACAATATCTCCATCCTTAACATTATCCATAACCGCTTTTATGGTCTTATTTTTATCCCTGGTTTTCCAGTCCAAAGTATCAATCGACCACAGTATAATCGGTTTTCCAATACTTTTCTTAACAGTGTCATTGAAAGCTCCTCCCGGTGTTCTTGACAACACTGTTTTTTTACCGGTTATTTCCTTCACTTTGCTGTCGGTCTGGGATATTTGCTGCTTTATTTCTTTTTCCGACAATTTCGTAAGATTTCTATGATTATAGGAATGATTTCCTATCTCGCACCCAATCTGATCCGCTGCTTTTAATGCATCCTTATAGGAATCTATATTACAACCCAGCACAAAAAAAGTAGCTCTTCCATTATTTTTTTTCAGACAGTCTACAATCTCCCTGGTATACCTTCCCGGTCCATCATCAAAGGTAAGTGCCACCATTTTCTTATTCGGGTCAATTCCATCAGCAAAAACCTTGCATGCACTGCTCCTCTTACTTTTCACAGGCATATCACTTCCTTTGTAGACTGCTGCCACTTTATAAGTGTAATACTTTCCGGTTTCAATCTCTTTATCCGTATAATAAAGTTTCTTTTTTTCACCGATTTTATCATATTTCCCTTCGGAATTCTTCTTATATATGTAGTAGGTATCCGCACCTTCCACCGCTTTCCAGGTCAGTTTTATTTTCTTCTTGGTATATTCTCCGGACACCACAGGTGTTTCCAGTGTAATTACATTTTCTGGAGCAACAATACTTTGTGCTTCTGTATGTCTGCCTGCAACACACAATCCAGCCAGCAGCAACAGACCCGATAAAAGCAATTTTTTTCTGCACAAATTCTGTTTCATAAAACATCACCCATCTTTCTTTTCTATGTGGTCTTTATCTTACCTCTTTCTAAGAAAAGAAACAATATCATTTCCGAAATTTGTAAAATTTTTAGTTTTCCTTAAGATTTCCCCACAAAAACAACAATATTATCAGACAATTCATTTTGTTTGTGAACAAAATGTGAAAATTAGCACTCACCAGTTGACAGTGCTAACAATCCATGTTATAACATAATCACAGGTTGGAAAAACCCAAAACAAAAGCCTACAGAATCTATCTATAGACCATTTATACGAGGAGGAATTTATTATGTTAGTACCAAGTATTTTTTCAAACGATTTATTTGACGATTTCTTTAATGACACTTATAAACCAACAGAGCAGTATGTACACTCTGCCAATTCCAGAAATCTGATGAATACAGATATCAAGGAATTTGAAGATAAATATGAATTAGGCATTGAACTTCCCGGATTTGAGAAACAGGATGTAAATGCCAGCTTAAAAGATGGCTATCTGACTGTCGAAGCAGAACGGCATGCAGATAACACCTTGAAGGACAGAAAAGGTAGATATATCCGAAAAGAATGTTTCACAGGTAAATGCCAGCGAAGCTTTTATGTCGGAGAAAAGGTTACTCAGGAAGATATCCACGCAGCCTTTAACAATGGTATCCTCACCATTATTGTTCCGAAGATCAAAGAACAGCCAAAGGTAGAGGAAAACCACTTCATTTCCATTGAGTAACATAATTATGACAATCACTCATTTTTGATAAACTTTCATCATACCCCTTTACCAGAAGGTACTGTTTTCGCACCGTTTTCCCGGTGAAGAAGAAGGCAGTACCTTCTTTTTTTGTTATTCAACTATTGTTATTGTTCCCCGCTTTATATGTGGAGGACTAAGCAGCACCATTATTCTGCTGTTGTCTGTTAAGAAACTTTCCTCCAACCGGTATCAACACCACCGCCATTACCAGCATACCAATCATAAGAGGCAGTCCTGCCTGGTCATCATTTAATATCGGAATCTTATCACCATAATATAAAACAAAAACAGAAAATGCATTGTTCAGAAAATGCATCAGAGCCGAGCAAAACAGGCTTCGGGAACAATGGACTGCATAGGCCAATGCCACCCCTAACATTGCTGTTGGTATAATCTTAATCAGACTCATATGGCTGACGGCAAATAGTATGGATACAAAAACAATCGCCTTTGCAAGACTCATTTTCCGTTTGAATGCGGTAAACATATATCCCCTGAATAATAGTTCTTCACAAACAGCAGGCAGAAGGGCAATCAGCAAAAGAGCCGGTACAAAAGACACGCCTTCCAGCATATCCAGATATTCCTCATTTAAACTTTCACTGTTGCCGGGAAACAGGTAACTTAGTATATTGCTGACAACTAATGCAAGACTTCCCACTCCCAAAACCAACAGCACAGAACCTGCTGTATCCTTTGCCTTTGGCAGCCTTAAGGAAAAAACTTCCCGCATATCTGCCTTGATATAAATACAGGCAAGTATCGGCAATACACCAATAAAAAACTGTGGAACAATCACTCCCATTAACGGATGGGAAAGGCTCATAATTCCTCCTGCATAAACCATTAACAGTAATGCCACAACAAGAATCAGAAGACTTTCCTGTATTGTAGGAAGGCTTCCCTTCTTAATATTCTTCCGCCGTTCAAACAATTTAATTCCACTTGCCGACTCTCCAAACAAAATAGACTCACTATTATATATTTTTCCTAAAAGCCATACTGCAATAAATGCATAGATGACATTACTTAACAATACAATCAGTATGAGTGCAAAATCATATTTAAACACCAAAAGATCCTTCATCAGCAGACAGATATTAGCAACCGGAATCAAAGCCGTCTTAGCAGTCAGCTCAATATTCGGAATAAACCCGATATACCCGGTAAGAATCACCACCAAGGTAAGCGGTGTCACATAATTATTTGCCTCCTTAAAACTTTTGGCAAAGGCACATACACACATTACCACAGCACTCATAAACAAGGCAAACGCCATAACACAAACAATGGAAATCAAAATTGCAGGCACAAAACTTCCCAGGTGGAAAGTACCGGCTCCCTCTGATAACGTACTAATCGTTGCATAAAGATACGCTGCAATCCCTCCCATGGACAATACATTGATAAACACCGATACCACTGCTATGGTGGCAACCGAAAGGAACTTGCTCATGATAAGCTCCATGTTTCCAATGGGAAGAGTAAGCAGAGTCTCTAACGTTCCCCTTTCCTTCTCTCCCGCAGTTGCATCAATGGCTGGATACATGGAACCCATTAAAATGGCAGTAATCATCAAAAACGGGATAATACTCCCAAGAATGCTCCCCATAGAGCTTTCATTACTGGACTGGTCAGACAGACTGGCAGTCACCGGATAAAGCAGCTTTTGAACATCAAGTCCCTGCTCATTTGCATTTTCCTCTGCCTGCTTCTTTGCATAGGCATCAATTTCTTCTTCCAACATATCAGAAACCGTGCTGGAATTGGTCACGGCAGACAAATAGTGAATCTCATAGATTATCTGATTCTCTGTTACCATAGTGGTAATATAGGCATCTATGGTCTCCTCTTCCAGATCGGATTTGGGATTATCCGACTCAACCTCTTTAATATTATAATCTAAATCATCCTCTTCCCCGGTAATCCATTCATTTAAGGCAATCCGATCCTCATCTGCCACCTGGTCATAGGCAATATAATATGTACGTTCCTGCTGGGAGGTGGAAATCAGCATCATGACCTGCATAATTACCAAAAATAACAGAGGATATAATATAACCGGAAGTACTACCATAGTAAGAATGGTTTTCTTATCCCTCAGAACATCCATTATCTCTTTTTTATAAAGTGTTTTCAACTGATTATAATTCATCAACCACACCTCCTTCCATATAAGCAAAGAAGGTATCCCTGAGATTATCAGTTCCGGTTGTTTCTTTTAACTCATGAGGAGTACCAGATGCAATAATCTTTCCCTTATCAATCATGATAATCCGGTCGCAAAGAAACTCCGCTTCTTCCATATAATGGGTGGAATACAGAACACTTTTTCCATCTGCCTTTTCCTGCTTCATAAAATCAATAATTGCCTTGGAGCTTATGATATCCAGCCCTAAGGTAGGCTCATCAAAGATATAAATATCCGGATTATGTATCAGGCATCTGGCGATGGAAGTTCTCTGCTTCTGTCCCGTGGAAAGCTTCTCAATCCGGTTATCTATAAAGGATTCCATTTGCAGCAGTCCGCAAATCCTCTCTACCTGCTTACCGATATCTTCCTTGGAAAATCCATACAATTCACCAAACAGGGAAAGCATTTCCCGCACTGTAAATCTTCCATATAACTTTGTGTTTTCCGAAAGATATCCAATATGTTGTTTCAATATTGCTTTTTCCGTAATCTGTTCATTCTCCTGATTGGTAATTACGACCTGTCCGCTGGTTGGCTCCATCAGGGAACCCAGCATCCGCAGTAATGTTGTCTTACCGGCTCCATTTGGTCCCAGTATGCCTAATATCTCGCCGCCTTTTGCTGCAAGATTTACATGATCTACCGCAAAGAACTCCTCTTTTTTTCCTTTTTTAAGAGTTCGGACAAATTGTTTTGTAAGTTCCCTTGCCTCTATCAAATCATTTCCTCCTAACTTCCCGTCTGCATTTCCCTTTAAGCAGCCAGCATATTTAAAATTGCAAAAACAAGACAGAATATCCACCCAAGAATCAAGCATACATTAACCGGTTTCGTCTTTGCCGTTTCTTCTTTTCCGCCACAGAAATAGGACCATGAAAATGGTCTGTTATTTATAATGGCAATTGCCTTAATAAGCAAGATTGTCAGTACAATTCCACCAATTGCAAGCGGTGTCAGCAGACCTAACATGGGAAGAAGCTGTGCCTTATCCGGAGTCTGCGAAAACACTTCCTCTATGTTGATACTGGCATATTCCTCCGAATACGTTCCAAGCCATTCATAAAGTTTGGGCAGAATATAGACATAACTTGTATTGATAGCATTAAAAAGCATATGCAGAAGCATTGTAGACACCAGGGAACCTGTTGCTTCAACAAGCAGTGCAAATACCACACCTAAATAAATGGCATACAATATCTGATTGAAGTTCATGTGCATCAGACCAAAGGATAATGCACTGACCACAATTCCCGTCAGCACAGAACGTTTTCTGAAAGCTGTGTAGATAATTCCCCGGTACAGAGTTTCCTCAATAAATCCCGGCAGACAGCCGATGATCAGTATTCCCATCCACATTGGAACGTTCTGGGTCACACTATATATTGCTCCACTGGTCTCATTTGTGACAAAGAGCTGACTGAATATATTAAGCCAGCTTGCCATAGGCGAAGCAGTTATCAATACCAGTAAAGATAAAAAAAAGGTTGATATGCGGTATTTTCTCATCTGCAGATCTGTCCCCAGATGTTTTTTGGTAATCCGTATATATAGAATTGCCCCAATCAAAAGATAACCCTGTGTAATCAAAATAGAAATCAGGGTATTGTACTGTGCGGGCATAAGCCTCTGAACAAATCCAATCAAAAGTGATGCGGGAATTTCAAACACCATGAGCAGGAAGAAGAACAGGCCCGCATTTTTCATCGAGCCTGTAATTTCTTCCTGTTTCATTCCCCCCTGTATATTCATTTCTTCTAATTCCATAAATCTTTCTCCGTTTATCTTATTTCTTCAATGCAATTGCTTCCATCTCAATCAAAACATCCTTAGGAAGTCTTGCCACCTCCACACAGGAACGTGCAGGAAAGGCACCTGTAAAGTAAGTAGCGTATATCTCATTTAACGCAGCAAAATCATTCATATCCTTGATAAAAACTGTCGTCTTAACCACATCTTCGCAGCTGGAACCTGCTGCTTCTAACAGTGCCTTCATACTGTCAAATACACGGGTTGCTTGTACCCTGATATCTCCCTCAACCACATTACCTGTAGCCGGATCAATCGGAACAACACCTGATGTATAAACCATTCCATTTACCTCAATGGCCTGTGAATATGGTCCGATTGCCTGTGGAGCCTTATCTGTTTTAATTACATTCTTCATAATTATCATCCTCCTGTTATAAATAATTATATTATGACATAAATGTGTGTTTAAATTATAAAAAACTCACGGATTTATCATTTTTTAATCACAATGCTTTTTTCATGAATTTCAATCCTGCCTTCTTTTAACAGGCGTCCCACTGCACGCTTAAACGCATTTTTACTAAGTCCCATTTCTCTTTCAATTACTTCCGGAGATGCTTTATCCGTAAATGGCAGCACTCCATCATAGGACAGAATTGCCTGGTATACCATTTCACTGTCCTCTTCCATCTGCTGATAAGCCGGCTTTCCCAAAGAAAGATTCAGCTTTCCATCATCCCTCACTTCACTTACCCTAAGGGATAACGTCTCACCGATATAGACTTTCCTATGCAGTTCCTGCTTTGGAATCAGCCCCAGATATTTATCCGCCACTGCTACCAATGCACCAAGCTTATCACTAATCTGATACACATATCCATCTACCACGTCCCCCTTCGCATAAGGTGAATCTGTGGATAAATGTTCATACAGCCGCATGGATACACAGGGACGGTTACTCTTATCTATATACATATAAACAAGGTATTCTTTTCCCTCTCTGACCTTTCCGATCATTTCCTTAAAGGGAAGCAGAATATCCTTTTCCAGTCCCCAGTCCATGAAAGCCCCTATGTTACCAACACTTGCCACTTTCAGCCTTTTGATTTCTCCCAAAGTAATCAGCGGATGATGTACCGTTGCAATGGGGCGGTCGGAAGAATCCAGATATACAAATACTTCAATGCTGCCTCCAGCCTTCAAATCCTCTGGTACCTGTTTTCTCGGAAGCAGTATTGCATCCTTATCTCCCTGCTGCTCTGCCAGATATACACCAAACTCCTTACTGCGGACTACCTGTAATGTCTGCCATTTTCCAATCTCTATCATATTCTCTCCTGTCCATTTCTCAGTTATTAAATAAAAGGGTAAGCTGTGCCACTTCCCATATGCTAACGCTCATTGTATCACAGAACTTCTACAAGCACAAACGGATTTCCTGCTTCATCTGAAAATACTACCTGGCAGACATTTTCATCCATATACAGTGCTGGATACATAACATCTCCTAATGCTGCAGCTTTCCTGTAATCCACCCGCATGTTTGAATACATTCTGCCTTCCGGCAGCAGATCCATCGCCTCTTCCACATACCGTCCATTATTCACATGATGATTGGAATCCAAAAATGATTGCTTAACTGTGACCGGGTCCAGTGCATTGTCTTTTATCTGGAAATCTTCGCCTAAAACCTTGATTTTTCTAGGGGCATATTTCATATCAAAAGCCGGTTCCAAATCATAGCCTGCAACATCCTCCTCTGTAGGTTTTGCAGGATGCATTTTCTTTAAATCCATAAAAATCCATATGGAATTTGCCTTTACTATCTGTTCCCCATTACTGTCCAAAATATCAAAGTTACGATATCCATACATCCCCTTAAAACTATGGGGCCATGTTCGTACTGTAATCTCTTCCTGAAATTGCGGATATCGTGCCACCTCAATCTGCCAGCTTGACAAAAACCATGCAGTGCTGCTTTTTTCCGAATACTCTAAACCCTTTCCCAGTGACTCTGAGTGAAAAATCGTACAATCCTGAAAATAGTGGACAATTCCTGCCATATCCACCTTTAAATTACTGCCTACCTGGGAATAGGTTACCTTTCGTTTCATCTCATACATATTAATTACCTCTTTTTCGTGAATGCTCTAGCAAAAACTGTACAAACTCCAGTATAAAACAAAATTAAAAAGAAATAAATATTTTTTAAAATTTCCTCTTGATTTTTATTTTGAAATGTGTATAATAGTGTCTTGTGAGTGACGAAGACACTTCATGTAATGGGGTATCGCCAAATGGTAAGGCAACGGACTCTGACTCCGTCATTTCCAGGTTCGAATCCTGGTACCCCAGTTAAAAAAACGGCAGGCATTATGCTTGCCGTTTTTGTTTTGCATATCTGCACTAATTGCTTGTTTTTCCTTCTGCAATATCTTTTTCAGTCAGATAGTTGGTGGAAAATGCCGCATTACACTCAGCAATCTCCTTTGTTCCATTAATATAATCTGCATACAGATCCCACAAATCCATACCACCATCCGCTTCCAAGCCGTCATCATCCGGTATCCATTCTTTGATAAGAGCTATACGTTCTTCCTTTGTTGTGTCTTTAATTAATGTTGATTTCATTCGTTCATTTCCTCCACTGCATCCAAATAATTTTCAAACCATTCATTCTGCCGATGTGAAACATCACTATCATCAGCGTCTTCTTCTATTTTCTCATTGCATAACATCCCTGGTGGAAAAAGGCTTCCGTCATAACCGATAACTGCTTGGCTGCCCTCATCAAGATTCCTTGTATACATTAAAGCATCTTCCACCATAACAATTTCCTCTGCATAATCGCCAAATTCATCCGGTTCAACAGACCGGATCAGCACTTTCACCATTGGAACATAATCATCCGGTCTTGCTTCACAACCGTAATCATCCTCGTCAATTCTCATAATTGTATAAATCTTCTCTTCCATCTCACACCTATATCCATATCAGGTTCTTCGCCGCAGTATGGGCATACAATAGATGAACCAATCTTTAAATCCAAAAACCGGCTTGTAACATCCCTAAAATCTTTGTTTACAATCTTCAACATTGCTTCTATTGTACTATTATAGTAGCGTAATTTTTTCCGGACAACCTAAGATAGCAAATCCTTTTTTCATATACTCTTTCAGTATATTGCTTGCCCATATTCTAAACTGAACACCTCGCTGCGAACGCACCCTATATCCAACCGAAATAATCATGTCTAAATTATAATAATTTGTCGGTTTTGTAGAAAATTCGGAATTTCCGAATTTTCTCATAGTATCTTCTATTTTTAATTCACAATCATCATATATATTTTTTATATGTTCATTAATTGTCGATTTTGATTTTTGAAACAGTTCTGCCATCTGCTCTTGTGTAAGCCATTGTCTACATTACTTGTTAATCATCTTCGCATACGCATAAAGTCTCTTTAACAGATTTTCATTTTTCGTAAAATCCGGAAAATATACAC
>JBJEJE010000147.1:0-33207 GCA_051877755.1 Lachnospiraceae bacterium | reverse complement strand
TGACGACTTGCTTAGTATAGCAAATGAATGGTAAGTCGTCAAGTACTTTTTTTATTTTTTATAAAATTTTGAGAATTTATCATAATAATGTATTTTTACACGATTTTCAAATTCTTTATAAAACCACTTGCAACTTCTTCAAATTTATGTATTATATTATATATACAGTTGTGTGACTGACGGAACGTGGGAGCACCCACAGGGAACACAACAGGATTCGTAAGCCGACCGTCTGGGCACCCTTTGGGATACCTGGGCGGTTTTATTATGTGAGAATCAAATAGAAGATGGAGGTACTTTTATGGAAATGAGATTATTAGCAGCAGAACTTTCTTCCACCACTTATCCGGGTAGAGGAATCGTGATTGGAAAGACACCGGATGGCAAGCATGCAGCCATTGCCTATTTTATCATGGGAAGAAGTGAGAACAGCCGTAACCGTGTATTTGTGGAGGATGGTGAAGGAATCCGTACTCAGGCATTTGATCCCTCTAAACTGGAAGATCCAAGCCTGATCATTTATGCTCCGGTTCGTGTATTAGGAAATAAGACCATTGTTACCAACGGTGACCAGACAGATACCATTTATGATTTGATGAATCAGCAGTTTACCTTTGAGCAGGCACTGCGTACAAGAGAATTTGAACCGGATGCACCGAATTATACACCAAGAATTTCCGGTATTCTTCATATTGAGGGTGGAAGCTACAATTATGCCATGTCCATTTTGAAGAGTAATAATGGTAATCCGGATGCCTGCAACCGTTACACATTTGCCTATGAAAATCCGGTAAATGGAGAAGGGCATTTTATCCATACGTATATGGGTGACGGCAATCCATTGCCAAGCTTTGAAGGTGAGCCAACCTTAGTGGATATTCCGGATGATATGGATGCATTTGCAGATTTAGTATGGAAGAATCTGAATGAGGACAATAAAGTATCCCTGTTTGTTCGTTATATCAACTTAGAAGATGGAAGTTATAAGACCAAGATTATCAACAAAAATCAATAATTAAAAAGGAGTAAAACAATGAAAGAGATTCAATTAAAATACGGATGTAACCCAAATCAGAAACCTTCCCGTGTATTTATGAAAGAGGGTGAGCTGCCAATCGAGATTCTTTGCGGTAAGCCTGGCTATATCAACTTATTGGATGCATTTAACGGCTGGCAGTTAGTAAAGGAATTAAAGAAGGCAACCGGGCTTCCTGCGGCCACATCATTTAAGCATGTTTCTCCTGCAGGTGCAGCAGTCGGTCTTCCGTTAAATGATATTGAAAAGAAGATTTACTGGGTAGAGGATATGGGTGACCTTTCACCTCTTGCCAGTGCTTATGCAAGAGCCAGAGGGGCGGACAGAATGTCATCTTTTGGTGATTTTATATCCCTTTCTGATGTCTGTGATGTGGATACAGCAAAGCTGGTCAAGAGAGAAGTTTCAGATGGAATCATTGCGCCGGGTTATGAGCCGGAGGCATTGGAGATATTAAAGGGAAAGAAGAAAGGCAATTACTGCATCATCCAGATTGATCCGAACTATGTTCCAGCACCGGTTGAGCAGAAGGACGTATTTGGTGTTACCTTTGAACAGGGTAGAAATGAGCTTGTGATCAATGATGAACTGTTTGCGGATGTTGTAACAGAGAATAAGGAGATTCCGGAACAGGCAAAGATTGACCTTGCCATTGCAATGATTACCCTGAAATATACACAGTCTAACTCTGTATGTTATACAAAGGGCGGACAGGCAATCGGAATCGGTGCAGGGCAGCAGTCCAGAATCCACTGTACAAGACTGGCAGGACAGAAGGCTGATAACTGGTTTTTACGCCAGCACGAAAAAGTATTAAATCTTCCATTTAAGGAGCACATTGGACGTGCAGACCGCGATAACACCATTGATGTGTATATGAGCGATGATTATATGGATGTTTTGGCAGATGGAACATGGGAGAATTTCTTTACCGAAAAGCCGGAGGTATTTACAAGAGAAGAGAAGCGTGCATGGCTTGACCAGATGACAGATGTATCCTTAGGCTCAGATGCATTTTTCCCATTTGGGGATAATATCGAGCGGGCACATAAGAGCGGTGTAAGATATATCGCCCAGCCGGGCGGTTCCATCCGGGATGATAATGTTATTGAAACCTGTAACAAGTATGGCATTGCGATGTGCTTTACTAAGATTCGGTTATTCCATCACTAAAATCCTATGAAAAAAGTAATTCGGAATCTTATTATTATAATAATTGTACTTGCTGTGTTCTTCTTTGGTCTGCCGCTTTTGGAAAGGGAGGAGAACACCGAAGGCACAGCAAAGATACTTGAAATGTACGGAGAGAAGAGTGCGGAAACCATTGAGGATAGGAATCACATTGCACTCTTTGGAACCGTAATGGAATTTCCACTTACCGTATCCAATCTGCCGGAAGAACTGCATATCAAAGATATGTATTATGAGGAAATGACAGATGGGATTGATGCCGGAGATTGTTTTCATTGCAGCCTTTTAAATGAGGACGATGAAGAGGTTGCTTATATCAGGGTGTCCAATCTGAAACAGAATACGGCGGATTCGCCGGATGGAATGACCATAACATTTATGGAGGCATCCTCCTTTCAAAAAGACGGAAAAGAGTATGCGGTTCCATTTGAACTTATGGGCGGTATAGGGATTGGTTCCACCTATGATGAAGTGAAGAAAGTATTTCCGGAAGCTTCCATAGAGGGAACAGAGGATTATTCCATTGTAACCCTGAAAGAGGGAATTTTAACAATTACATTGGAATTTACAAAACAGATGGTGTATAAGATGGCGGTGGAGGCATATTAGTAATAATCATATGTCCTCCACTTTTCATTTGAAGCTTTATTTGATAGATTAATTTTGAGTTGTAACTATACAGAAAATGTGCTATAATACACAAAAAATAATTTATGATTTGTGAATAATTACTATATTTGGAATGGAGGGGTTAGATATGCGGCTTTCTTTACGGGCACGAATTACAGCAACCGTATCAATTACGGTGTTATTGGCATGTTTTATTATGGGAATCAATTGTATTATGGTATCGCGGGCGGTAACAGGAGAGGACTCGAATGAGATTCTGACATTATTGAGTCAGACCAAAATAGAGGAACTGAACCGTACAATTGAGAAAATCCAGCAGTCTGTGGATTCTCTTAGTAATATTACGATTTCTACCATTGATGATTTTGACAAGTTCCAGACAGACGGAGATTATGTAGAAGACTGTACCAAATCTCTGGAGCTAACAACGAATAATCTGGCGTTGAATACCCAGGGTGCACTCTGTGCGTACATCCGGTATAATCCGGAATTTACGGAACCAACATCCGGAATTTTTTTGTCAAAGTCCGGGGATGAGTTTGAGTTCCTGACTCCGACAGATTTCAGTATTTATGATCCCTCTGACCTTGCACATGTGGGATGGTATTACATACCGGTTCAGGCAGGAGAACCAATCTGGATGGATCCTTATCTGAATGAGAATATCAATGTATATATGATATCCTATGTGGTGCCGATTTTTATTGATGATACATCGGTTGGTATCGTAGGAATGGATGTTGATTTTTCAGAGATTGAGAATCTGGTATCGGAGACAACGGTTTTCGAGACAGGATATGCTTATCTGTTAAATTCAGAGAACAATATTTTATCTCATAAGGATTATGAGACAGGAAGCAGTTTAGAGGAGGTTCTTCCGGAAGAATACAAGGTGATTAGTAATGCCGATAACGAGGGTAAGGTTATGGTGGCAGGGGATAATATCCTGATTTATACGACCTTGAATAATGGTATGAAGCTGGTAATCACTGTGCCGGAAAAGGAACTGTTAAGCAGTACCAATTCTTTGTCATTTAAGATTATTAAGATGGCGTGTTTTGCATTGATTCTGGCTATAATCTTTGCAATTTTTATAAGCGGTACCATTTCCACTCCAATCAAGAAGCTGACACATATCATTCAGAATACAGCAGAATTGGATTTTGCTACTCAGATTGATGGGGGTAAGCTTGCGGAGCGCGGAGATGAGATTGGAGAGATGGCACAGGCAATCATGGGAATGCGGGAGCATCTGGAGGATATGGTTAGAAATATCGACTCTTCCTGCAATGCCCTGAATGAAAGCATTGCACATTTGCAAAGCAGTTCCGATGGTGTGGCAGAGATTGCAGAGTCTAATTCTGCATTTACGGAGGAGTTGGCAGCAGGTGTGACAGAATCCGGAGCCGCGATTGAGGATGTACAGGATAATTTAATTGAAATAAATAATGCTGCCCGTTCCATTGAACAGATATCCAAGGAAGGCAAGAATATTTCCAATGAGATTATGAAGCGTGCTGCAGCTTTGAGGGAATCAACAAAGGAAGCATCTGACAAGACAAGGAATATGTATGACAGTGTAAAAGCAGATGCAGAAATTGCTTTAGAAAAGTCTAAGGCAGTGGAAAAAATCAATGCTTTAACCAATGCAATTGATGATATTTCTTCCCAGACCAGTCTGCTGGCGTTGAATGCATCTATCGAGGCAGCCAGAGCCGGAGAGGCAGGAAAAGGATTTGCAGTTGTGGCAACGGAAATCAGTAATCTGGCACAGCAGACCAGTGATACTGTATCCAATATTAATAAGATTGTTGGTGAGGTTAATGATGCAGTTTCCGATATGGCAAGATGTCTGGATGTATCAATGGACTTTATGGGAGAAACTGTTTTAGAGGATTACGAAGAATTTGGCAAGGTGAGTGAGCAGTATAAGAATGATGCGGCTGTAATTGAAGATAATATGGTGAATGTAAATTCTGCCATCATGAACCTGTCGGATAATCTGGAAGCTGTCAAGAATTCTGTGGAAGGAATCAGCAATGCCGTCAGTGAAGCCGGAATCAGTATTAATGAAATAGCCAACAGTACAACGGATATGGCAGAACAGACAGGCCAGAACAAAGAAGTTGTGAATAACAGTATGGAGAATATCCAGACTTTAGCAGGAATTGTGGAGCAGTTTCAGATTAACATGGATTAGATGGGATACAGAGATTTTCTATGATATTTAGAATATTTTCTAGATGTCATAGAAAAATAATTTGACAAACAAGAATACCTTGGCTATACTATACGATAGTTATGGCGATGATAAGAACAAGTAGTAAAAAGCAGTCCCATACAGAAAGGTGCCGGTGGATGAGAGGCCCATGGAAGACTTTTTATGAATACATCTTTGAGCTGCATACCCAACGGAATGGATGATTAGATATTATCGTTTTAATCAGATAATTTCCCAGTAGGCTATGCCGGTTGATATCCGTTAACATATCTGGTATTCGACATTGTATTATGATTTTAGTGTTTTGCAATGGGATACTTCTGAGGCAGCAGATGTGAGTCTGTTGTGAAGTTAGGTGGTAACACGGGATTTATGCTCTCGTCCTATTTTATAGGACGGGAGTTTATTACTTTATAGGAAAGTTCGTCCTATAAAGTAATAAACGCTCCGCGTGAATCGCACTGCGGCAGATAAGAAAATTGTCGCTTTTAGCGACCCGCCGCAGGCGAAGAGTTTTGCAAGCGAAACTCTTTCTTAATTATGATGAAAGTGAGGACACACGATGACAGTTTATGACGAATTAGTGGCAAGAGGTTTGATTGCTCAGGTGACAGATGAAGAGGAGATTAAGGAGCTGGTAAATAATGGTAAGGCGGTATTTTATATTGGATTTGATCCGACTGCTGACAGCCTTCATGTAGGACATTTTATGGCATTATGCTTGATGAAACGTCTTCAGATGGCAGGAAATAAGCCGATTGCATTAATTGGTGGTGGAACCGCCATGATTGGTGATCCGTCAGGCCGTACCGACATGAGACAGATGATGACAAAGGAAACCATTCAGCATAACTGCGACTGCTTCAAGGAGCAGATGAGTAAATTCATTGATTTTTCCGAGGGAAAGGCGTTGATGGTAAACAATGCAGACTGGCTTTTAGACCTTAATTATATTGAAGTGCTCCGTGAAGTGGGAGCCTGCTTCTCTGTTAATAATATGCTTCGTGCAGAGTGCTACAAGCAGAGAATGGAAAAGGGATTAAGTTTCCTTGAGTTCAATTACATGATCATGCAGAGTTATGACTTTTATGCATTATATCAGAAGTATGGCTGTAACATGCAGTTTGGCGGCGATGACCAGTGGAGCAATATGCTTGGCGGTACTGAATTGATTCGCCGTAAATTAGGAAAAGATGCTTATGCCATGACAATTACCCTGTTGTTGAACTCAGAGGGCAAGAAGATGGGGAAGACCCAGTCTGGCGCAGTATGGCTTGATCCGAATAAAACCTCTCCATTTGACTTCTATCAGTACTGGAGAAATGTGGATGATGCAGATGTATTGAAATGTCTGCGGATGCTTACCTTTTTACCATTGGAACAGATTGATGAGATGGATAAATGGGAAGGCAGCCAGTTAAATCAGGCAAAAGAGATTCTGGCATTTGAGCTTACCAAGATGGTTCACGGCGAGGAAGAAGCCATGAAGGCTCAGGAAAGTGCAAGAGCATTATTTACCGATGGAAATGCTGCCAATATGCCAACAACAACACTTACAGATGCTGATTTCAATGAAGAAGGCAAGATTGGTATTCTTGACCTGATGGTAAAGGCAGAGCTTGTAACCTCTAAAGCCGAAGCAAGACGAGGCGTGCAGCAGGGCGGTGTTAGTGTAAATGGAGAGAAGGTAAATGACCCATTTACATCATATGAAAAGAATGACTTTGCCGAAGATTTTGTCTTGAAGAGAGGAAAAAAGAACTTCCGTAAGGTAGTTGTAGAATAATAGAATTTAATTGTATGGTATAAAATCTATACAATTAATTCTGAAAGCATATGACGGAGAAGAGAAGACGGAATATGGTACTGTTACAGTTCATTTGAAAAAATAATGAGGATGAAATATTGATTTAAGTAAATACATTTAATGGCTATCCGCAGTCACTTCTTGCGGATAGCCATTTTTTCATATAACGCTATTAAATTTCATTCCTGACTTTTTGGCAGAAACCATAATATCAATATAATCACCTGTCTGTATTCTTCTGCCACCTAAATCTGATGAGTCGATATGAATGGATTGAATCTTAATCTCATTGTTAATAAAATCATAATAAGCAATTGTTAAATTGTAACCTTTATAAGTCATAACACTTAATAAATATGCTTTTTCAATCCAAAGACCAACCGACTCATAATCAGAATCCATTTTTCGTTTATCAATCAGCAATAGAATTCCAAATGCTATGGAAAATGCCAGTATGGTAACAACAAATGCAAGCAGAAGAAAAGCAGAAAATCCATCCGTGATACCTAGCAGGGATTCACAGCCTAATAATACAATAAAAACAAAGCCCATTTTCATTGCTGAATTCTTTCTGATTTTCTTTATATCTTCAGGTGTTGCTGATTTGCGGTTTTCAGAAGACTGCAGATATACTTTGATGTCTGAAGTTATTTTTGGGGCTAGTTTCTGATTGCTCCGGTTTTGTAACTGTTTTATCAAAAACCAAATGAAAAACCAGAATAATAATACAAAGATACAGTAAATAATTGCTCTGAAAAGTGGATCCATGATTTTCCCCCTTGTCGCATGTGTGTGTTGGTAATGAAAATTATCTGTTTGTATATAATAGATCATCCAATTAACAGATTATCCAGCAAACTATATTACACATAATATACAATATTACCGGTTACGTCAATTCTGCAATTTTACTTACACCCACATAAATCTGCGAAATCTTATACCAGGTTGGATAATCCACAATTCCAGTGACCGGAAGATTAAAGATTCGCTGGAACTGTTCCACAGCAGCCTTTGTTCCTTCACCAAAATTACCGTCCACAGCAACAGTAGGAATGGAAGGATAATTTCTCGCGATTCGGTTTAACTGCTCCTGCATCATGCGGACTTTGCTTCCGGTGGAACCCACTGATAAATCATAACCCGGCCAGGAAGACGGAATACCGGAAATGATTTCTGCCTCATTGATATACATATCATCTCCATAATAGTTTCGTATGATTTCAATGGCAGTATACCCCTGGTCGCCTAAGTATTTGGAACCCCACTGGCTCATCCAGTTAGGACAGGTGACACGTTTGCCATCACAGTACTGGGTAAGAATTGGCTGGCTGACATTTGGTCTGGATAAATAATTAGCAAAGACGGAATCCACAACCTGGGAGATACTTTCATA
The DNA here is from genome assembly GCA_051877755.1 of Lachnospiraceae bacterium. Classification (GTDB taxonomy): domain Bacteria; phylum Bacillota; class Clostridia; order Lachnospirales; family Lachnospiraceae; genus CAG-590. The sequence goes on along the minus strand of JBJEJE010000147.1, from coordinate 24,926 downwards.
TACTGTTTTCTGATACATCCACTTGTGGTCGAATGCAGTGGAACTGGTAATGGTAAAATCGAAACCCTTTCCGCGATACCATTCTGTATATACACGGTTCAAAGTAAATGACATAATGGCAAGGACATTTGCATATATGGTTGCTTCCGGCCATGTGGCATAGATTTCACAGGAAGCAACATTTTTAATGTAGTCCTTATATGGAACATAGTAATCAGAAGCAGTGGTGTCGGTAGGGGCACCGTCATGTACGATAATGTATTCCGGTACGACTACTTTACTGAGAACAATTTCGCCCCGTTCCCCCATTGGTTTGATTTCCGCTTCTGCAATTTTAGGTGGATAGAATTCCCATAGCGTATGCCCTCCGATGATGGTGGGATTATAGGGATTACCACTGGTAGCCAGCGGTGTCATACGGATATTCTGAAGTCCTGTTTCTCCAGACAGAATCTGAACGCCGGAGATAATATTATCTTCGTATCCTTCCGCAGATATCTTTAAATTATATTCACTGTAGGGCTGGTTATCCGATGGTTCCAATGAGAATTCCAGTGGAGGGGCAGCCAGTTCGATGGTAGAGGTTCTTCCATCGGAATCGGTATTGATCTCTTCAAGGGTTTCGTTTGGATTTCCGGTACTCGCAATTTCTATTTTTGCATTTCGGATTGGAATCTGGTTGTTATCGGAAATAGCATTGATCTGCAAATAGCCTTTGTCGATATTCTCCTGTGTTGCTTTTAAATATTTTTTTAATTTCATATGGACGTCCTTTCCTTGCAAATACGTAAAAGCATATTTTTATTAGCATATGCAAAAGATTTTATATTGTGACTTGAAATCGTTCTCACATTAATCTATAATTAATATGATATAAGTGTCAAAAGTCCAAAAAGTTTTCTACTTGCAGAAAAAACTTTTTGACTTTATGACACGCATATGATAATGGAGGATTCATAGATGAATATAAATGAAATTGCTGCACTTGCAGGTGTTTCCCGTGCCACTGTATCCAGATATCTGAATAATGGTTATGTCAGTGCAGAGAAAAAGGAACAAATCCGTAAGGTGATTGAAGAAACCGGTTATCAGCCATCTGCACAGGCACAGATGCTGCGAACGAAAAAGACCGGTTCCATCGGTGTTATCCTTCCAAAAATCAATTCCGATTCAGTCAGCCGGATGGTGCATGGAATCAGTAGTATATTAAGAGAAAAGGGATATCAGCTTTTGCTTGCAGATACCCAGAATGATATTAAGGAAGAGATTCGATGCCTGAAACAGTTAGGGCAGAACCATGTGGATGGTATTATTCTGATTGGAAGTATTATTACAAAAGAACACTACAGAGTCATGAAGGATATTAACATACCACTTGTGGTGTTGGCACAGTGTGTAAAGGAATATTCCTGTGTATATTATGATGATTATGGTGCCGCAAAAGAACTGACCAAAAGAGCCTTGGAGCATGGAAACAATCCTGCATTTATCGGAGCTTTAATAGAGAATGAATCGGTAGGACAGGAGCGATTATATGGTTTTCTGGATGCCAATTTTGAACTGGATCGTGCAATAAAAGAAGGATATTGCACCAATGACATGATATCCATTGAACAGGGATATGAAAGTGCAAAATCCCTGCTTCAAATGGATTCTGAAATCGATACCTTAATATGTGCAACGGACATACTTGCCATGGGTGCCATGCGGTATTTAAAAGAGTGCGGGAAAAAGATTCCCGAAGATGTCCAGATTGCAGGATTTGGAGATGATCTGGTGGCAAAGGTATGTGATCCGCCGCTTACCTCTGTGCATTTCTATTATAAAACCAGTGGAGAAGAAGCTGCAAAGATGCTGATTGATATGATGGAGGAATCCCCGTCGGTCCGCAAAGAGATGAAGATTGGATATCAGATTATGGAGACCGGAACCTTACGAAGGTAAGGTATCCGGTCTTTCGTCTAATTCATGATAATCCTTGTGTACGCCTACAAATTTATAGGCAGGTCGAATGATCTTTCCGTGATTTACCAGTTCCTCCAGACGATGGGCACTCCAGCCGGAAATTCTTGCTATGGCAAAGATTGGCGTGAACAATTCTCTTGGGATTCCAAGCATTGTATATACAAAGCCACTGTAAAAGTCAACATTTGCACAGACCGGTTTGAATAAACGGCGTTTTTTGGCAATTAACCTGGCAGCAGTTTCTTCTACTGTACAATAGAGATTGAATTCTTTTGTCATACCCTTTGCTTCACTTAAATACATGGCATATTTCTTTAAAATGACCTCCCGTGGATCGGAATCGGTATAAACGGCATGCCCCATGCCATAAATCAGACCGGAATGGTCAAATACTTCGCCATTTAATATACTTTCCAGATAGGAACTGATTTCTTCCGTATCATCCCAGTCCTTGATATTTGCTTTGATGTCATCAAACATTTCCTGCACCTTCAGATTTGCTCCACCGTGACGTGGTCCCTTTAAAGAGGCGATAGATGCTGCCATGGCAGAATAGGTATCGGTTCCGGAAGAAGTAACTACATGGTTAGTAAATGTGGAATTGTTACCGCCGCCATGCTCTGCATGGAGCACAAGGCATACATCTAACACCTTTGCTTCCAATTCCGTAAATTTTCCATCCGGGCGTAACATCTGCAGAATGTTTTCTGCTATGGACATATTTTTATCAGGATTACGGATTACCAAAGAGGCATCTCTGTTAAAATGCATATGCGCATGGTAAGCATAGACCGATATCAGTGGCAGTTTGGCAATAAGCTGCAAAGACTGCATCAAAACATTTGGAATGGAGATATCATCCGGATTGCTGTCATAGGAATAGAGTGCCAGCACGCATTTCTGCAAAGCATTCATAATGTTGGCTGAAGGTTTTTTCATAATGACATCCCGTACAAACTGATTGGTCAGTTCTCCAAGACTGGACAGAATACCAATAAATTGTTCTAACTGTTTGCTGTTTGGCAGTTCCCCAAAAAGCAGGAGATAAGTTGCTTCTTCAAAAGCATAACGTCTGTTTTCTTCTCCGTTTATTAAATCTGCAACATTGTAGCCCTGGTAAAAAAGCTGCCCGTCAGCCGGAATCTTGCGTCCGTCTTCAATCTGATAGGCTTTAACATCTGCAATTTCAGTAAGCCCTGTCAGCACGCCTTTACCATTACTATCGCGAAGTCCGCGTTTTACATCATATTCTGTATATAGTGATAGATCAATTTCACCGGAAATCATGCAGTAGTTTACAAGTTCATTGAAGTTTGAAGTCTGGGTGGCAGATAATGCCATCATATCTTTCTGGTTGTTCATATGTATCACCTTCCATTTTATTTGGGGAAATTCTTTTCCCATAACGACAATAGATTCACAAAATAAAAAGACACCAATTACGATTCCTTCTTCGCAATCCGTGTCTTAATATTATTCATCAATAGTATTATGATAATGTATTATTTTAAGTTTCACAAGACAAAAATTAAAAAAATGAAAAAACGGAATAAAGTTAATTCTTTTCCCATTTTACATTAATAAAGTAAAGCATACATCCGATGAACATTCCACCCATCAGGTTACCTATGGTGACGGGAATGAAATTGTTCAAGGCACCAATGATATTCAAAGAATCCAGCTGACTGGCAGTAATACCATAAATTTCCTGTGCTTTTTCCACATATAATGGATTTGTTTTTGCTAAAATACCAATTGGAATATAGTACATATTAGCAACGATATGTTCAAAACCATTCAGTACGAATGCGAAGATTGGAAACCATGTAGCCAGAATCTTACCGGCAACTTCTTTTGCTGCAGCCCCTTTTAAAATTGCCATACATACCAGAAAATTACATAATATTCCGGAAGTGACACCTTTAAGAGGGGTAATACTTACTTTGTCAATTGCAACCTTAATAGTATAAGCACCTAAAGCTCCATTGCTGAAATTCAGATTACCGCTGTAAAAAATCAGCAGATCCATGATTAAAGAACCAAGCAGGTTTGCAAGAAAGACAACAACCAGATTACGGATAAACCGGGATACCCGGATTCGTTTATCTAAGGTTGCCATAACCATCAGACAGTTTCCGGTGAATAATTCACCGCCCACCAGTACAATCATTAAAAGGCCGATTGGGAAAACAGCACCGCCCACCAGTCTTGCTAAACCAACATTCGTGATGCTGTGGACAGCAGTATTACTGGTAACACCTCCAACTGCGATAAACATTCCGGCAAGAATGCCCAGGGCAATCATCTTTGATAACTTTAAGTTCGCCTTATTAACGGCTCCGCTCATATTGTTGTCTACGATTTCTTTTGGTGAATGCATTTGCATTTTGTCGTTCTCCTTTTTCTTTTTTTATAGTGTAAACGATAGTAAATTTAAAATCAATAAAAATATGAGAAAAATTAAATATATATGCTTGAAAATTGGAAATAAAAGGTGTACAATATTTTTGTTTGTTTTCTGCCCAAATTAGGCAGAAACTTTTTTTACAATTTAACATAGGATGTGGAGGAAAAGTTATGAGTGAAAGTCAAAAGAAGAAGGGCGGATGGCGTACGAACAAATGGATTCGGGCAGCTATTCCGGCATTATTACTTCATTGCAGTATTGGTACGGTTTATTGTTGGTCCATTTTTAGTCAGGAAATTGCTGACTATATTGGATTTTCAAAGGGGGCAACAGAATGGGCATTTAGTTTTGCAATCTTTTTCTTAGGAATGTCAGCAGCGTTTTTAGGAAATATTGTTGAGAAAGATATACATAAGTCTTCTTTGATTGCGGCAATCTGCTTTGCTTCCGGTATGGCAGGTACAGGATTCTTTATCTACTATGGCGGAGCACATCAGGGAAGCATGCTTTCGTTGATTGGTATTTATATTTGTTATGGTTTTATTATGGGTATCGGTTTAGGAACCGGTTATTTATCACCTGTTAAGACTTTGATGCTTTGGTTTGAAGACCGCAAGGGTCTGGCTACCGGTCTTGCAGTAGCAGGTTTCGGTGCCGCAAAGGCAATCGCAAGTCCGATTATGCAGGCTATGCTGGATAAGCTTGGCGATGGTGGAATATATAAAATGTTCTGGATTCTTGCCTGTGTTTATTTTGTAATGATGTTTGTTGGACATTTATTATTAAAAAAGCCGGATTCATGGCACGAGCCACAGACAAAGGAAAAAGGCAAGAGCATTATGTCTGTTATCAAGACAAAACCGGTTACCAATTATATTGGTATCTGGTTAATGTTCTATATTAACATTACCTGTGGTCTGGCTTTGATTTCACAGGAGAAAATGATTGTGAAGTGTATTGGTCTTGCCAGTATGGTAGGTATCATTTCCACTATATCAGCTATCTTTAATGCAGGTGGTCGTCTTGGTTTTTCTGCATGGGCAGATACCATGAAGGATCGTAATACGATTTACAAATTAATCTTTATACTTTCCATTGCATTTACTGCAATTGTGATTGTAACAGGTGGTATTAAAAATGGTGAAGGTAATACACTTTTGACAATCCTTGTACTTTGCCTGATCTTCGTTGTAAATGCAGGATACGGTGGAGGATTTTCCAATGTTCCTACGTTGCTTTCTGACCATTATGGAATGAGTAATATCAGTGCTATTCACGGTCTTACCTTATCCGCATGGGCATTTGCAGGTTTGTCAGGTAACCAGATGGCAAACTGGATTGTTAATCATTTCGGTCAGGAAGAGCAGATTGCACATGAGCTTGCAGATGGTACGGTTGAAATGATTACAGTTAATCCAACCGGATACCAGTATGTATTATATGCAACAATCGTGCTTTATATTATTGCGTTTATTATTTGTATGGTATTGGTTCGCCCAACCGAGAAAGCACTTGCAGCAAAACAGGCGAAAAAAGAAGCAAAAGATAATGCAAAAGAAAATGCATAGTTAATTGAATGGTTGAAAAGACTGTTGTACTTTACGGAGTGCAGCAGTCTTTTTTCGGTTAAAACCTTTTCCAATTCGTTGTCAAAAAATGTTTTTTATGGTATAGTAAATAAGTTGTTTTATGCTTTGATGTATATTCAGGGAAATGGAGGACATATCATGTCAGAATTAACAAAGGTTGTATTAGATGCAATGGGTGGTGACAATTCACCGGGAGAAATGGTTTTAGGTGCAGTGAATGCAGTTAAGGAAAAAGAAGATTTATTTGTATATATTGTTGGTCCGGAGGATAAAATCAAGAACGAACTTGCAAAATATGAATATCCGGCTGGCCAGATTGAGATTGTGCATGCACCGGATGAGATTACCTGTCATGATACTCCGGTAAATGCAATCCGCCAGAAGAAGGATTCTTCCATGGTTGTAGGTCTTCGTATGGTAAAGGAGGGCAAGGCGGATGGATTTGTTTCCTCTGGAAATTCCGGTGCCATATTGGTTGGCGGACAGGTTTTGGTTGGCAAGATGAAAGGAATTGAAAGAGCACCTTTAGCCCCGGTTGTTCCCAATATGAATGGCGTAAGTTTACTGATTGACTGTGGTGCTAATGTGGATGCGAAACCAAGTAATCTGGTTCAGTTTGCCAGAATGGGTTCTATATATATGGAAAATGTAGTGGGAATTAAGAATCCAAGAGTTGCCATTGTAAATATCGGTGTGGAAGAGGAAAAGGGAAATGCATTAGTGAAAGAAACATTTCCACTGTTAAAGGAATGCAAGGATATTAATTTTATCGGAAGTATTGAGGCAAGAGAGATTCCAAATGGAGCAGCCGATGTTATTGTAACGGAAGCCTTTGTTGGTAATGTTATATTAAAACTGATGGAGGGACTGGCTTCCGGTCTGATGAAAAAGGTAAAAGAAGGCATGACGGCAACACCAGTTTCCACATTGGGTGCTTTGCTGGTAAAGCCACAGTTAAAGAATACATTGAAGCTATTTGATACGACAGAACATGGCGGCGCACCACTTCTTGGTTTGAATGGTCTGGTGGTTAAGATACACGGTAATGCCACCAATAAGGAAGTTAAAAATGCCTTGTTCCAGGTGGAGACATTTAAGAAACAGGATATCAATGGAAAAATCAAAAAATATCTGTTAGAAGAGGCGAACAATTAGGCGCTGTATTCGGAAAACAGAGATATGAATTTGGAGATGAGATATGCTTAACTTTGATGAAAAAGCAATTGAAGAGAATATTCAGTATGAATTTAAGGATAAAGCATTGATTAAACAGGCACTTTCCCACAGTTCATTTATCAATGAAATGAAACGCAAAGGAATGGAAAGCTACGAACGGCTGGAATTTTTGGGAGATGCCGTATTGGAGTTGATCACCAGTGAGTATTTATTTGAGGAGTATAAGGATCTGCCGGAGGGGAAACTGACAAAGCTTCGGGCATCTATTGTCTGTGAATTTACGCTATCTTCCGTATCGGAAATGCTGCATTTTGGCGATTATGTGCTGCTTTCCAAAGGGGAAGAACTGACTGGGGGAAGAAGCAGAAGCTCGATTCTGTGTGATCTGTTCGAATCGGTGTTAGGTGCCATTTATCTGGATGGCGGCATGGAGGCTGCTAAAAAGTATGTATATACATTTTTGCTGACAGATATAGAGCATAAGTCACTGTTTTATGATGCCAAGACCACCTTACAGGAGATGGTTCAGAAAGATGGTAAGGGGATTGTAACCTACAAGCTTATTGAGGAAAAAGGACCGGATCATAATAAGAGTTTTGTTACAGAGGTGTTTGTAGATGACGTAAGTCTTGCCATCGGAGAGGGTACTTCCAAGAAAAATGCACAGCAGATGGCAGCATACCGGGCGATTCTGAAGTTAAAGGAACAGGGAGAAAATTTATGTATTTAAAAAGTATAGAGGTATATGGATTTAAATCCTTTGCCAACCGTATTGTATTTGAATTTAATAAGGGAATTACGGGAATTGTGGGACCAAACGGCTCTGGTAAGAGTAATGTTGGTGATGCTGTCCGCTGGGTGTTAGGAGAACAGAGTGCAAAGCAGCTTCGTGGTGCCAAGATGGAGGATGTTATTTTTGCGGGAACAGAGCTTAGAAAACCTCATGGTTCTGCTTATGTTGCCATAACTTTGGATAACAGCGACCATTCCCTGCCAATTGATTATGAAGAGGTAACGGTGGCAAGACGGGTGTACCGTTCCGGAGAAAGTGAATATCTGATTAACGGAACCGTAAGCCGTTTAAAGGATGTCAACGCACTTTTCTTTGATACTGGTATTGGTAAAGAGGGATATTCTATCATTGGACAGGGACAGGTCGAGAAGATTTTGTCCGGCAAGCCGGAGGAACGCAGGGAACTGTTTGATGAGGCGGCAGGAATTGTTAAGTATAAGAAGAACAAGGCGGCAACAGAGAAGTCTCTGGCTGCGGAGAGAGAGAATTTAAGCCGTGTCAATGACATTTTATCTGAGCTGGAAAAACAGGTCGGACCTTTGGAGAAACAGTCCGAGGTGGCAAAGAAATATTTGCTGTATAAGGGCGAATTAAAGAGGTTTGATGTCAATGTGTTCCTGTTGGAAAATGAGCGTATAGAAGGACTGTTAAAGGAAAATGAAGAGAAATTACACATTGTCAATGACGATAGTGAACGCTTAAAGGCTGAATTTGAACAGACAAAGAATGAATATGAGCGTATTGAAACGGTTCTGGAACAGTGTAATCATTCCATTGATGAGAATAAGAACAAGATTCATGAATTAAAGCTTTGCAATGAACATAACGAGGGAGAGGTCAATGTACTGAACCAGCAGATTTCCAATGCGAAATCAACGGATGTACATATGAGTGAACAGATTGACCGTATCAACCAGTCTTTGGCTGCCCAGGAAAAGGAAAAACATGAATTCCAGGAGAAAAAGGCAGTTTTAGATGAGAAAATGGACAATGCGGATGATGTGGTTGAAGAGGCAAAGGCTGTCAGTGAAGGTATTGAAGAAGAAATCGCGGAATTGGAAGCAGAGATTGAAAAAAGCAAGGCGGATATCATCGAGTATTTAAATGACGGTGCCAATCTGAAAGCCAAGGTTGGAAGATATGATGCCATGCTGGAAAATATCAATTACCGGAAGACCCAGTTAAACCAGCGTTTCCTCCAGTTTAAGTCCGATGAGATGAAGGACAAGGAGGAGTATGAAAAACACAACAGTTCTCTGGAAGAGATTGAAAAGACCGTTGCGGACATTCTCGCAAAGCTTGAGGTTACGGACGCAGAACTTGATCAGAATACCATAGCAACAAATGAGAATAAACAGCGGTTATTTAACGCCAATAATGAGTACAGCAGTGTCAAATCCAAATTAGAGGCTCTTCGCAACATTACCGAACGCTATGACGGATATGGGAATTCCATTAAGCGTGTAATGGAGCAGAAAGACAGCAATCCGGGAATTATCGGTGTTGTGGCAGATATTATCCAGGTAAATAAGGAATATGAGATTGCAGTGGAAACAGCCCTTGGTGGAAGTATCCAGAATATTGTTACGGATAACGAGAATACGGCAAAGCGTCTGATCCAGTATTTAAAAAAGAACCGTTTTGGACGGGCAACCTTTTTACCGCTGACTACCATTGGCGGCAAATACAGTGAGTTTACCAATAAAGAAGCCTTAAAGGAGCCGGGAGTGATTGGGCTTGCCAAGGATTTGGTAAAGGTACATGACAAGTACAGTGCGGTTACCAATCATTTATTAGGGCGTATCCTTGTGGTGGATACCATTGACCATGCCATTGCGGTAAACAAGAAGTTCCACCAGAGTCTTCGGATTGTAACGAAGGAAGGAGAACTGCTGACACCGGGAGGTGCCATGACCGGTGGTGCATTTAAGAATTCTTCCAATCTGTTGGGAAGAAAAAGAGAGTTAGATGAGCTTTCCAAGGAGCTTTCTGAAATCAATAACGAGATTGTCAATGCCACCAGGGAAGAAACGGAACTTCGGACGGTGCGGGAAGAATTAAAGACCACCAAGGAAGACCTGAATCTTCAGTTACAGGAGCTTTATTTACAGAAGAATACGGTAACCATGAATATTGAACAGGTTTCCAAGAATCTGGCAGAGACCGCAAATGCATTTGCTTCTGTTAACAAGGAAAGTAAGGAATTGGAGTCCCAGATTGAGGAAATCAACCAGAATAAAAATGAGCTTTATGATAATCATAAGCAGGCAGAGGCAGCAAAGAAGGCGTTAGAAGAGCGGATAGAAGGCTTAGAGGAGCAGGTGGCTTCCAAGAAAGAAGAATTAAAGGTTTCCAATGAGAAAGTGTCTGCTTTGATGCTGGAATTTAATACCATCAAACAGCAGGATGATTTCCTGATTGAGAACTTAAGACGTATCCGTGCGGAAGAAAACAAATTAAAAGAGGAACTGGAATTATACCGTTCCCAGATGAGTGATTCCGGCAAGGCAATTGAGACACTGGTTGCAAAGATAAACCAGTTTAAGGCATTGATCGAGGCAGATAAGAAGGAGATTGAAGAATTAGAGACAACACTTGCCAAAGATGTTGCAGATAAAGAAGAATTAAATGCAAAGCATAAGGAATTCTTTACAAAGCGAGAGCGTTTGAATGAAGAGATTACAAAGCTTGACAAGTCTGCATTTAAATTGTCTGCCCAGGTGGAGAAGATTAGTGAACAGGCGGACAGCTTAAGCAAGTATATGTGGGAAGAATATGAGCTTACCTATCAGTCTGCCATGGAGTTAAAGGATGAGTCTTTAAATGATCTGGATAGTCTGAAACGTGAAGTATCCGCAGTCAAGGCAAAGATTAAGGCATTGGGAGATGTCAATGTCAATGCCATTGAGGATTACAAGCTGGTTTCCGAGCGTTATGAATTCTTAAAGGGACAGCATGATGATATTGTAAAGGCAGAAACCAATCTGTTACAGATTATTGCAGAACTGGATACGGCAATGCGTACCCAGTTTGAAGAGAAATTCCATGAAATCCAGGTTATGTTTGACAAGGTATTCCGCGAACTGTTCGGTGGTGGTAAGGCAACGTTAGAACTGGTGGACAGTGAGGATATCTTAGAGGCCGGAATCCGTATCATTGCACAGCCGCCGGGAAAGAAGCTGCAGAATATGATGCAGTTATCCGGTGGAGAAAAGGCTTTATCTGCCATTGCACTGCTATTTGCAATCCAGAGTCTGAAACCTTCGCCATTCTGTCTGTTAGACGAGATTGAGGCGGCACTGGATGATTCCAACGTAACCAGATATGCAAAATATCTGAACAAGCTTACCAAGGATACCCAGTTTATTGTTATTACCCATAGAAAGGGTACCATGGAGGCGGCAGATGTGCTTTATGGTATCACCATGCAGGAAAAGGGTGTATCCACTTTAGTTTCCGTCAACTTGATTGAGAATGAGCTGGATGATTAAGTACAGGTGAAATATGATATGGAATAAAAACTGCACATAGCTGGAAGGAGAGGATAGAATGTTTGATTTTTTTAAGAAGAATAAGAAAGAGGAATTATCGGAAGAATCTACAGAGCAGAATGTAGATATGGAGCAGGATGAGACCTCTGATTCAGAAGATAATTTAAATGTAGAATCTGCCAGTCAGAAAGAAACAGAGAATATTACTGATGCCATTCAGGAAGAATCAGAAGATAATCCTGCTGACAATGAAGAAGAAACAGAAAAAGCAGAGGAACAGCTTTCACCGGATGACGAGGTGGAAACGATGGAGCCGGAAAAAGAAAAAGGATTTTTCAGCCGTTTGGTTTCCGGACTTACCAAAACCCGTAACAGCATTAACAACAGCTTTAATGCCTTGTTTTCCGGTTTTTCTTCCATTGATGAGGATTTCTATGATGAACTGGAAGAAACGCTGATTATGGCGGATTTGGGACTGGATACCACAGAACGGATTATTGATAATCTGAAAGACCTCGTAAAAAAGAATCACATCAAAGAGGTGGAGGAGTGCCGGGAACTGGTAATCAATATTATCAAAGAGCAGATGTTAGTGGATGACAGTGCCTATGACTTTGAAGACCAGAAAACCGTTATGCTGATTATCGGCGTCAACGGAGTGGGAAAAACTACCTCCATTGGAAAATTGGCTGCACAGTACAAAAAACGTGGCAAACGTGTTATGATGTGTGCAGCAGATACCTTCCGTGCCGCTGCCATTGACCAGTTGAAAACCTGGGCAAACCGTGCAGGTGTTGAGATTATTGCTCAGAGCGAAGGCTCGGATCCCGCTGCTGTTACCTTTGATGCGGTTAAAGCTGCAGCAGCAAGAGACGTGGATATTCTTTTAGTGGATACCGCCGGACGGCTCCATAACAAGAAGAACCTCATGGACGAGCTTGCCAAGATGAAACGTATTATTGAAAAAGAATACCCGGATGCCCATCTGGAAACCTTAATTGTGTTAGACGGCTCCACCGGACAGAATGCTTTGGAACAGGCAAGACAGTTCAGTAACGTAACCAAGATTGACGGTATCATTTTAACAAAGCTGGATGGAACAGCAAAGGGCGGTATTGCCATCGCAATCCAGTCAGAATTAAATGTTCCGGTAAAATACATCGGGGTTGGTGAGCAGATTGATGATTTGCAGCGTTTCAATCCGGAAACCTATGTCAATGCATTGTTTGCAGATATGGACACCCGGTCAGATATCGAGATTCTGATTCCGGAAGAGGAAGAATGATTAAAGGAATGATTATGCCGCTTTAGCAGGCAGAATAATAGAATCCAAGTTGTCATGTAGGAGGAAATACAAATGTTGACATTAGAGAAATTCGAGGAAGCCTATAATACCGTACAGAAAGTTGTTAACCAGACAAAGCTGGTTTACAGTGACTTTTTCAGTGAACAGAGTGGTAATAAGGTATATTTTAAACCGGAAAATCTTCAGGTGACAGGAGCATATAAGATTCGTGGTGCTTATTATAAGATATCCACTTTGTCGGATGAGGAACGGAGCAAAGGGCTGATTACCGCTTCTGCAGGAAACCACGCTCAGGGTGTGGCATTTGCTGCAAAGGCATATGGGGTAAAGGCTACCATTGTTATGCCTACCACGACTCCATTGATTAAGGTAAACCGTACCAAATCCTATGGTGCTGAAGTCATTCTTTATGGAGATGTCTATGACGAGTCCTGCCAGTATGCCTTAGAGCTTGCAGAGGATAAGGGACTTACTTTTATTCATCCGTTTGACGATTTGGATGTTGCCTGTGGACAGGGTTCCATTGCAATGGAAATTATCAAAGAATTACCAACCGTTGATTATATTTTAGTACCGATTGGCGGTGGTGGACTGGCAACTGGTGTATCCACCCTTGCAAAGATGTTAAATCCACACATCAAGGTTATTGGTGTGGAGCCAGCCGGGGCAGCCTGTATGAAGGAATCCCTGAAAAATGGAAAGGTTACCACCTTACCGGTTGTGGATACCATTGCCGATGGTACAGCAGTAAAGACACCGGGAAGCAACATTTTCCCTTATATCCAGGAAAATATTGACGAGATTATTACCGTGGATGACAGTGAACTCATTGTGGCATTTTTGGATATGTTGGAAAATCATAAAATGTTAGTAGAAAATTCCGGACTGCTGACTGCTGCAGCTGTAAAGAAATTACCATTTAAGGATAAAAAAGTAGTTAGTATATTAAGCGGTGGTAATATGGATGTAATCACCTTTGCCTCTGTGGTACAGCATGGTCTCATTGCCAGAAGCCGTATCTTTACTGTATCCGTATTGCTGCCGGATAAGCCGGGTGAGCTTATGAATGTCAGCTCCATTATTGCAGAATTACAGGGTAATATCATCAAGTTAGAGCATAACCAGTTTGTAAACCTGAACCGAAATGCGGCAGTGGAATTGATCATCACCATGGAAGCCTTTGGACCGGAGCACAAAGAGCAGATTATCCATGTGCTGGCAGAAAAAGGTTACCGTCCAATTGAGAAGAATCCAAAGAGCATTTATTAATAAACGATGTGTTATATGAGGGGATAAAATAATGTTTAAAATAGACGAGGATTTTAGATTCCATGGGGACCAATTTGGACCATTAAAGAGACATTTTGTGATTTGATTGGTTCTGATATCAAGTATTGGGGAAGTATTGCCGGAAAACCTTCCGAAGAGGGGGGAGTATATACAGAACAACTGATAGAGGATGTCAAACCCAAAAGAGGGATTCTCTTTTACTTTTTAGTTGTAATTGCTGTGATATTAGGATTGCCTGTTGTGGTTTTTATTATTTCAGTTGTATTGGCACTTTTGGGTATTATATAGTATTTGCTTTACAATAAGAAAGGATAATAGTATGAATGGATGCACATATTGCAGATAATCTCAGAATGAATATGGAAAATGCGATTGGTGTTGCAGTGGATTTGGGTTCCACCACCATTGCTGTGTGCTGCATGGATATGACTACAAAGAAGGAAATCCTCTCTTTTTCGTTCGCAAATCCCCAGTCAAGGTATGGTGCAGATGTGATTACAAGAATCCGTTATTGTATGGAAAGTAATCAGCATCTATTGGAATTGGGACAAATGGTCAGAGAGGAACTGAAAGCAAAACTGGAGGAGCATCTTGGAGATAAAGCTGCCTCTGTCTCTCAGATTGTATATAGCGGCAATACTACCATGCTGCATTTTTTAAGAGGGCTTTCTGTAGATGGACTTGCCAGCGCACCATTTACACCAGTAACAATCGATTATGCGAAGGAGTTAATATCCAATGAAAATACACTGGAAGCAGTTTATCCACCGGGATTTTCTGCCTTTGTTGGTGCGGATATCCTGACCGGAGCGGAGTATCTGCAAATGGGACGGGATGAACAGTATGACCTGCTGGTGGATTTGGGAACCAATGGGGAAATGCTGCTTTTAAATCAAACTCATGGATATGCCGTATCCACTGCCTGTGGACCCGTATTTGACTCGGCCATAACCGGTGCTGTATATGGAAGTGAGTGTATCCGGGCAATTGCCAGCTGTGTAAAGTGCCGGCTGATCAGTGAAGAAGGTCTGATTGTGTCCCCTTACTTTGAAAAGGGAATTGAAATTGATAAAGGTTTTGTAATTAAACAGCAGCATGTCCGTAATTTCCAGCTGGCAAAGGGTGCTATTTATGCAGGTATCAGATGCCTGATGGAGAAGGCAGGTATAAATGCCGACAAAATTGGTCATGTATATATTAGCGGTGGATTGGGATTTTATATGGATACAAGAGATGCATTTACTGTAAAAATGCTGCCGGAAGAATTTGCAGGAAAGATTTCTGTTAGCGGCAACTCTTCTTTAGAAGGGGCAAAGAAACTTCTGCTGGCAGATGATAAGGAGATGCAGCAGATTCTAGAGGATTATGAGGCAATCCGCAAACGGACAGAAAGTCTTGAACTTGCAAATCTGCAATCATTTCAGGATATTTTTATACAGTCACTTAACTTCTAAAACAAATTTTTGGAGATATGTTATATGGGAAAATACAAAAGAGAAAAAACACAGGACAGTGAAATTCTGGATTGGGAAACAGCAGTGAATCAGACGCCAAACGGAAGGCCGCGAAAGATGTCATTCAAAAAGCGGATACTTAGTATTGGCATTATTTTTTGCGTGTTAACCGGAATGTATCTGACTGTGGTATATTCCAATATTCCATTTATTGAAAAATGGCGAACGATATACATTGAAACTGCCATGACAACCAACAGTCATCAATGGCTGGCAACGCTTTTTTTTCCTCAGAGCGTGATTGATGAAGTTATGGCGGGAAGACAAAGGGACTTAGATGCACAGGCGGATTTAAGCAGTATGTGGGGAGATGAGGAAACAGAAAATCCTGAGGTAAGAGAATTTTTTGAAATGTATTGGGAACTGGATACCGATTCTTTCCGGGACTTTCTGGAAAAGAATCCACAGTATATAAGGAATGGATATGGTTCTATATTGATTGAAGATTTGGAAAATAAAATGAAACTGGAGACCGTTAATAACGATGCATTGCTGGTGCTTGATACGGCAAATCATCTGATGATCATGGCAGTAAAGGGGGACGGTTACCAGGGAAAACTGGCTATTGTTAAAAATCCGGAACAGGTTCAGCTGGTTAAATCCCAGGCATTAGGTTCCTATGGACAGGAAGCGGAATCATTTGGTGAGAGCCATGATGCACTTCTTGTAATGAATGCCAGTGGCTTTGTGGATGTGGATGGTGTAGGTACCGGAGGACAGGTAAAAGGTTCCCTGATTGTAGATGGTGTGGAATATGGAAAACCATCCCAGGATGCAACCTGGAAATTCTGTGGCGTAAAAAAGAATAACCGGATGTATGTAAGCAGCTATCCCTATGACAATGTAAGTGATTACCGATGGGGTGTGGAATTCCTTCCTGCACTGATTGTAGATGGAAAAAGCGTGGTGGACGGGACATTTGGAATGGGAATTCAACCACGGGCTGCCATTGGACAGACAAAAAATGGAGATATGTTAATGCTGGTGGTGGATGGCCGTCAGGTGGGGTACAGTCTTGGCTGTACGGTGGAAGACTGTAAGAATATTTTCATGCGTTATAAAGGATATCAGGGAATGAATTTAGATGGCGGAAGTTCCGCAGTCATGTGGTATAACGGGAAATATATCACTTCTTCCTCCAGTGTTACCGGTAAGGGACGTTATATGCCGGATGCATTTATTGTAACGAAATCATCAGAAGAAGAGATGATTATCCGCGCGATTCCTGAAAATTAAATCCAACAACCGCATTGTGACCGCAGCAAAAAAGGAGGCATGGATATGAACATACCAAGACAGTTTTACGGAATGAATTATATATCCCGTCTGGTAAGCAGCTTTCAGGATTCTGATTTATCAGAAACGGTGAAAATGGAATTTCATGCAATTGAGGATATAAAAGAGATGCCATTGGATAAAAAGGAGCCTGTGCAACTTGGATTAAATGCCGGTGTTTTGTCAGACCTTTTGCGGAAGCTTGCCGCAAACCGTCTATGCGCACTGGATGGTCTGGCGGTTGCAAGAGGAGAAGATGTGGTGTTTGCAGGATACCGCCCGCCATATTCAGCAAAGACTCCGCATATAACCAATTCCACCTGTAAGACGGTGATTGCCATTGCTATCATGTTTGCGGTTTCAGAGGACCTGCTTTCAGAAGAGGATCCTGTGATTTCATTTTTTCCTGAATACGAGACCATGCTGACGCCAAAGTATGTAAAACAGATGACCGTAAAGCATCTGCTTACTATGACTTCCGGCTCTAAATGTAATGAGATTGCTTCTGTTGTGGAGAAAAACTGGGTTAAGGCATTTCTGCTAACGGAATGCCAGGATGAACCGGGAGCCCGTTTTGTCTATAACAGTATGAATACTTATATGTTGGCGGCAATCCTGACAAAGGTAACCGGAGAAAGTGTAATGGATTATTTAAAGCCCCGTTTTTTCAAACCCCTTGGCATCAATCATGTGAAATGGGAATTATGTCCGGAAGGCATTGAACGGGGAGGCTGGGGACTGCACATTTCCCTGGAGGGTATGTTAAAGATTGGTATGTTCCTGATTAATGATGGTGCATTTTGCGGAAAACAACTGATTCATCCCTCTTTTATCCGCCGTATGAAGGAAACAAATGTAATGCAGGATGCGGATGCCCTGTCAACAGGATATGGATATCAGTTATGGCACCTGCCGGATGGATTCTATATGTTAAGCGGTATGTATGGTCAGCATGTTATCCTGGATGAAAAACATAAGCTGGTTGTGGCAACCAATGCCCACAGTGACAAAATGTTTCCGGATTCAATGCTTACACGGACAATACTTGACTGTATGAAGAACAAGAAACTATACAAGCCGGAGAGTAAGCTGAAAGAAAAGCTGTCCGGTCAGATTCTGCAGCAGGATCTACAGTTGTTTTATGAAGGGCTGCAGCTGCAAAAACCGTTTGAAAAACCGAAATTTGGCTATGCTGCTGCACAGAGAAAACTCAGGCTTCAGGCACGTGAACATACAAAAGAATTACTGGAAGTCTTTCATGGAAAACGTCTGCATATTGACCAGGCGACCATTAAGCTGTTTCCATATATGATGCAGGGAATGTATCAGTATCCTTCTTTTCACGTCTCAGATATTTCTGTTCTTGTAAAAGAGGAAAAAGCGGGCTTCTGCTTTTATAAAATGCGGGATAAAAAATCTGCCGAAAAGAGAGAAAAATTAGTAATCGAAGCAGGGTATGCCTCTTATGTACACCAGACAATTACTGTGGGCGATGATACTAAACCCATTGCTGTAAAGGCATATCCGGCAAAGGATGAAGATGAACATGATGTGATTATGTTAGACATTGTATTTCCGGCAGAGGGGTATAGCCGGCTTATTAAGTTTTTCCTTCTAGAAGACCGGATTGGCATTGAATGTCTGGAATATCCGGACATGCGGGCAATCATGGAGCAGGTGATTTATGGGGAAGCGGTTCTTGCCGGTAATACCATTGACCTGACCAATAAACTGCCGGAAAGCATTAAAGTATTCATGGATCATAAGGTGGAACCGAGAGTAAATGCAAATTTTATGCTGCATTCATAAAGGTTTTTTATCAATTTTTTTAAAATATAAATAATAATTTGATTTTGGTGTATATTTGGTGTAGTCCGGGGTGTATAATGCAGGATTAAAGATTACTTTATTACAGTGTGGTGATAAAAATGAAAACGATACAAGCAAAATTTGTCATAATAATTTTATCCGGTGTATTGTTGTCAGCAATCTTAATTGGAAGTGTAGCTGTATTTTCATTTCAGGAAGTTACCGGTAAGGATTCCAAAAAGATCATGAATCTTACATGTGAAAAAAATGCCAGTGAACTGAATGGTGTTTTGAAAGGAATTGAGCAGTCCGTTAAGATCATGGAAGTTTATGCCCGTACGATATTTGATGAAAAAAAGCTGGAAGACAACAATGATTATCGGGAAAAACGTACTGCAGAATTAGAGTCTTTGGCAAAAAATATTGCAGATAATACAGATGGAGCGGTAGCAGTGTATTTCCGGTTTGCACCGGAAATCGCTGGAGATACTTCCGGTTTTTTCTGGAGTAAAACGAAAGATTCGGATACATTTCATTCTGTACCGCCTACGGATATTTCGAAATATGATCCGGAAGATGTGGAGCATGTGGGCTGGTATTATATACCGGTAAAAAATGGAAAACCTACCTGGCTGCTTCCTTATTTTAATAAGAATACCAATTCCGTTGTTTCGTTTGCATATTTTGATGTATTAACGGGTGCCCGAAATAAGAATGCTTATCAGGAAGAGGTTAACCGTATTGAGGAACAGATCCATTTTGGTGAAACACAGTTTGCAGTAGTGGTCTTTGATGTCAATAATTTAAAGAAAACCAATGATACATATGGACATACCGTTGGTGATGAACTGATCATCCGTGGTTATAATCAGATTCGGCATGTATTTAAAAAGATTCCGGTATACCGTATTGGCGGCGATGAGTTTGTTGTAATATTGGAGAATTATTCGGAAGAAGAATGTGATCAGTATATCCGGCATTTTCGGGATGAAAACAGAAAGAAAAACAGCAATCTTTATAAAGATGAACATCCTGTCTATGTTGCAAGCGGATGTGCCATGTATGACAGCAGAACGGATATGACGTTTACGGAAGTGTTCGATAAAGCAGATCAGGCGATGTATGCCAATAAGATGGATATGAAGCGTGAGCAGGAGGCACAGCATGGATAGTAATTTGCCAAAGAAAAACAAAAGAGTAACGATTACAGCAATTGCATATGTTTTATCCATTATTCTGGCACTGGTTTTATTGCTTTATCTTGGAATCGGGGAAAGACCGGATATCTATGAGGCAAGAAATGAGAACAGCTACAGATTGATTGCAGATTATCAGTTAGAGGAGATTGCCGATGAGAGTGCTCCTGTAGGTGTATGTAAGGTCTATACATATAACCTGAGTCAAGTCAAACAGGAGGATAATTGTCTTGCTTTCTATGTTGTGCATCAGTATGTGGATGTGTATTTTGATGATGAGTTAATCTATCATTTAGGGTCAGAAGACAGCACGAAGCTCGTGAAAACCACGGGAAGTAACTGGGTCATGATTCCTATATATTCAGAGGATATAGGAAAGGATGTCCGTGTGGTGGTAAAACCGGTATATAAGAATTTTATTAACTGGAAGATTGATTTTTTCCTGGGTTCTAAATTATCCATATTTGTTGACCGCATGGAAAAGGATATGCCACAGATTGCACTTGGAATCTTGGCGGTGTTAATTGGAGGTATGTTCTGTTGTCTTGCCCTGTATCATTATATCTGGAAAAAATATGATAACAGACTTGCTGTGTTGGGAATTACTGCAATACTTGTGGGTATATGGAGACTGACGGATACCCGTTTTTCTTCCATGCTGTTTCCGGGTAAACCTACGTTTTTACTATATATTTCCTTTATCATGCTGATGCTGGGAATCATACCGCTTGTCAAGACGGTACAGTTTCAGTTTGAAAAGAAATATTATAAAGTATTTGATTTAATCTGTCTGATTGCAGCCGTAAGCTGTATTATCCAGATTCTGCTGCAGATGTTTGGTATACTGGATCTGCGGCAGATGTTAAGTGTTACGCATATCATTATTCTGATTTTTGTCCTTACACTTTGCATATGTGTGATACGTGTATATCTGACAGGAGATAAGGAACAGATGCATAAGCATGGACTGTTCTTCATGTGTGTGTTTGGTGCTGCGGCGGATGTAATTGCATATTATGTGAAGGGGAATTCCTCCGGACTGCTGTTTACACTGCTGGCATTTGTGCTCTATGTGGCATTGAACGGAATGATAACCCTTAGCGGATATATGGAGCAGGAAGCTTTACTGAAAGAACAGGAAAAGGAACTGACGGAAAGCCGGATTTCCATTATGATGAGCCAGATCCAGCCGCATTTTCTTTATAATTCGTTAAATACCATTTATCATTTATGCGGGAAAAATCCGCAGATGGCACAAAAGGCAATCAATGATTTCTCAGAATATCTGCGGGGCAATCTGGATTCTTTAAAGCGAAAGACACCGGTGCCTTTTGATGTGGAATTAAGGCACATAGAGATTTACCTTTCTCTGGAAAAGATGCGGTTTGATGAAGAACTGCATATTGTGTATCATATCGAGGCAAATGATTTTATGATACCGTCACTTGCCGTACAACCCTTAGTGGAAAATGCGGTGAAATACGGAATTGGAAAAAAAGAAAATGGCGGAACGGTTGTAATTACAACCAAGGACTGTGGTACATATTATGAAATATCCGTAGAGGATGACGGAGCCGGTTTTGATGTCGGAAAGCAGCCGGCGGATGACAAAACGCATATTGGAATTGAGAATGTAAGAAATCGTTTGTGGACAATGTGCCATGCAACCCTTACCATAGAAAGTGAGATTGGAAAGGGAACAAAAGCAGTCATTCAATTACCAAAGGAGGAGGAATCGATATGGTGATTATTGCGGTGGATGATGAGAAGATAGCATTAGAGGGACTGGTATCCGAGATCAAAAAAGCGGTTCCGGATGCGGATGTTTACGGATTCCGCAGTGCCAATGCCGCTTTAAAGTTTGTATTGGAAAACGAATGTGATGTGGCTTTTTTGGATATTGAAATGCGTGGGATGAACGGAGTGGAACTGGCAAAAGTCTTAAAAATGAACTATCCGGGAATTAATATTGTATTTGCTACCGGATATGATGAATATATGAAGGAGGCTTTTGGCCTTCATGCCAGCGGCTATATTATGAAGCCGGTGACAGAGGAAAAAATCCGCAGGGAGATGGAAGAACTTCGGCATCCGGTTGTGCAGGCAATTAATCATGCAAAGAAAGGGTGCCTCCTTAAGGTACGGACTTTTGGAAATTTTGAAATATTTGTAGATGGTAAACCCCTTAAATTTTCCAGGAATAAATCAAAAGAACTGTTTGCCTATCTGGTACATAAATGTGGTACTTCCTGCAGTACAAAGGAGTTGATTACCATATTATTCGAAGACAGTCCCTATACGGTTTCTGTGCAAAAACAGTTTCAGACGATTCTGTCTACAATGATCAAGACTTTAAAAGATGTAAATGCAGATGACTGCATTATCCGCAGACGCAATCAGACTGCGGTGGATATCGGTAAAATTGATTGTGATTACTATCATTATTTAGAGGGTAATCCTGCGGCAATCAATGCATATACTGGCGAGTATATGGCAAATTACAGCTGGGCTGAATTTGTTCTTGGTTATCTGGATCAGAAGTTATAAAACAATTATATGAAAAGTAAAAGTGCGGGGTAAAAAATGCCAAATTTTAATGATATGTTGGAACTTAATATTGGCTTACTGATTTTCGCTATTCTTGTGACATTCTTTATTTTGCTTGGATGTGTTGGATACAAGAGTAGCAATCTTTCCTACATGAGAAACTTTGTATGGAATGTATGCATGAATCTTGTGATGCTTATTGGGGAGTGTGGATTATGGATTATGAAATTAGGTTTTCAAAATATATGGCTGACGAAGATTTTTGGTTTCCTCTCCTATGGCGGAGGTACTGTGATGGCACTTTTTTATTTGCTTTGTATTCTCAGCTTCGTCGAGGAAAGAGGTGCACCTGACGTATCCTATTGGCCGGCATATATCATGATGATTGTCTGTGGATGTTATCTCTTTCTTGTATTTCTATCGATGTTTAACGGAATGCTTTTTAGGGTGGATGCGTATGGAAATTTTACGGATGGACCTTATTATTGGATTTCGTGGTTGTTTGATCCGATCATATTGATTGTAGAGATTTTTGTAGTGTTATATTATCGAAAAAATCTTGGCAGATTTGGCACCATTGTGATGCTTAATTTCGGTTTTGTTTCGCTCATAACGACGGGGCTGCAGTCCATCTGGTATCCGGTACCGGAACTTTTAGTGTGTACCCTGGCACTTCTTTTGATGTTTATGTTGTTTTATTGGGAAATGGCAAAAAAGCTGGTGGCGAATGAAAGAGAATTGATGCAAAGCCAGATGTCACTGACAATCAGTCAGATTCAGCCTCACTTTTTATATAATACATTGTCTACCATAGCGGAACTTTGCAGGAAGGATTCGGCGATGGCAGAAGAAGTGACGAACCGTTTTTCCTCATATCTTCGCGTAAATTTGGAACATATGGGAGATGCGTTTCCCGTTGAATTTTCAAATGAACTTAAACATGTGCAGACGTATCTTTGGATAGAGAAGATTCGGTTTCAGGATGAACTTCAGGTTGTATATGATATTGAGACTAAGGATTTTATCATACCGGCTCTGACGGTGCAGCCTTTAGTAGAAAATGCGGTAAAGCATGGTATGATGGGAAGTGAAAACGTATGCACCATAACAATCCGTACAAAATGTGTGGAGCAGGGCTATCAGGTCATCATCGAAGATGATGGGTGTGGATTTAATCCGGAAGAAGTAAAAAATGACGGAAGAAAGCATATAGGTATTGAAAGTGTCAGAAGCAGATTAAAGTATATGGTAGGTGGAACTGTAACGGTTAAGAGTGCGATTGGGGAAGGAACGACTGTTATTATCGAGATACCGGGAAAGGAATAAAGGATGAGGATACTTGCAGTAGATGATGAAAAATTAATGTTAGAGCGATTGCTAAGGTGTATCAAGGAGGCAGCCCCTGAAGCGGAACTGTTTTCTTTTCAGAAGGCCACCGAGTGTCTTTCCTATGTAAAAGAACACCAGGCAGATGTGGCATTTTTAGATATTCGTATGCGTTTGATGGATGGAATGGAATTAGCAAGACAGATTAAAATTTTGCAGCCGAACATGAATATCATCTTTACAACCGGATATAGTGATTACCTCTATGATGCGGTGTCAGAGATTAGGTGCAGCGGATATATCCTAAAACCGGTCACCACCGAGCAGGTTGCAAGAGAGCTTGAGAATTTGCGGCATTCAATCGAAGCAAAGCCGAAAGAAAAGGTATATATGCAGTGTTTTGGTAACTTTGAGATATTTGTGGATGGAAAAGTACTTCCGATTGAACCTGCAAAGGCGAAGGAGCTTTTGGCATATTTAGTTGACCGCAAAGGAGCCATGTGCTCGAATGCAGAGATTATTGCGGCGATTTGGGAAGATGACGGTGATCATTATTCTTACCTGAAAAAATGCAAGAAAGCATTATTATCTGCCTTGACGCAGGCAGGCTGTAAGGAAGTGTTAATCAGTCAAAGGGGAAGCATAGGAGTTGACAGAGCTGCTTTCACCTGTGATTATTACGATTGGTTAGAGGGAACTGCCAGTGGTATCAATGCCTATCACGGTCAGTATATGGCGCAGTATAGCTGGGGAGAAATAACGAATGCTTCTCTAGCCCAGAATAATGAAAAATAATGAATTCCATGTAAATAAAACAAATTTTATCAGATACGTATCAAAAATGTTGACTTGGGAATAATGATAATATATAATACAAGTACGAAAAAACATACGATTTTTGGTACGGAAAGGAGTGTTTTTTATGTTAGCTGTAAAGAGCATGGATGTTAGAGATAATTTTAAGAGTTTGTGTGATAAGGTTTTTAATGGAGAAACATTGATTATTTCAAGACCGAAAAATGAAAATGTTGTCATGCTGTCGGAGTGTGAATATAACGAAATGATGAAAGCCAAGAGAAATGCTGATTATCTTGCTATGATAGACAAATCCATGGCAGAGGCCGAAGCAGGTGGATTAATTACAAAGACCATTGCAGAACTGGAGGAATCCGAATAAATGAATATAATATTTACTCCTACTGCATGGGGACAGTATACCGATTGGCAGAGGGAAGATAAAAA
>JBJEJE010000146.1:0-6774 GCA_051877755.1 Lachnospiraceae bacterium | reverse complement strand
TTCCAGAAGGCTGTGTGGTAAAATCGTCAGCTATTCCGTGTAGGATGACTGAGCGTCCTATGACATCTTTCAGTTGAAGCTGCTGGATATATACGCACATCCAGGAGTAACCATCGCATGATGTGATGGGTGGAAGATCACCGGCGTGATAGGGATGCGGTTGGTTATTAGGATTGTAATGTCCACCTGCGTTAGCAAAATTATGGGAGCAATCTCCATTCACATGAATGTGGAAGCCATAAAAGGAAGGAATATCATATGGTGTATAGAGAGGCAAATGGAAAAATTCCGCATAGAGAATTATACCTTTATATGGGGTATCATAAAATCTGACGATTCCGGAAATTTCGGGGTAGGTTTGGCTTCCATTTACCAGAGCGTATGCGTTGGGAGGTGCATCCATCATATGTCGACTAATGGAAAAGGGATAAGGAAATATAGTCATAAAGATTCCAACTAATGTTTTATATAGTATATGTAGGAGAAAAGTTTCTGTTTATTAAATGAGTCCTTCAAGTCTGATTTTTTGATGGGTAATCTGTAATGCAGAAAGAAGTTAAAAATATGAATGTACAAGCACTGATAAATAATATCAGTTTTCCAAAAACTATAGAAGAATTAGAATACTTCGTAAAAGATGTAGGACACTTTAATGTGGAAGATATATTATATTATCCAACAGTAGAGTGGACGATGCCTAAATGGGCATTGACAAATGATATAGTATTCTTTTTTCATGCAAAAACAGCCATACAGATAATTCGTGGCTTGGAAAGCGGATTAAAAAAGAATAGAGAGCAATATGATTATGATGTGTTAATGGAAGGGCTGAGCCATTCAAGAGAATTATATCATAAGTATGGTGGGAAAATCTTTGCGGTAGGACGAGTTTTGGGAAGACCTTATTATGACGACGGAGAGTGGCAAGAAGATTTGCATTGGAGAGGGAAAATATATGCAGAAATAGGCGATATTCAAATTTTACAGAATCCTGTAGATATTAAAGAATTTTCGGATTTTATTATGATTTCTCGACAAAGCGCTATTACATCGGTAGTGGGAGATGACTTCGAGAAATTAAAAAATGTGATATTAAAGACAAATGAATTGCCTACATATCTTGTAAATAGTAAAGCAACTCCGCTTCCATTAAATAAAATAAATAGTGAAAATTGGATGAGATTGACACAAGAGTATAGACGAACTTTCTTCTTGGAGATACAGTTTAGAAAATTTTATGTAGATTATTTGCTTTTGGCGATTGCTGACAAAAAGAAAGTATTTTCAGAATGTGCATGTTATAAAAACAATAAATTAGAAGGATATGCGGATAATTGTATTTGGTTTAATGGAAAGCTTTGCTTTGTGGAGGTAAAATTAAACTTTGATGCAGAGCGTAATTTTGTAGAACAATTAATTAAGTACAGCAATGTGGAAAGTGCTTTGGTGAAGAAGGAAAAACGATATGCCGATTGTATTGAACAGAAATATGTAATTGTTGTGGATACAAGAAGAATAGGAGTATTTGATGCTCGATTAAAAAGTATATCAATTATAGCTGATTTGGATTTGTTACAAAGCAAATCAGATTTAGTTGTGTTACGACATAAGATTATTGATTTTATGGAAAATGCCAATACGAATAATTGAGTTGGTATGTAGTGAGGTGTTCTTGATGGATATATTATTTAAAAATGATAATTTTGTGTTTTCATACAGAGTTGGCGGAATATTGATACATGATAGAAAAATCTTGTTGCAACGTCCGAAAAATGACGATTATGCCATTATTGGCGGGCATGTTGCAGCTATGGAGACAAGTATGGAAACTCTTAAGCGGGAATTTGAAGAGGAACTTCACGCCAAAATAGAGGTAGACAATTTATTTGCAATTGGAGAAATCTATTTTCCATGGGGCAAAAAGCCATGTCATCAGATATGTCTATATTATAATGTTCATTTGGTGGATGATAGCATTCCTTTAGATGGAGTTTTTCATGGGTATGATGAGATGGACAATGAAAGAATTAATCTTGATTTTTGCTGGGTTCCATTAGATGAGTTAAAGAAGGGAGTAAAGGTATATCCATTAGAACTGGTACCATACATACTTGAATACAGAAAAGAAATAGTGCATTTTGTTTCAAAGCAGATTTAAAGGGAGATTGAATGATAGAAGATGAGGGGTTTGGATATCCAAATCAAAGTTTTATTCTTTATGCGGATAACAACAGTGATAGAAACACACATGGGAAAGTATTGTCTTGACAAAAAATAGTAGTGCATATATTCTATTAAAAAGCGATGAAGAGAGATAGTAAATATTTTGGATATCACAGAGAGGAGTTGGTGGGTGTAAAACTCTATTGAAGAAATATTGAACCAGTCTTGGAGCCGTGTACCGACTGATTTATTCATTAGGCTACACTGGGAACGCCCATTACAGCGTAAGAGTATCGAAAGAAATTTCCGTACTTGCTAAGGTCTATATTGCGAGATATAGATGAATTAAGGTGGTAACACGAAGCTATCAGCTATCGTCCTTAAAGTAAATTTAAGGAGGGTAGCTTTTTTATATTTAAATGTAATATAAATAATAGAATTGGAGGCTTTTATAATGAATTATGTTGTTGAGAGTTACGAAAAATATAAAGAGGAAAATCGTTTGACTACAAATAATGCAAGGAAGATTGAATTTATAACCACTACTAGAGTTCTTGAGGAACTTATTGGTGCTAAATGCAAAATATTAGATTGTGCAGCGGGAGCAGGAATTTATTCATTTTGGCTTGCTAATAAAGGTCATGATGTAACTGCTACTGACATTACACCAAGACACATAGAAATTATCAATCAAACGCTTACAACAAAAGAATACTCTATGAATACAGCAGTTTTGGATGCCACAGATATGTCCTGTTTTACAGATGAGACCTTTGATGTAGTTTTAAATATGGGACCATTTTATCATCTGATTACAGAAGAACAGAGAGAAAAATGTTTGAAGGAATGCTTAAGGGTTTTAAAGAGAGGTGGGCTTTTAATTACTGCATATATTCCAAGATATTATGTGTTTCAATATGTTGCTACAAATGATGCAAAATATTTAGATGAACATCTGGCAAAACAACTTATAGAAACCGGGGTACTAAAACATGATGATGAGAAGTGTTTTTGGACGGATACTTATTATTCATCAAAAGAAGAAATGGAAATGATTTATGGTAAATATGGTTTGGATATTATAGATCATTTTGCTCAAGATGGTTTAGCTCCTCTTTTATCCCATAAGGTGGATGGTTGGAATGAAAGTCAATTTAAAACATGGTGTGATTATCATTATAGTGTATGTCGTGAACAGTCTATTTTAGGTTCAAGTAATCATGTTATTATAATTGGCAGAAAATAGTACGTTTATATGGGAATGTCTGAAAAATACAATCTATGATGGAGCTTTTTATAACATTAGAAACTAAAAGTAAAAATAATGTGGAAAGAACATTGACATACATGGTAAAAAATGGTTTATTGATAAAGTAGGAGCATGATTGACCATGCGTATGAAACGGTATTTAACAGTTTTAGCAAGAAGGTGCAGAAGCAGATTTCAGGAGAAGGAGAAATATAATTATTAGAAAAACTCAGGAGAAAAACTATGATTCATTTTGGATTTTCATATATTGGTCTGGCATTTTTATTAATGTTGTTTATTCCAAATATCATCTGGACAAAGCATAAACCAGAAGATTATGAGAAATATGTTGTAAATGAAAATAAAGTATTATTGGTATTTGAAAGGATTGGACAGGTGCTTGTCTGTACTGTAGCACTGATATTCTCGGATTTTAACTTGAGAGAACCGGATATCTGGTCAATATGGCTGGTACTTGCTGTTATAGTAATGCTTCTTTATGAGGGAAATTGGGTCAGATATTTTCGCAGTGAGAAGAAAATGGCAGATTTTTATTCATCATTTTTTGGAGTACCAGTTGCCGGGGCAAGTCTGCCTGTTGTAGCTTTCTTTTTACTGGGAATATATGGTAAGAACATATTTATGATAATTGCAATAACTATTCTTGGTATAGGTCATATTGGAATCCATTTGTCACATAGAAAGCATGATACATAATGTACTATTCAGAAAAACGGGGGACATATTATGGGCGTTGATACAGGTGAACTGCTAAATAAAATCTCAAAAGCAAAGGATATTCACAAGTTTATCTCAGACTACGAAGCTGAATTCATGGAGATGCAGCCGCTGGATTTTCTAAATGATGTTCTGGCATTAAAAAATCTAAGTGTTGCTGATATTTCTAAGAAATCGGGACAAGGTGAGTATGTTTATAAGGTTTTCAGGGGAGAGCGGAAACCCAGCAGGGATGTAATGATTGCAATTGCCGTAGGAATGGGACTGGAGATTAATCAAACACAATTTCTTCTTAGATTGTCTAAATTGGCTGCACTTGATCCAAGAGATAAAAGGGATTCCATTATCATTTACTCCCTGAAGGAAAAGCAGGGGATAGAACAGTTGAATGATTTATTATTTGAATTAGGGGAAGCAACTTTGTAATTAGTAGAGCGTAGGTAATTTCTATGGCATATGTAATTATTAAATCATAAGTAATTACTAAAGAATAAGGGGTAATGGAATGCAGGAAAGCGAAAAATACAAGCTGTCGACATACCAGACAATTGAGACACTTCGGGAAACTTCCATGTGTCGTGTTGAATTAGTTGAATCTTCTCTTGATTCTTTAAAATATATAAAGAAGACATATCATTCAGATAAGAGGGCTGTATACCGCATATTATCCGGGATTGAATGTCAGTACATACCTAAGGTGTATGAAGTTTTCTTTGGAGAAGATACTGTTGTTATTGAACAATACATTGAAGGCAGTAATCTGGAAGAGCTGATTAATAATAAAAAGGTATTTTCAAAAGCAGATGTAAAAAGGATAATGAACAGTCTGTTGACTGCAATTGAGACTCTGCATAAGAATAAAGTGCTTCATCGTGATATTAAGCCAGCCAACATTATTATTAACAAGGATGGGGATGCTGTGCTGATTGATTACAGCATTGCACGGATATATCATCCTGAGCAATCTTCTGATACAGAATATCTGGGAACAGCTGGATATGCAGCACCGGAGCAGTATGGATTTTCCCAGAGTGATTACAGAACAGATATATATGCATTTGGCGTTACCATGAAGCATATTGTTTCAAGGAAAAATGTATCAGGAAGAGTATACGCTGCAATATCAAGATGTGCAGAATTTGACCCTAACCACCGGTTTAAGTCCATAGATGAACTGGTGGGATTCATAAAACAAGGCAGGAATATTAAACTGTGTACTGCATTGTTTGGCAGTGTGGCAGTAGTTTTGGTTGCTGTATTATTTATTCTTAATATACAAGGACGTAATAAACATATCACCGGCACAGAATCTGGCGTGAAAAGTGGAGTGAATTCAGAATCTGGGAAAGAAAGTGGCAGTAATTCAGGGGCTGGCAGTCAGGATGATTTGATATATGAGATGACAGACCAGCGTATTGTAGATGTTAACGGAGCGGAAAACACAGTGCCATGTCTGCCAGTGAAGGAGAAAGAGAATTCTTCTGCAACAGTTAATCTGCATGATGGAAATAAAGAAACACAGGTAACTGCTGTGCAGGACAATAACAGTATTATTGTAATTATTGATGGGAAAACCACATTTACATTTACCGACGATATGGGAATTTCACCGTTGGATTATCCAGATGGGACAACCTATGGGGAAATTGTTTTTTATGATTTAAACAATGATGGCACATTGGAGATAATTCCTGTAATAACTAATGCAGTTAAGACACAGCTCCTTACAGGAAACACCAGCTTTCTTAAGAATTATACACTGGGCTGGTGTGTGTATTATGATAATGGTGTGTATACCTGTGCGGATGGATATATGATGGCACGGTTAGATTCATTTGAGATATATGCATCAACTCCAGGTATTATACATACAGATTTTCCGTCATATTACACTATTAAAGACGGCAGGGTTATTCTCTGCCAGTAAGAAATTGTTTGCAAAAAATTGGACAATTTGTACAGGACTTATTGAGAACACATGTATTAAGATAAAGCCAGTGATATCAGGGTTAAGTGACCGGATATCATTGGCTTTATTATACGTGTGGGAGGAGATAGTCTATGTTTTGTACAAAATGTGGAAAAGAAATACCGGAGGGAAATCAATACTGTACTGCCTGTGGAGCACCATTAGAACCAGATACATCTGAAAAAACTTATGTCAGTGTTAATAATAACAAGAACAATACAGATGAAAAACCTCAGTCAAAAAAGAAACGGAATATAATTGGAATCTGTGCAGCAGTAGTTCTGCTGGTTATATTGGTAGCTTTGTTCAGTGGCGATTCTGCTGTTGATACTGTTAAAGGTGGCAAGTTTAATGCTTATCCAGAGAACACTGTTGGCAAGGCATTTGAGAATTTTTTCTCTGATCCAGAATGGACCTCTTATGAAGAAAACGGACATGATTATGTCAAGTTTACTGGTGGATGTACTCTTTATGGTGAGCCTGTAAATGCGAAAATCATATTTGTTGTTGATGGTAAAGCATTTAATATAAAAAGCATGAGAGTTGGTAATCTTGATTTGACTAATGTATATGACCAGGAAATCTTACTTGATAAGATCTTTGCAGAATAGGAGGAGAGAATGTTTTGTACTAACTGTGGCAAAGAGCTGACTGA
>JBJEJE010000145.1:0-6774 GCA_051877755.1 Lachnospiraceae bacterium | reverse complement strand
ATTCACTTTACTGGTGATGTGTGAAATTCATCTACGTTTTCGCAGACACAAGGGAACAGGGATTTCTAGAGCAATCTATCAAGTTGTTCGTACACGAAATTCACGCTTTGCTGCCGGACTTCATTCCTGCCGATATTGCCAAACTGTTTGGTGGCAGTTGTGACATTTCCGTTAATACAAAATCCAAAACAAACCATTCCAACCGGTTTCGCCGCTGTGCCTCCTGTAGGACCTGCAATTCCGGTAATGCCAACTCCCACCTGGGAGCCTGCTTCTTTGGCAGCACCCTCTGCCATCTGACATGCAACTTCTTCACTGACTACTCCGAATTGTGCAATCGTTTCTTCCTGCACTCCAAGATATTTTATCTTTGCCTCATTGGCATAGGTAACGAAACTGACATCTAGCACCTTTGATGCATCTGCGATACCCACAAGGGTTCCCGCTGCCAGTCCGCCTGTGCAGGATTCTGCAAAGGAAATATGATACCCCTTTTCAATCAACTTATTTACAACTTTTTCTTCCAAACCCATTTTAACTGCCTCTTTTCTTGTTTTATTTTTGTATAATAGCATTCCCAGATTTCTGATTCAACCTTCCATACTCTGTTACCGACCATACCATTTTCGCAATCAGAACTGTTTTGCCGGAACTTCATTAAATAGTTCAAATACTTCATCACTGAAAAAGCTTTTTCCCGAATCATGTGACGGAGCATAATTATAATATACTCCATTTACCCGGAATATCGGACAATCATCCTCCGCCATTTGCAGCTTGACCTTTTTCCCTGCTGCCAGCTCCAAGGTCAATACCGTATTATCGAAAGGGCATCCAGAACCTCCAGGCAGGTACTCCGCACCGGAAAACCATGACTGCAATTTCTCCAGAGTATCTTTATCTGTTATGGTCTGGCTGTAACTTTGCTTATCATTTCTATCATAATACTCCAATGTAGCTGATGAAATGTTTGTCCATGCTGTCACATCTTCTGTCTCATAGCCCAGTTTTTCTTTCAGGATACCAGTCAGATAATCGTGTATATTCACGCAATTCCAATTGGTATCCGGTGTTTCCACATAGACTTCCACCTCTCCGTTTTCCTGTTCAATATATGTGCTCAGCCGATTTCCACTGTAAAGCTCCCACTCCCTGTTATTATACCACACAGCGCAGCCAAGACTTTGACAATTTTCCCACCAGCCATTTTCTTCCCGGTGAACTGGAGCCAGTCCAGCCAGTGCAAGTTCTAATTTTGTCCGCAATGTTTCATCCTCAATCACATAATACCATGTAGACTGCATATCCTCCTTATGAATCAGTGCCGGAGTAAATGCGATACAAACCTCCCCTTCCACCGGTTCCGGATAAAGTGTAACGTTACTGCCCAGATTATTCAAACCAATTCCGGCACTGTCCACCGTCCATTCCCTGGACGAAGCATCTGCACTGTCTTCTTTATCACTTATGATATCTCCTGTCACATAAAACAAATGCTGATAGGATATCCAGTCGTCGCTGCTATTGCTTAGTACACTCCATTCCAATTCTCCATAGGTATAGATTTCATTTGCCAATACCACCTGTCGTGCTGTCCGTTTAGGAATACCGGTTTCTCCTGTCACATCCAGAAGATATTTCCATTTTTGCCCGTCACAATAATAGGCTTCTCCATCATAACTCACCACCGTAATCTGCCTGTCTTCTTCAAAATCCGGATTTTCTATATCTCCCTCAAATTGTACTTCAATCTGAATCCGAATGGGCTGGTCTGATTTCACCATCTTTGATTTGCACGCCTTCTTAAATGCCTCCCATTCTTCCTTTCCCTGTACTATTTGCAGATTACGAATCACAACCACACTATTGTTCCGATATCCCGCTATTTTTTCCGTATCCTCTTCTGTCTCCGCCTTACTGTCCTCTGTCTGTTCCTTATTTGCAGAATCTTCATCCGTCTTTTGTTTCGGATTTCCAACGGTACATCCAGTTATTCCAAGCAGCAGAACAACAAACAATAACAGTGTACCCTTCTTATAATCTGTCTGATTCACAATTCCCTGAATTCTGCGTTGCAACTCCTGTTTACTGCCAGAAATTCCAGTTGCACAGGTAAGTAGCTTTGAAGAACGAAAGTTGTCTGTTCCAAGGGCAATCAGCATTTCGCCATAAGCCATTCTCTCCTCTTTCCCAAGACGCATTAACACACCTTCATCACAGGCAAGCTCACTATCTTCCATAGACATCCTTGCTGCAATCCACACAAGAGGGTGATACCAGTAAAGAACCACACACAGACACCGGATTACCGCCCAGATATGATCTTTATGTCGATAATGCATCATCTCATGTGTTAAAATGTATTTTAGACAGCCCTTTTCTTCTTCCGACTGATGAAGCCTCAAACTCTCTTCCGTTACATACACAGTCGGATGAAACAGCCCATACAAACAAGGAGTTTTAATTTCGTCTGTCCAATATACAGGAATCCTGCCTTTGTATTGAAGTCCATCTATTTCCTCTAACCTGCAGCGTTTTTCTTTCAGGCGTCTGTAAAAAAACAGATTACTGACCAGAAAAATCAGAGCACATACCACTGCTCCAATGAGCCAGATGAAACTCAAAATGTGTGTACTGACCTCAGACTGTAATGATATCTTTTCTGCACTTTCTGTTGCCTGTTGTAACCTGTCATTTGCAGATTGCGGCTCTATTGCATACCGTAATGTCCCTGTATATCCTGCCACAGATTTTTCTTCCACATTTCCATTTCCATTCATTTCTTTTCCAGCTTCTTGTCGTTCCACAATATGCAGCCTGTCTTCCATTTCATTTATCAGCGGATAAACGAAATTCATTACATGAATTCGGTTGGGAATCATCGTCATTGGCACCAGCAGCTGAAATGCCACGAATAACCACATGGCATAACACAGTCTTTTGGAAATACGTTTCTGAAACAATCTGCGTAAAAGGATAACCAAAAAAATCAGTATGGTTGATGCAAGAATATGTTCAATCATTCTTCTCCTCCAATCCCTTCAAAATATCATAAAGCTCCTCGATTTCTTCCCGACTGAATTCCTTTTTCTTAACAAGAGTACTCATCATCATACTGACAGAACCCTTATAAACCCTCTCTAACAGGCTTTCCGTCTCTGCCAGTGCTGCCTCCTCTCTCTTTACCTTCGGATAATATTGCTTTGCCTTTCCACCATCCTCATAATATACAATTCCTTTATCCACCATTCTTCCCAACAGCGTGTTTACCGTACTTTTACTCCAGCCCGGTTCCACCTCCAGAGAATGAAAAAGCTGCATAATTGTTCTGGGACTATTTTCCCAAAGTTTCTCCATTATAATCCATTCACTCTGTACTAAAATAACATTTCTTCCTGCCTGCATACGTTTCCCTCTCCTGATTTTAAAACTTATATTTGTATTACAATTGTCAACCTTTTTTACAAGCATACCATACATGTACTACAACTGTCAACCAAATTACACTTTATTCTTCTTACATATTTTTCTACTGTTTACACATAATATCTTTGAAAGGATGGTGCAAAATATGTCTGATAAAAAATTTACCAATACCTATGACGATGGAAA
This sequence comes from Lachnospiraceae bacterium, assembly GCA_051877755.1. Lineage (GTDB taxonomy): Bacteria > Bacillota > Clostridia > Lachnospirales > Lachnospiraceae > CAG-590. Next base: position 3,162 of record JBJEJE010000145.1, on the reverse strand, counting down.
CATTCCGGATATAGACCTGCCGCAGGACATTACAGAGAATAAGGCGAAGGATTCTAAACAGATAAAAAATGATGTGATATCTTCACACCCTAAAACAAATAATAAAAAAGAAGATTAATGTAATATGAAACCGACCCCCAATAGTCAGACTTAATCCAACAATCAGAGGTCGGTTTCATACTGTATTACCAGATATTATATTTTAAATTGAGGTGAGTAATTACTTTGCAATCACTTCACGATAAATTCTATTTTATTTTCTGTCCAATAGTTCGTTTCATATTCCAAAATAATTTCCTTTGCATCTTGTGGGACTTCATAATATACTGCTCCTTTTACCTTTTTTCCCGGTGATAAGGTAACATCAATCTGATCATCTCCGATATAGGATTGTTCTGCTGCATATCCGTCTGCATAACATCCCCATGACAATACACTGGAAATTGCCTGATCCGTACTACTTATATTCTCAAATTCAAATTCCATCCGATAAAATACATTACCTTCTTTAGGCTGTATAAATTCATTATTTGAAGTATACTCTGAAGCAGAAATATAGCTAATCTTAAAATTAGGTGTTTCCACAATGTCCCCAACAGCAAACTGGTTATCTACCGGCTGTTCCTCTTCGACACTTTCTGTATCTGCCTTACTTGCAGATGTATCCGCTGTTTCCGAAGCAACTTCTCCCGTCTTGGTAGTTGTTTCTGTATCCCCACCACCAGCAGCAGCTCCAATCACCAATAACACTACAACCGCAATTACAATCCATTTTCCCTTTCCACCCTGTTTCTTTCTGCAATTCGGGCATACCTTGGCTTTCTTTGGTATTTCAGACTGACAATGCTTACATATTTTTGTCTCTGTTTTCTTGGTTTCTTCTGTTAGATTTTCTCTTTCCATTCTCTCGTACCTCCATTTTTTAATTATTACTTTTTATTATGACGTGCAATAAAACATCTTTTCCATTTTACTGCTAAACAAAGAGTTATTCGTCCGCCCCTCAGCGGAAACAATAATCATTTTAACCTGTTTCAGGTTAAAAAGCAATACCCTGAAACAGGTTAGCATATACTAATCTTGAGGTGATTTTATGAGAAAATATCAGCGTATCCGAGATTTACGCGAAGATCTTGAATTAAACCAAACCGAATTTGCAAAAATAATTGGTATGTCACAAACAGGATATTCCAAATATGAAACAGGCGAAAATGATATTCCCACAGAAATATTACTAAAGATGGCAGATTACTATGGCACCAGCATAGATTATATTCTTGGCAGAACAAATATAAAAAAGCCATATCCTCCAGCATAATACTTCTTATACTGAGAATATGGCTTATATTCATCCACTACCGCCGGCTAACGCTAAAAGAATGATAACAAGCAGACAAAATAACAGGAAATAAACAAACGCAAGTAGCCAATGAAGAATCCGGTTCTTTTTCATAAGCGGAAGCTGGTAACGGATATCACAATAATTACCGAAAAAATATATTCCACCCAAAAAGATAATCAAAATAGCAATTCTATTTGCCCATAGCGGATATCCTTTAAGTGCCACTCCGTCCGAGCCAACAACATCGGTATTCCAACACATCCAGAATATTAATGCATATCCATAAACCGCAACTATCATTTTCCATACTATACCGGAACGAAACCCTATTGGAAATACACTTTTTCTTGCATATAGAGGCATTGTAAAATAATTCTTATTTTTTCTGTCCTCATCTTTTCGCTGAAAATTTTCTTTTCTGTCATTCTCTTGTCTGTCGCGTAAATATCCATGCGAAGCACCCTGTCCCAGTTTCTGTAAATCCACCTTCAAAGAACTTACAGTCTGATATCGTTCATTCTTATCTAGTGCAATACATTTTTTAATAATATTACCAAAAATGCCTGAAAGTTCATTTTCTCCCGGATACGTCATGGTTAACAGATAATGCATCGTTATTCCCAACGCATAAATATCTGTACGCGGATCAGATTGTCCAAATCCGTACTGCTCCGGTGCAGCAAACTTCTTCGTTCCCATAAGTCTTGTATCTTCTTCATGACCATAGCTAAATTCCTTTGCCGCATTAAAATCAATCAATTTAACTACCCCATCACTACTTATCATAATATTGGATGGCTTGATATCTCTATGAATAATCGGAGGAGAACTCCTATGTAAATTGTCTAAGATATCACAAAGACTCAGCATAATCTGCAAAACTCTCTGTTCCGAAAGTATACCATCCTTCTCCAAAATTCTTTCTAAAGATGCACCATGTATATATTCCTCAATCACAACCAGCTTATCATCTTCTTCCACACACATAATGATTTCCGGAATATTGGCAAACTTCCCCTCCATAAGTCGTTCATAAACAACTTTATTATACAATTCAAGTCTTTTTTTAACATAGAAAGTCCCATCCTCATTATGCCGGACAAGCCAGATGTCTTTCAATTCATGTAATCTCGAAACTTCCTCGTAACATGATAATTCGTATCTTTCTTCTAACGTCATATTGCCTTTCCTTGTTCTTTCTCCCAAATCATAGTATAATATTAAAAAGTATTTTTATCATCGTACATAAGTATTACCTGCACCAAAGCCGCCTCCGGCTCATGAAGTGCTCCTATTATAGCACATATTTCATTTTTACGAAAGACAACTGACAGCCCATCCACGACAGGCATGAAATATTTACAAAGGAATGAATATAACTATGAAAGAAAAACCGACTACCGAATTACTAAATATCCTCAATCAGATGGACAAAACCCAGATGGATTCCTATATCTCCCAATATGGTTCCACTCAAATGAATACAAATATCTTTTCCGAATATATTGCGGAAAATAACATTACCGCTGCCTCCATTGTTCAAAACTGCATGGGGCTTATCTCAAAATCCTATATATATGACATTCTTGGTGGTATTAAAACCCAGCCCTCCAGGGACATCATACTTATTCTTTGTATTGCCGCAAAAATGAACCGAAAAACTGTCCGACGTGTATTGGAAACATACCACCACAGAGACTTATACGCAAAGGATACAAGAGATATTATTATTGCTACTTATATCAATAATAAGGACTACGACTTGAATAAGATTAATGATGCATTATATCAATATAAGCTTCCGCTGTTAAAATCTTAAT
>JBJEJE010000144.1:0-6925 GCA_051877755.1 Lachnospiraceae bacterium | reverse complement strand
CGGTGACAGCGGCAAAAATCAGGGAAAAGCTGAATGAACTGGACAGCCTTCCACCTTTTCAGATCAATATGCCGGTGCGTGATACAGAGCAGCAGCCGGAGCCGGAAAAGACGCAGCCTGTGCGAAAGAAAGGCTGGTTTGCCAGGCTGTTTCGAAAACGACAGGGTCTTATTAAATCAATAAGCCTTTGTATATAGATAAAATTATAAAAGATAAGGAGATGAATGATTATGGAGAAAGGAAGAATATTAAAAAGCAGAGTGCTGGCATGGATACTTGTTTTTGTGATGGTGTTTTCGCTGGCACCGGTTACTGCCTTTGCAAATGAAGGTGAAAGAGAAAATACGGGAAGCGGCGAAGCAGAGACAGACGGTTCCTCTTGTGATTACGTAGAGTTTTACTGGAATTACTGGGGTAATCCTTCTTCAGATATGTATTACTTAAATCGGGGTGCAAGTGTTAAACTGTCTGATATTTTGGATGCAGTAGGTATAACCCCCGAAATTGAAAAAACAGGTGCAAAAATTATATTTGTCCAAAGTGGCAATAGCGATTTAGTTAGTGTATCTAATGCGACAGGCGAGTGGATGGTGACATCAGAGCAGGCATTCAACTTCGTTAGTGATCTTCATTCGTTGAGTGTGACTACTTATGATGAAAATAATAATAAATACTACAGTTATGACATGTGGATGAAACCAAGACAAAAACATAATAACATTGTGTTCGAAAATTTTGAAGGTAAGAGGATCGATGGAACCGATAATTATGATTTATATTTGCAAGAAGATTTAACCCTATCAGAGCCGCTTATATGCAGTAAAACATTAAATCTCTGCTTAAACGGTCATAAAATTGATTTAAATGGGTATTATATTCTCTTGAGAGATGGTGCGACACTTAATATTTATGATTGTTGTTCTGGCGGGAGTATCACTGGTGGTAAGGGGTGTTACAATAATGGTTCCCAAAAAGGTGGAGCTTTTTATGTAGAAGATTCTACACTGAATATTTATAATGGTATCATTGAAAATAATAATGCTGCATGGGGTGGTGCAATTTTTATTGCTTGTTCATCAGGAGAGAGCACAGTAAATATGTATGGCGGCACGATAAAGAATAATACGGCAACATCTGGTGGCGGTGCAATAGAGATTGAAAACTCAAAATCTGCCTTTAATATGTATGGCGGCAGTATCATTAACAATACAGTGGAACAAACAGCCAGTTCTAGCTCTTATACTGTTCACAAAGGCGGGGGTGTCCATTTTGCAAGTGGAACCATGTCTGTTCAGGGAAAAGTCAATATTACCGGTAATACAGTGAAAGGCGTCGAGAATAATGTATATGTGAGGGATGGGAAAACAATTACCGTGAACGGACTGGAAGAAGGCAGCCGGATTGGTGTGTCTGCCTTTAACTCGCAGACTGGTCAAGACCCTACAGTTGTTACCAGTGGATATGGAACAAATGTCAGTTCTAATCTGGAAAAAGATATTAAATACTTTTTCATGGACCGGACACATAATACGAAAGTATATGCATTGGAACACAATGGTACAGAATTGCAGATAAAAAAACATACACATAACTTGGCGTATTGCAGCAATGGGAACAAGAATGAGGATACCTGGGGCGATATCTCTGTCAATGCGAATCAGATCAAGGCAAAGTGTATAGATGAGGAAAGGTATTGTGCTTTTCATCCGAATATACTGACCCTGTCATTGCAGGCAGAAGATGCGGATTATACCGGCAGTCCTTACGATGGGATACATTATGACGGCGAAGAGAAAAAGATATGGGATTATGCAGGTATTGATATGCCGGAAATTACGTATACAGGGGTTGACGGCACGGTCTATGGACCATCAACAGACGCTCCTACCGATGTAGGAAGCTATAAGGCAACGATGAAAGTAACATCGGGTGGACAGGAGTATACGGCAGAGTCGGAAAAGTTTGAGATTAAAATGGTAGATTCTGTCTATACAGCACCAACAGCCCGGACTGAACTTACCTATAATGGTTCTGCTCAGGAATTGGTAAGTGGTGGCTCTACGTTGGATGAACGCAGCAGTTCTACCGGAACCATGTGTTACAAACTGGACGGCAGTGATGAATGGACAACCACGGTTCCAACGGCAACCAATGCAGGAGAATATACGTTTTATTATTACGTAAAGGGAGATAAAAACCATTTTGATAGTGGTTCAGAGAGCGAACCGATAGGTTCGGTGACAGCTACAATAGGACAGAAACCGCTTGCGAACAGTATGATTACATTGTCTGAAAACTCCTATGAATATGATGGCAACACCAGCAGAAAACCGGATATATCGGTGACAGATGGAACTCCAAGTATTATTGCAGAAAGTGATTATGAGATTTCCGGAGATGGTATTACTTCGCAGAGTGAAGTTGGAGAGTACACCGTTACGGTTACAGCGAAAGAAAACGGTAACTATAAAGGGAGTGCATTTGCAACATGGACGATTATAGGTATTGACAATCTTGAGGAAGGTAAAATTCATGCAGTAGCAGACAATGAAGGTAATACAGCATATGATGGACAAGGTCATGGGATTAAGGTTACAACAGATTATGAAGGTGCGACGGTTTTATATTCTGAAACTGCGGATGGACTGTTTGACGAAAATTGTCCAACCATAACCGATATAGGAACAAAGACAATCTGGTACAAAGTGAAAAAGAGTGGCTGTAACGTTTACAAAGCATCGGCTGAAGTTACTGTGACAGCAAAACCACTGACTGCAACTGTTAAAGCAGTGAATAAGTCTTATGATGGTAATACCACAGCAAACGTAGAGGCAACTGTTGAATTCGGCATAGATGACGAGGAGATTGCCATTACCGGAGTGACCGGAACATTTGAAGACAAGAGTGTAGGAACCGGCAAGACAGTTACTGTTGATAATAGTAGTGCAGTCATAAATGTAACTGGAGGTCAGGCAAAAGCTGAAAACTATGATATTACCATTCCGACAGAAACCTTAAGTGCAGACATTACTCAAAAGGAAGTTACCATTACAGCTTCTGCAACAAATCGTGAATACAATGGAAGTACAGAAGTTATTGTTTCCGGTGAAGTGACAACTGCAGATGGACTGGTGGGAAGTGAGAAAGTAACCGTAACCGGCGGAACCGGAACGATGGCAGATGCCAATGCGGGAACCGGAAAGGAAGTTATCATTTCCGGCATGACATTGGCTGGAGAAGATGTAGACAATTATACGTTGAAGGAACAGCCGACTACAACGGTTGATATTTCAGCAAAAGCAATCACCGTCAATGTAAAGGACGCTGAAAAGACTTATGGCGAAGCTGATCCGGCATTGTCCTTTGAGGTGGATAGTGCAACACCATTGGTTGGTACTGATAAATTAAGCGGAATTACCGTAACTCGTGCAGAGGGTGAAGCAGTAGACGAATATACAATGAATGCCAGCCAGAGCGAGGGTTCAAATCCGAATTATAAAATCACATTCAAGCCGGGAACCTTTACTATTAACAAGGCAATGCTGACAGTAACACCAGATAGCAACCAGTCAAAAGTATTTGGGGACGCTGAACCGGAGAAATTGACTTATACCGTCACTGGATTGGCAAACGGAGATACAGAATCCGTGATTAAGGGTAAGTTAGCCCGTGCAGAGGGTGAAGATGTCGCAGATTATGCAATCGCAGAAGGTAATCTCTCCGCAGATAACTACACCATTACAGTAGTAAAAGGCGTGAAGTTTACCATTCTGCCGAAGTCATTGGAAAAAGCAGTGATTACCTTAGATAAGGGAAATCAAGTGTACACTGGAAGTGATATCACCCAGAGCATTTCAAAGGTAATGTTAGGTGAAACAGAACTGACCGTAGAAGATTATGAGATAGATGAAACCAGTGAACTGACGAAAAAGGCTTATGGTACATATACCGTGAAGATTAACGGTAAAGGAAACTATACAGGTTCTGCAACGGTACAGTGGAAAATCACAAAACAGTTGCTGACAGGTATCTCTGCACAGGATGTGGAAGGTGTCACTTATGACAGTAAACCGAAGTCAATCACCATAGATGGTGCTGATGGCATGACAGTTACATATAAGACTTCTGAAGAAGATGAATATACCGACAAAAAGCCGGAATTTACTGACGCAGGAGAATATACGGTTTACTACAAGGTAGTAAAGGACGAGATTTACGAACCGTATGAAGGCTCTGCAAAAGTGAAGATTGAGCCAAAGCCGGTTACTGTTAAGGCAAATGCAGGAGAAAGTGTATATGGTGATGATATTGCCACATTAAGCTACGAAGTGACAAGCGGAACCATTTATGAAAAGGATAGTACAAAGTTCTCTGCAACTACAACTGTTAAGAAAGGTGACAATGCCGGATTATATGAGAAAGCTGTAACGGTTTCTTATGATACGAAGAATTATGTTGTCACAACTGTTGCGGCAGATTATACCGTAACAAAGAGAAATGTTGTAATCAAGCCAACTGCGGGACAAGGCAAGACTTATGGTGATAATGGCGAAACATTGTCCTATACAGCAGATGGACTGTTAGATGGAGATACCCTTGAAGGTTCTCTTACAAGAGAAGAAGGTGAAGATGCAGGAAACTATGCTTATTCAGTAGAAAACCTTTCAAACGATAATTACAATATTACTTTAAGTGAAGACGCAGGTAACTTTGAGATTGCAAAGAAGACATTGACACCGGGAATGCTTTATGTTGAAGCAAAACCTGATGGTGGTGTAAATGTAATAGTAAAGGATACTGTTCTTGGAAAGACAGTTATTTTGGAGGAAGATGATGACTATACCGTAACTGTAAGCGAGGCAGATGGAAATTATGTGGTTACAATTGATGCTGCCGATAATGGTAATTACAAGAATCCAGATGATAAGTTGGTAAGCAAAAAGGTAGCCAACCCGAACTGGACCGGAAACATCGCAAATACAATAGTTATCGACCCGTCTGTTGAGGAAGCAAAACCTGCAATCGAGAAAGTGTCACAGGAGGACGCAAAGAACCTTCTGATTTCACAGATTGAAGCAAGCAAAGCTGGAGCAACAGAAGAAGAAAAGGCTAAGATTGATCAGGCAATAGCTGCAATCGAAAGCGGAAGCGGTGCGGACTATAATGCATTGCTTTATGTTGAAATGAAGGACGCCAAAGATATTGTAACAAGTGAAGAAAAAGCAGAAATTGCAAATATCATTAAAGAGAGCAACAAGATAGCCAGTGACGCTACTGTGGGAATGTATCTTGATTTATCACTGTTCATGACCTATCGTGTAACGAATGGTAACAATGTACTTGCCAGCGGCACGGAAAGAATAACAGATACATCAGATGCGGCACTTGGTAATGGACAGGGATTTGTGCAGACTGTAAAGATTACCGTTCCAACAGACCTTCGTCCGGATAAAGACAATATCCGCAGAACCTACAATATTGTACGTGTGCATGAAGAAGCAAATGGTGAGTTGACTACTGAGGTATTGGATACAACACAAAATGGATATGACTTAACCTTTAAGACAGATAAATTCTCTGTTTATGCAGTAGTTTATAGTGATGAGATTACACCAAGTTCTGTTAAGATGGACAAAGAGACTTATACCATTTCAGAAATTGGAGACAGTGTTCAGCTTACAGCAACCGTATCACCTGCAGACGCAGTCAACAAGAAAGTAAAATGGACCACCAGTGATCCGAAGGTGGCAACCGTAGACGAAAATGGTAAGGTTACCGCAGTTGGTAACGGAACATGTACTATCACAGCAACGACAGAAGATGGTCAAAAGACTGCAGAATGTAAGATTACTGTAAATGCAACAAGCCAGCCAGATAACCCAAGCCAGCCAGATAATCCAAGTCAGCCGGATAACCCTGGCACCACGGAAGAAACACAGGTGACAAAGCAGCAACAGGAAAAGAATGCATTGACCTTAAATGCAAAATTAAAAGTCAGCCAGACTAAGAGCCAGATTAATATTGCGTGGGGCAAGGTAAGCGGTGCTGATGGCTATAATGTATATGTAACATATTGTGGAACCAAGTTTACGAAGAAATCCTTAAATCAGGTAAAGAGTGGTAAAGTAACCAAACTTACCGTGAAAAAGATAAATGGCAAGAAGCTGAACTTGAAGAAGAATTACAAGATTTATGTGGAAGCCTATAAGCTGGTAGATGGAAAACAGGTGAAACTTGGAAAGACAATTACTGCTCATATCGTAGGTAGACAAAATACTGCTTACACAAATGTGAAATCTATTAAGCTGAGTAAGAGTTCTTACACCTTGAAGAAAGGAAAGACAGCCACAATTAAGGCAAAGACAGTATTAGTAGACAAGACTAAGAAACAGCTTACGGATTATCATGCAAAGGAGTTCCGTTATGCAACCAGCAACAAGAAAGTTGCAACGGTATCTTCAAAAGGTAAGATTAAAGCAGTCGGAAAAGGAACCTGTACGATTTATGTATATGCCAGAAATGGATATGCTAAGAAAGTAAAGGTTACAGTGAAGTAAATAACAAAAACTTATTACAGTCGTATTATGAATTGCGGCGAAAAGGTAATGCAGTGGCACTCAATAATGGGTGCCATTGTTTTTGAAGTTCTTCCTAGGTATCTTTCAAACGTTTTTCCAAGATTTTAATACTTTTAGTGGTAATGGTAGTTACATCAATGTTTCTTTCTTCCAGAGTAAAGAAGGAACTGCCAGCGGTATCAATGCCTATCACGGTCAGTATATGGCACAGTATAGCTGGGGAGAAATGACGAATGCCTCTCTAAATCTGGAAAAAAATAAAAAAATTGAAAAAATTTCAAAAATACCCCTTATTAGTACCCAAATTGTACCCATTCGTTTGATATAATAAAAGCAGTGCTTTGGAT
>JBJEJE010000143.1:0-7010 GCA_051877755.1 Lachnospiraceae bacterium | reverse complement strand
AATGTTCATTACCAGTTGTGCTGGATATAATCACTCAGGATTCCGAGAGATTATCCTTTTTTAGATATTTTGAATCTTATTTCTGTTTTAAATATTCAATCAGGAATTCATAAACCCGTTTTGTAGAAGAAATGGATAACCGCTCGGCAGTTGTGTGGATATCCAGAATATCCGGTCCCATGGAAACACAATCCAAATCCCCAATCTTAGCTGCCAGAAGTCCACATTCCAATCCCGCATGAATCCCTTCCACTACCGGTGTTTTTCCATACATTTTCTCATAAAGTGCTGTTACCTTTTTGCGAACTACAGACTCCTCCTTATACTCCCAAGCCGGATACTCGCCCTTTTTCTCAACTTTGCCGCCTAAACCGCTCACAAGACTTTCCACCTGGGATGCAACATAATTCTTTTTCGTGGTAACGCTGCTTCGGATTGCATGCTGTGTAAATAAATGATCCTCCGTAAGCTCCATGATACCCATATTCAACGACGTTTCCACAAGCCCCGGCACAGACATACTCATCCCCTGGATACCATCCGGTACTGCCATCAGAAAAGCAAGAACCCGCAGGCTGCTTAACCGGTCAAGTACAAGCCTCCGTTGTAATTTCTTATCGGCTGTGTCCACATCCTCTTCCCAGGGAACAAGCTTTACCGTAATACCTGCATCCGTTCTGGCATATTCTGATTTTAATATAGAATCTATATCTTCCACCATTTCCTCTGCCTTTGCAGCCTCTTCCTCCGTCAATCCTATGACAGCCTTGGAATACAGCGGAATGGCATTATCCTTCTTGCCGCCCTCCATACTATGCAGAGAAAAACGCACTTCCTTTTTCAGTTCACTGAGCACCCTGGCAATTACTTTGTTAGAATTTGCCCTTCCCTTATCAATTTCACATCCGGAGTGTCCACCGAGAAGGCCAGATACGGACAGTTCATACCACAAAAGTTCTGCCGACTTTTCCCATACAACAGGAAGTGTCACATGGGCAGATAATCCTCCGGCACAGCTGCTTAAGAAAATGCCTTCCTCCTCCGAATCCAGATTTAACATACAATGACCCTTTAACATGGATAAATCAATCTCTCTGGCACCTTCCATCCCCACTTCTTCCGATACCGTAATGATCAGTTCAAGAGGAGGATGTGCAATATCCTTACTCTCTGCAATGGCAAGCATATAAGCAACTGCAATTCCGTCATCACCGCCTAAAGTCGTGTCTTTGGCATAAACATAATCCCCATCCACAGCAAGGGTAAGTCCCTCTTTTTCCATATCAATAGACGCACCCGCTGTCTTTTCACATACCATATCCATATGTCCCTGCAAAATCAGCGGCTCTTCGTTTTCATAGCCTGCACTTGCCGGAACAAGCATTACCACATTAAATAATGAATCCTGATACACCGTAAATCCATGTTCTTTTGCAAAGCTCACCAGATAATCACTGATTGCCTGTTCATGGTAGGAACCATGCGGAATCTTACAGATTTCCTCAAAATAATAAAATACCCTTGCCGGTTCTAAATCAGATAAAACTCCCATAAAATGCCTCCTGTTTTTATATTAAGAACGATAGTCTCCATTTATCTTTACATAATCATATGTCAGGTCACAGCCCCATGCCTTGGCGGATGCCTCCCCGGCATTCAAAGAAATATTTACATAAATCTCATCCTCAGCCAATACGGTTTTGGCAAACTCCTCGGAAAATTCCACCCCGGCTCCACTTCTGCACACCGGAAGCACCCCTTTTGCGGAAGCCATATCCACATCCACTTTATTTATGTCAAAATCCGCCTCTGCATATCCCACAGCACAAAGAATCCGTCCCCAATTGGCATCTTCTCCAAATATGGCACATTTAAACAATGGAGAACGGATGACACTCTTTGCCACGATAATGGCGGTATCCAAATCCTTTGCATCAGAAACCGTACATTCGATAAGCTTTGTCGCACCTTCCCCGTCCTTTGCCAGCATCTTCGTCATATTCATCATAACGATATAAAGTGCCTGTTTAAACACTTCATATTCTTCCCCTTTTGTCGTAATCTCCGGATTATCTGCCATACCATTTGCCATTACACAGACCATATCATTGGTCGAAGTATCCCCATCAATACTCAGACAGTTATAGGTAATCTTTGTGATTTCAGAAAGGGCACATTGTATGAGTTCAGTAGAAATGGCGGCATCCGTTGTCACAAAATTAAGTGTTGTTGCCATGTTAGGATGAATCATACCGCTTCCCTTTGCCATTCCACCTAAAGTACAGGTTGCTCCGGCAATCTCAAATTGAACTGCCACTTCCTTTGGCACAGTATCCGTTGTCATAATCGCATTTACAGCTTTTGCATTGCCCGCATAGGAAAGTCCCTGCGCAAGCTCCTTTATATGACTCTCTATCGGCTCAATAGGAAGAATCTGCCCGATTACACCGGTAGAAGCAACAATAATCTCATCTGCCGAAATTCCCAGTTCTCCAGCCGCAAGTTCTGTCATCTTCTGTGCTTTTTCTTCTCCATCCGCATTACAGGTATTGGCATTCTTGGAATTGGCAATCACTGCTCTTGCCTTACCTTTCGTTGCCGATAAATGCTTTTGAGTTACAAGGATTGGTGCACCCTTAACTTTATTCATAGTATAAACCGCTGCCGCGTTACATATTTTGTCACTTACTACCAATGCCAGATCATTCTTGGATTTCTCCGGATTCAAACCACAGTTTAAACCATTTGCCCGAAATCCTTTTGCAGCACATACACCGCCTTCTACATAAGTATATCCTTCAAATTGTTCCATTTTTCTTTCCTCTCTTTCATTCCTTTTCTGTCGTATCCTCTTTCTGAACATCCATTTCTGCATCCTGTCCGTTCATCTCATCTGTATTTTCCTCTTTACTTTTTTCCACCGTATACAAAATGCCGTCCGCATTCTGATATAAGATAACTGCTTCCTGATCCAGCCTCTTTTGCAGCCAGTTCTTTATAATCTGCATGGATTCTTCAGAAAGCTTTTCTTTTACTTCTATGACAGCAACCATATTTTCCATATCCCCGTTGCTAAGATATCCAGCCCAGACCTTGGAAACATCCGGATACAGAACGGACAGTTCCTCCTGTAATGCAGCTGCATCCACTTGTTTTTCTTCGTATGCAGAAAGTTCGGATTTTGCAGCAATCAGCTTACTCTGCAGTTCCTGATAATCTGCCTCATTCTCTGCATTTAACTGGCTGGTTTCACTTTTCACATACTCTTCCAACTCATCTGTGGTAATACCGGCCTTTACTTCTGTCTGCTGTACTTTTAAATCCAGACTGGAAATATGGTAATCCTCCATGCTTTTTCTGAGTTCTTCAATGGTATCCTCACTTAGCGTTGCTCCAATCACTGCAACCTTTAATTCTTTTTTATCATCATCCACATTGTATTGAACCACCTGGGTATTTTCAAACTGAAATTCCTGCTCCACAAAACTGCTGACATTATTATCAAAAACCGTATCCTTAACAATATTGGCGCCCAGAAAAACGGAAGGTACAATCGCCACCACAGCCACAAGGATAACACGCTTCATAATCTGTTTTTTTGTCTCCGGATTTGCAGTACTCTTTGAAGGCAGGCGGAGAAAAACAGTTATCAGCATGGTCGAAATGGCAATAAACACTCCGTTGATACAAAACAGGTACATGGCACCTAAAAAGTACCGGAGATTTCTCACGGCAAGTCCATATCCTGCCGTACAAAGAGGCGGCATCAGGGCAGTTGCAATTGCCACACCCGGTATAATATTGGATTTCTCTTTTCTGGTGGTTCCAATCATACCGGCAAGCCCACCGCAAATTGCAATAATTACATCCCAGATTGTGGGACTGGTTCTGGCAAGCAGCTCACTGCTTGCTGTGGTAATCGGAGAAAGCGTAAAATACAGTGTAGAAGTTGCAAGTGCCACCACCACTTCAAATAACAAAATGGTCGCAGAACGTTTTAATAAATTCGTATCGTAAATAGCAATGGAAAAACCAATTCCCATAATCGGTCCCATCAGCGGCGATACCAGCATGGCACCTATGATTACTGCTGTTGAATTCATGTTAAGTCCTACAGATGCAATAAATATGGCAAGAATCAGAATACACATATTGGTTCCCCGAAGCACCACTCCCGATTCAATCCTGTCGTTTATCTCATTATAATCAGCCTGGTCAGCACTCAGATTAAATGCTGCACGAAAAAGGCGTTTGAAGCTATATGTACTTTTCCTTGTCTGCTTTATTTCCTCAATCTGCTGTTTGAATGCCACCGTCTTTTCATTTAACTGTTCTTTATGCTGTTCATGCTGTCTGATATCCTGTTCCAATTTTTCCTTTAACGGTGAAGGTTTTTGATTCTCTTCTTTTTTCACATTTTCATCCTCTTTCTCATTTTTCTTGACATTACGGCTTATAATTATACTATATATGTATACCAGCAACGAAAGGAGATTACATTATGGCAAGTATACCAAATGACCCAATGATGCTTTTAAGCTATATCAACACCAAGCTTCGGGATGAATATCCCAGTCTGTCCATTCTATGTGATGACATGGAATTAGTTCCAGACACTATCATCTCGAAGCTGGCTTCTATTGATTATTCCTATAATGAAGAACTGAACCGCTTTGTATAATCTCAGACACCTAAGAATTTCTTCATGTCGTCAAACTGCATTTCCATGGTGTTGTATCCATGATTATAAAATGCCGTTAGCTTTTGTCTGTCTGCCTCAGTACGATGCGGACAGGCAAGGGTCGGCCGAAGGACAAAGATTTTCCCTTCCTTCTCCAGACGTTCTATCGCTTCCATTGTCTTATTATAATAATATGGTCTGTAATAAATACTTTTTACCAGATTCGGATATTTCTTATAAAATGCAATATACATCCGTGCACTCTCGCTTGGAAATTTCTTGCGATATCCATATGGTCTGGTAAGAATCAGCACATTCTTCTTATGACCTGTTTTCAAAGCATGTTTAAGCGGTATGGAATCCGCCAATCCGCCATCTAAATACGGTACTCCATCAATCGTGACCATCGGTGCTGCCAGAGGAAGACTGGATGAGGCACGACAGATATTACAAAGTCTTGTGACACTGTTCTTTTCCGACATATACTCAGCCTTTCCGGTAAGAACATTTGTCACCACCATTTCACACTCCATTCCCTGTTGTAAATAAGCCTCAAAATCATACGGGAAGGTTTCATTGGGAAAGGTTTCAAACAATTTGTCCATATCATAAATGCTCCGCTGACGGATTGCCTTTCTAAATGAATTCTTATAGGCGTCTTCTTTATTAGGAGGTGCCATACAGTTAAAACTTCTGCCTTTCTGCTTGGATACATAGCTTAATGCATTACATGCCCCTGCTGACACACCGATTACATAAGGAAATAAAAAATCCTGTTCCAGCAGATAATCCAAGGCACCAGCTGTAAATACACCTCTGGAAGCTCCACCTTCCAATATCAATCCTGCTTTTTTTCGTTTTAAATCATCCTGAATCATATACTTCACTTCCTGTCATTATACTACTGCATTCATTATCATTCCATCAAATTCATCTTTTCAATCAGGTATCTTTTGTATCTTCATTTTTTGCTTCTTCCCTTGTCTCTTCCGGTTCCGATGTTTTGCATTCTTCCTCCGTCTCACTTCCAGACCCGTCTTGCTTTTCCCTTCTCATAACAACAGCATCACTGTCAAGCCTTGCATAATCGATATTATAATAAGCCTCCGTATCCACCGGCAGATTCTTCTCTGTCAGCTTCACTTTGCAGATGGTTCCCACCAATGCATACATACAGGCAAAGCATGGTGCTCCCAAAATCATTCCCGGCACTCCGAAAAATCCTCCGCCAATAAGAATTGCAAACAAAATCCACATGCTGGATATCCTTAAGCGGTCACCGAGAATAAGCGGACCAATGATATTGCCGTCCACCTGCTGCAATACAACAACAAAAATAGCAAAAATCAAACCCTGTTTAAAGTCCATCATCAACAGAATCAGTATACTTGGAATCGCACCGATAAACGGTCCAAAATACGGTATAATATTGGTAATACCAACAATTATACTGATCAATACTGCATAATCCAGACCTACAATCTGCATAAAAGCATAGCAGATGACTCCAATCAAAAACGAATCAATAATCTTACCATTAATGAAACCTCCGAATACCTGATTTGCATAGCGGACACCTTTCATCACACTGTTTGCATGCTTCCGGCTGAAAATACTAAAGACCAGCTTCTTTCCGACAGAAATCAGGATTTCTTTCTCTGTCATGACATAAACAGAAATGATTATGGAAAGCACAACATTCAAGACCATCTTCAATCCGCCAACAATTCCGGATGTTATTCCTGCCACAATCTTGTCCATATTCGGGAGAATATCTTCATTCAGATAGGTAATTGCCTGGGAATAAATGCGGTCAAACCCCATCAACAAATATTTACTCACCTCCGATTTGTCAGGGTCTAAAGATTCTACCCAGACAGCAATCTTCGTATAATAATTGGGTGCCTCTGTCACAATCTTGCTAAGAGAAAGATAAACCTGCGGAATAACAAGATACAGACCGCCTACTACCAGAACAAAAAACAAAATCAATGTGCATAATATTCCGAGCCCTCTGGAAACCTTTTTCTGTCTTTCTTCATTTCTTCGAAAAAGCACCTTTCCCATAGGCATAAATAAATAATGTTCAAAAAAATTAAGCACCGGATTTTGCAGATAAGCCAGGATACAGCCCACAATAATCGGCCACATAGTCCCTCCTATCACAGACTTAAATTCTGCAAACTGTGCTTCATGTTCTAACACATAATTAAATAATATGGATAAGACAATAACTGTCAAAGCTAAAAGTCCTACCCGGATATATTTTTTCTCAATCTTCCACTTCAAACTGATAATCCTCCATTCACAAGCTAATGTAATATTCTAA
>JBJEJE010000142.1:0-35032 GCA_051877755.1 Lachnospiraceae bacterium | reverse complement strand
AGAAAAGGTTTTCTAAAGAACCGCGCGTCAGGAAAAAACATTAAAAAACACTGTGCGAACGCTGACTGTAAATTTTGCTTCCGATAATAAAAATTATGATTGGCTGCTTCGCAGCCTGCTGCACCGGGAGTACATCGGAATAGTAACGATTAGGAGGATGGAGATGGAGTGGATACTTTCATGGGTAAGAAGCGGCCTTTTATTTGGTATATTTGCTTCTGTAATTTTGATGCTATGTCCGAATAAAGCCTATATGAAGCATATTGGTATGATTGTGGGTCTTTTGTTTATTCTGGTCATGTTGCATCCGGTTATGGAGTTGTTTCAAATAGATGAGAGTACTTATGCATCCTATATCAAAAATTTTTTGATAATGGAAACGGAAGAGGATAAGATTACGGAGGCAAATCTGGATTTATATGAGGAGTCTGTAAGTATGCAGTTAATGGCAGCATTGCAGGAAGCGGGTTATCCGATAAAACAGATCCGGGTTGCCGCAAAAGAAGATGGAACGGTAGATAAGATAGAACTTTCTTTTTCCGGAACGGTAAACCAATTAGAAAAAATTGAAATATATCTTAAAAATCTGTTTGGAGAGGAGGTAAGGATTTGTTATGAAAATGAGTGAAGAGAAAAACGAAGCAAAAGAAACAAAAAAAACAAAAGAAACAATACAGGAAGAAATAGAACAGGAAAGAAAAGAGGAGATGCCTTTTCACTTTATTAAAAATATGAAAATAAGCAGGGAAAAACAGGAAAAAGTGGTTATTTTCTTTTTGCTGGGAGTTTTCTTTTTGCTGATTGCAACTCCGGTATCCTCATTATCACAGAAAGATAAGAATGAAAAAAAGATTACGGAAGAACAGGAAACAGATTCTTCGCTAGAAAATGAGAAAAATGATGCATATATTGAAGAGTTAGAGAATAAGCTAGAACAAACCATAGGAGGCATGGAGGGTGCAGGGAAAGTATTGGTCATGATCACACTGAAGGATAGCGGTGAGAAAATATTAGACAAGAATCAGCCCTATGAAAGCGAGACCGAAAACAGCAAGGAGGAAGGGAAGGAGATAGAGAGAACCAGTATAAAAAGGGATCAGGAAACTGTTCTGGTGGAAACCGGAGGCGACACGGAGCCAATCGTAGTGCAGGAGACGTATCCAGACATCGAGGGCGTAGTCGTTGTGTGTGAAGGTGGCGATAATACTGCTCTTACCCTTCGTATAAAAGAGGCAGTTCAGGCATTATTTTCAATTGATGCCCATAAAATAGTAGTGTGTAAATTAAAGCAGGAATAAAATTCAGAAAGCGAGGACTTTTATGAAAAAATTATTAAAAAAGAATCAGGTGATCATTACTGCTCTTGCCATTATGATTGCGGTGGCGGGATACCTGAATTTTACCAGTGACAAACAGGTATTAAATACTTCGGTGGAAAATATGGAAAGCGAGGGTGCCAGTGGCAACTCAGATGATGAAACCGTGAGTGCAGCAGTGGAAGATACTGTTTCCGGAGAAGATCTTGCACAGGAAGACACAGCAGAGGATATGGAAGAAAGTTCAGAGACTGCGTCAGGCACAGAAAACGAAGACGCAGATGTTTCCGGTGAGGAAGAAGAATATGCAGAAGCAAGTGTAGATGAAAATGGAGATCCGATTGATTCACAGACAGTAGGAGAGGCAGTTCTTACCAGTGGTTCTGTTACTTTATCCCAGGCGAAACTTAACCGGGAACAAACCCGTTCCAAGGCAAAGGAAATGCTTTTAGAAATCATCAATAATGAAAATCTGTCAGAGGATGCAAAAAAGGATGCTATCGATAAAATGTTATCCATGACAGAGCGTATGGAAAAAGAAAGTGCAGCAGAAACCCAGCTTGCAGCCAAGGGGTTTGCAGATTCGATTGTGAGTATTTCAGATGAAAGCGTGGATGTAACCATAAATGCGGCATCCCTCACCGATAAACAGCGGACTCAGATAGAAGATATCATCACAAGAAAAACAGGATGCGAATTGAATGATATTGTAATTACTACAATACAGAGTGAATAAAAATTTGCAAAAGCATTGCAAAAAGTATAGAATGTTTGGTATACTATACTACATATGAGTAAGGATATAGTCATAGGTTGGCAAAGGAGGAATCAAAATGGCAGCAGAAACGCAGAGCAATGCATACAGCTTCAAGGAGGCAGGTGTTCTTGGAGATATTCAGATTGCAGATGATGTGATCGCAATTATTGCAGGGCTGGCAGCAACAGAGGTGGAAGGTGTCGCAAAAATGTACGGCAATATCACCAATGAATTAGTCAGCAAGCTTGGCATGAAGAATCTTTCGAAAGGGGTCAAAGTGAGTGTTTCCCCGGAGGATGTCAAGGTGGATTTATCCTTAGAGCTTAAGTATGGATACAGTGTTATGGATGTATCTGCAAAGGTTCAGGAAAAGGTAAAACAGGCAATCGAGACAATGACAGGACTGAAAGTTTCCATGGTTCGTGTGAGGATTGCAGGTGTTGCATTTGATAAAGAGGAAAAGGCTGTTAAGGCATAGCCAAAAGAGAAAGAGGCTGTTCTGAAACCTTGAAAAAGGCTTTTGAGCAGCCTTCTTATCGTTACTGAAATGTTACACAGAGAGAGGATTAGAACATGCTAAGAAGTCAGATTCGAGAAGAAGTATTCAAAATATTGTTTCGGCTTCCTTTTATATCAGAGGAAGAAATGGAAGAACAGATTGATTTTTCCCTGGAAGAACTGTCGGGAAAAAGTGAGGAGAATTTAAATTATATTAAAAATAAGGCAAATGATATTCTTATAAAGATAGATGAAATTGATAAAAAAATTGAGGAATGTTGTGAAGGATGGAATTTGAACCGCATCGGAAAAGCAGAAATCACGATCATGCGGATTGCCGTATATGAAATTCTTTATGAAGAGGATGTGCCGGATCGTGTGGCAATCAATGAGGCGGTGGAACTTGCAAAGATTTATTGTGATGAGGATGCAAAGGGATTTGTCAATGCAGTGCTTGGGAAAGTTGAGAAAAGCATAAGATAGGAAAAGGTATGGCGACAGTATATTCGGTTTCACAGATTAATTTATATATTAAAAAAATGTTTGAAAATGATTATCTGCTGCGAAATGTGCAGATAAAGGGAGAACTTTCCAATGTGAAGTATCATTCCTCCGGACATATATATTTTACGTTAAAGGAAGAGGGCAGTGCCATAGCAGGTGTTATGTTTAAGTCAGCAAGGCTGCAGGGACTGGATTTCACACTGGAAAATGGGCAGAGTGTCATTATTACTGGAAATGTCGCAGTATATGAAAGAGATGGACGGTATCAGGTATATGCGAGAAAGATTATCCTGGATGGACGGGGCAATCTATATGAAGCCTATGAGATGTTAAAACAGAAACTTTTTGAAGAAGGGCTTTTTGATTTTGAGCATAAAAAGGAGATACCGAAGTTTCCAAAGAAAGTGGGAATCGTTACGGCAAGTACCGGGGCGGCAATCCGGGATATATGCAATATTGCAAAACGGAGAAATCCGTATGTACAGTTATATCTTTACCCGGCACAGGTTCAGGGTGAGGGAGCCGCTGCCACCATCGCTGCGGGAATCAAGGCATTGGATGCCATGAATTTAGATACTATTATTGTTGGACGAGGGGGCGGTTCCATCGAAGACTTGTGGCCCTTTAATGAAGAAATTGTTGCATGGGCAATCTATGATGCTGTGACTCCGATTATATCCGGAACCGGACATGAGATTGATAATACCATTGCAGACTATGTGGCAGATTTGCGGGCACCTACTCCAAGTGCCGCCTGCGAACAGGCAATACCGGATGTGATGTCACAGATAGGACAGATGGAACAATATGAGAAGATGATGAGGCAGTTCATGTTGAGACGTATCCGGCAGGAGCAGCAGCATTTACTGACATTGGAGGCAAAGCTGAATGCGGTATCACCGATGACAAAGTTTCAGAATCAGAAGATATATCTGGACGCTTTGCAGGACAGGCTGATAGCTGCTTCACAGGAACTGTATCTAAAAAGACGTCACCGGTATGAATTGCTTTTGACAAAGCTTGATGGCTTAAGTCCTACTGCAAAACTTACCGGTGGTTATGGATATATCGAAACAGAGCAGGGAACGGCAGTCCGTTCCGTTGAGGATTTGACTATAAATGACGGTTTAACCATAACGCTTTGGGATGGAAGAATCCGTGGAATTGTCACCGGACTGGAAGAGCAGGAAACATAACAGTCAACAGGAGAGAATCAGAATCGTATGGCAAATATTAAAAAGGTGGATGGGAGTATGTCTGAGAAGAAAGAAGAAGGCTTTCAGTTAGAGGAAGCATTTAAGGAACTGGAGAATATTATATCCAAACTGGAATCGGATTCCGTATCGCTTAAGGAATCCATTGATCTATATGGGAAAGGTGCAAAATTGCTTTCTGCATGTAAGGAGGAATTGACCGGTATTGAAAAGGAAATGATAATCATTGGAGAGGATTTGGAACGCAGGGAGGAATAATATGGAATTTGAACAGGAGTTAAAGAAAAGGACGGCTTATGTGGAGACTGTAATTGATGCCTATATGCCAAAACAGACACAGCTTCAAAAGACTGTGATAGATGCAATGCAATATACAATGTCAGCAGGTGGTAAACGAATCCGGCCGCTGCTCATGAAGGAAACCTATACACTTTTTGGCGGTGTGGAAGATATTGTGGAGCCATTTATGGCGGCCCTGGAGATGATTCATACCTATTCTCTGATCCATGATGATCTGCCGGCACTGGATAATGATGATTACCGAAGAGGGAGAAAGACGGCACATATTGTTTATGGAGAGGCAATGGCAATTCTGGCAGGAGACAGCCTTCTGAATTACGCTTATGAGACGGCAGCAAAAGCATTTACAAAGATTCCTGTATCCGGGGCAGATGCCTGCGAGGATGTTTTAAGGGAGGAACTTTGGAAGCGAAAAGCAGTTGAACGTGCAATGGTAATTCTTTCCCGAAAACCGGGAATTTATGGTATGATCGGTGGACAGGTAGCAGATGTGGAACTAACCGGCACCCAGTTGAGTGAGGAACAGCTCACTTATATTTATGAGAATAAAACAGGTGCTTTGATCGAGGCGGCAATGACCATTGGTGCGGCACTTGCGGGAGCTGGTGATACTGAAATTGAAAAGATTGAAAAAGTGGCGTATAATATTGGCATGGCATTTCAGATTCAGGATGATATATTAGATGAGACAGCAACCTTTGAGGAATTGGGAAAGCCAATTCACAGCGATGAGGAAAGTGGTAAGATTACTTATGCTGCGATTCATGGAATTGAAAAGTCAAAATGTGAGGTGGCGCGTCTTTCTGGGGAGGCTGTGGAGATTTTAAGAGAAATAAATGGAGAAGCCGAATTTTTAATCCGGTTTGTGGAATATCTGATTCACAGGAAGAATTGAGAAGAGCAAAAGAGGTAACTTTATGGGACTGTTAGAGAATATTAAAGAACCAAATGATATAAAACAGTATGATGTAGAAGAATGGAAACCGCTTGCCGAAGAAATCCGGACATTTTTATTGGAGCATGTATCCAAAACAGGAGGACACCTGGCATCTAATTTAGGATGTGTGGAACTTACCATGGCTCTGCATCTTGTGCTGGATCTTCCAAAGGATAAAATCATATGGGATGTAGGACATCAGAGTTATACCCATAAGATATTGACAGGAAGACAGGAAGGGTTTGATAATTTAAGACAATTCGGGGGTATGAGTGGCTTTCCCAAAAGAGTGGAGAGCGAGACGGATGTTTTTGAAACAGGACACAGTTCAACTTCTATTTCTGCAGCAATCGGCATGGCAAAGGCAAATGAACTGAAAGGTGAGAAAAGTACCATTGTTGCTGTGATTGGTGACGGCTCTTTTACCGGCGGACTGGCCTATGAGGCATTGAATAATCTGGCAAGATTAAAGAGCAGCTGCATGATTGTATTAAATGATAATGAAATGTCTATTGATGAAAATGTAGGTGGAATGTCCAATTATCTGAATAAGATCAGAGTTGGACAGACTTATAATGAAGTGAAGTCCGGTGTGGAAAAGGGACTTATGAATATTCCGGGTATTGGAGAAGGTCTTGCCAAGGTTGTGAAGCGTGGTAAAGATAGTATTAAGGAATTGCTGGTTCCCGGAATGTTTTTTGAAGATTTGGGCATCACATATATTGGTCCCATCGACGGTCATAATATCGTAAAAATGGTGGATACTTTCGAAGCGGCCATTAAATTAAAACGTCCTGTGGTGGTACATGTAAAGACTGTGAAAGGGAAAGGCTATCGGTACGCAGAAAAATATCCGAAATATTTCCATGGTGTAAAACCATTCGATTTGGGCACAGGCAAAGCATTGGAAAAACAAACAAAGATGACCAATACCGGTGTGTTTGGCAGAAAACTGTTAGCCCTGGGTGAAGAGTATCCCAATCTTGTGGCGATCACTGCAGCAATGGCTTCCGGAACCGGTCTTGAAAAGTTTGCCAATGTATATCCCAAACGTTTTTTTGATGTGGGAATTGCAGAACAGCATGCTGTTATATTTGCAGCAGGGCTTGCCAGCGAGGGAATGATACCGGTGGTGGCAGTGTATTCTTCCTTTCTACAGAGATCCTATGACCAGATTCTGCATGATGTGTGTCTTCAGAAACTTCATGTGATTTTTGCCATTGACCGTTCCGGTCTGGTGGGAGAGGATGGAGCTACGCACCAGGGGATTTTTGATACAGCATATCTTTCTAATATTCCGAATATGGTGGTCATGGCACCAAAGAACCGGTATGAACTCACAAAAGCGATGGAATATGCAATGGAGTATAATGGTCCGATTGCAATTAAATATAGCAGAGGAGATGCCTTTTATGGTCTGAAGGAGCAGTTAGCGCCAATAGAATATGGAAAAAGTGAAATCCTGTTTAAAGGAAGCAGACTTGCTTTGATTGCTGTTGGAAATATGGTGGAAGAGGCCTTAGATGTCTATGAGACGCTGAAGGAAAAAGGGAAAGAAATCACATTGGTCAATGCCAGATTTGTTAAACCTCTGGATGAGGAATTGTTACGTCAGCTTGCAGCAGAGCATGATACGGTGGTGACCTTGGAAGAGCATGTATATCAGGGTGGTTATGGACAGGCAGTTTCTTCATTTTATATGAGAAATGATATTAACAATGTAAAGGTAAAAAATATTGCCATTGAAGATACCTTTGTGGAGCATGGTTCTGTAAAGGAACTTCGCAGGCTTTTAAAAATTGATAAGGAAAGTGTTTTGGAAAAGATAGAACCATATTTATAAAGGCAGATATGGAAAAGACCGGCAGATGTCCGGTATAATCCATGATAAATGATAGCGGGAAATGAGGAAAATATGAAAGAACGTTTGGATGTACTTTTGGTAAACAGAGGATTAGCAGCTTCAAGGGAAAAGGCAAAAGCAATTATCATGTCAGGAGTTGTTTTTGTGGATGGAGAAAGAGAAGATAAAGCAGGAGCTTCTTTTGATGATAAAGTATCTGTTGAGATTAAAGGTGCCACACTTAAGTATGTAAGCCGGGGTGGATTGAAACTGGAAAAGGCAATGAACCATTTTGATGTAACATTAGATGGAAAAGTCTGTATGGATGTAGGTTCCTCCACTGGTGGTTTTACGGATTGTATGCTGCAAAATGGAGCGGTAAAGGTATATGCAGTGGATGTTGGACATGGACAACTGGATTGGAAGCTTCGCAATGATGAACGTGTGGTATGTATGGAAAAGACCAATATCCGTTATGTGACTCCGGAGCAGATTGAGGAACCACCTGCTTTTGCCTCCATTGATGTGTCTTTTATTTCTTTGACAAAGGTGTTAGGTCCGGTGAAGGAACTTTTAACGGAGGACGGAGAGATTGTTTGTCTCATAAAGCCGCAGTTTGAGGCAGGAAGGGAAAAAGTAGGAAAAAAAGGTGTTGTAAGAGATAAGAATGTCCATAAGGAAGTAATCCATATGGTGATGGATTATGCCAAATCCATAGGATTTGTTTTATGTAATCTGGAATTTTCACCAATAAAAGGACCGGAAGGTAATATTGAGTATCTCTTGCATTTAAGTAAGGATGGAAACCGCAGTGACGGAGTTATAGATGTGGATCGTGTGGTAGAAGACTCCCACGGACAATTGGATAAGTAAGGAACGGTAAGATGAGAAATTTTTTGATTGCAACCAATTTCATAAAGGACAAAAATTTGTTTCTGACTTCAAAAATCGAGCATTATATCGCAATGCATGGTGGGCGTTGTAAGAGGATTATCGGTGAAGAAGGAACCTACGAAAAAAAGGAAGACATATCTTTCCGGATGGAAGATGATGAGAACTTTGACTGCATTATTGCATTGGGCGGTGATGGTACAATCCTTAAGGTAAGCCGGGATTTAAGGCACCTGAATATTCCCATTGTGGGAGTGAATTTGGGAACTCTTGGTTTTTTGACAGAGATTGAGCCGGAACAGATTTATCCGGTGCTTGACCGTCTGCTTACGGATGATTATGAACTCGAAGAGCGGATGAATATATGTGGAACTGTGCATAAGGAAGGAGAGAATGGATTTCTCCATCAGGACGTTGCCCTGAATGATATTGTGGTATCAAGAGCCGGATTTTCCCGGGTGATTGGATTAAAGGTTTATGTGAATGGTAATGTTATGGATATTTACGAGGCGGACGGGGTAATTGTAAGTACACCTACCGGTTCCACCGGATACAATCTGTCGGCAGGAGGACCAATCGTATCACCGAAAACCAGTCTTATGATTGTCACTCCAATTTCACCACATTCCCTGACTTCGAAAAGCATTGTACTTTCCAGTGAGGATGAGATTGTCATAGAGGTATTAAAGATGCGGAAAGCACAGAAGGAAGAGGCGATTATCAGTTTTGATGGCCAGCCGGGTATACAGCTTTCGCCGGGAGACCGTATTGTAATTCGGAAAGCAGATGTGGCGACCAAAATGTTAAAGCTGTTTGACGTCAGCTTTTATGAGGTATTGAGAGAAAAGATAACAAATCATTTATAGATTGGGTGAGTTCATGAAAGAGAAGAGACAAAGCAAAATTAAAGAAATCATAGAAAAAAAAGAGATAGAAACACAGGATGAACTGCTTTTCGAACTGCAAAAAGCCGGATTTTCTACAACACAGGCAACCATTTCCAGAGATATCCGGGAAATGAAGCTGACAAAGGTTCCAAATGGCGGGGGAAAACAGAAATATACCATGCTTCAGAATACAGATACCAATGTTACAAAGAAATATCATCAGGTATTAAGTGCAGGTATTCTCAGTATGGATTATGCGGAAAACATGATTGTGATCCGCACGGTGTCCGGTATGGCGATGGCAGTGGCCGCTGCACTGGATAATATGGACATACAGGGTTTCATGGGTTGTATTGCCGGGGATGATACGATTTTTGCAGTGGCAAGAAGCAGGGAATTTTGTAAAACAATTATTGCTGGGATAAAAAAAGTGGCATCTGACGAATAAGTTGGAGGTATACTATGCTATTAAATTTACATATTAAGAATATGGCGTTGATTGATGAAATTGACATTAATTTTTCGGATCATTTAAACATTTTAACAGGAGAAACCGGGGCAGGAAAATCCATTATTATTGATTCTGTCATGCTGGCTTTAGGTGGAAAAACACCAAAGGATTTTGTAAGGGCAGATGCTCCATATGGACTGGTGGAACTTCTTTTTACGGTTGAGGATGAGGAAACCATTGAAAGATTGAAGGAATTAGAGGTTTCTGACATTCAGGATGGGGAACTGGTTCTTTCCAGAAAAATCATTGGAAACCGGAGTGTCTGTAAAGTAAACGGAGAAACGGTTACCCTATCAAGAATAAGGGAAATCGCAGCTTTGATTTTGGACTTACACGCACAGCATGAGCATCAGTCCCTTCTTGTGCAATCTAATCATTTAAAGCTTTTAGATCGCTATGGGCATGAGAAGATTGCTCCTCTCAAAAATGAAGTTCAAAAAATATTTAAATCTTATTCCAAAGTAAAAAATGAACTTTTGGCAAATACTATGGAAGAGGAAGAAAAAAAACGGCAGCTTGATTTAATTGCCTTTGAAAAAAAAGAAATCGAAGAAGCTGGACTGAAAGAAGGAGAAGATGAGGAATTAGAGGAAGCATACCGAAAAGCTGTAAATGGAAGAAATATTACGGAAAGTCTTTCTCTTGCTTATTCCTGTACAGATGATACCGCCCAGGAAGCGATAGACCGGGCATTGCGTGAAATGAATTCCGTTTCTGAATATGATAAGGAGTTATCTTCCATGACCGATACACTGGCAACGGTCTCAGATTTGCTTTCAGACTTTTCTAGAAGTGCAAGGGATTATCTGGAGGAGAATACATTTTCACAGGAAGAATTTCTCAAACTGGAAGAACGTCTGAATACCATTAATCATTTAAAGGCAAAATATGGGAAAACCATACCGGATATATTGGACTATGGGAAAAATCTGGAGGAACGCTATGACAAACTGGTAAACCAGGAGCTTTATATAGAAGAACTTACCAGACAGATGAAGGATTTGGAAAAACAGCTTCAGGCTGCCTGTGATGATTTGAGTAATGTACGGAAAAAGACGGCAAAGACGCTTTCTGAAAATATAACGAAAGCATTAATTGATCTTAACTTTTTGGATGTACGGTTTGATATGGTATTTGAACAGCTAAAACAGTATACGGAAGATGGACTGGATCAGCCATATTTTATCATATCTACAAATGTAGGTGAAGAAATGAAGCCGCTTTGGCAGGTGGCATCCGGTGGAGAACTTTCGAGGATTATGCTGGCGATGAAATCCTGTCTGGCAGATGTAGACCGGATTGAAACCCTGATCTTTGATGAGATTGATGTGGGAATCAGTGGAAGAACAGCTCAGATGGTGGCAGAAAAGATTCATAGAATCGGAAAGAAGCATCAGGTAATCTGTATTACACATCTTCCGCAGATAGCAGCTATGGCAAATCATCACTATCTGATTGAAAAAAAGGTAACAGATGGAAAAACTGTAACAAGTATCAATATGCTGAATAAAGAACAGGAAATCATGGAACTTGCAAGGCTCATTGGTGGCGTAAAGATTACAGAAACTGTAATGGAAAGTGCAAGAGAGATGAAAGAATTGGCAGGTAAGGCAAAGGTTAACTGATTGATATGAAGAATGAAAACTCATACTAAACTTAGAAGGTTTGGTATGAGTTTTTTGTTGTCCCTAAAATTATAAAAGGAGAAAGATAAAGAAATGGAAAAATATAAGAAATTTTTAAAATATATGCTGGCATTAAATATATTATTTATTTTGGCTGCTGCAGGAATGGGATATGAACAGGAGTTGGAAAAAAAGGAAATTCAGACGGTTGCAAAGCCATTAGAGGCAAAGGAAAGCAATAATACAGCAGAGAAAGATGAGAAGGTCATACCTGTTGGAAAGACGGTGGGCATTTATATTAATACAAAAGGAATTTTAGTGATTGATACCGGTGAGGTAACTGGTCTTGATGGTGAAGTAAAAACCCCCGCGAAGAACAAGTTGATGAAGGGCGATTATATAAAAAAATTAAATGGGGAAGAAATGCGGACAAAAAAACAACTGATTACAGCTATTACAGAGTGTGGAGGAAATACGTTGGTATTTCGGGTGGAGCGAAATGGAGAAGAAATCGATGTAAAAGTGGAACCGGTAGAAACCGGAGTGGATACCTATAAGGTTGGAATCTGGGTCAGGGATGATTTGCAGGGGCTTGGTACGGTTACGTATGTGGATGAGGATAAATTTGGTGCTCTGGGGCACTGCATTACAGATGCTGATACGGGAGAAATCCTGCAGGTCTCCGGTGGGGAACTATACTGTGCGGATATATTTGGTGTGGAAAAAGGAATTTCCGGCAGTCCGGGTGAAATTGAAGGAATGATCACGTATCAGACAGAAAATGTTGTGGGATATATTAATGGGAATGAACTTTACGGGATATTTGGAACGGTAACAGAGTCTTTTCAGGATGAACTAGAAGGAGAGGAAGCCATTCCCATAGCAAAAGAAAGTGAAGTAAAAAAAGGAAAGGCATATATACAATCCTATGTCAGCGGTGAGAAAGAATTATATGAAATTGAAATTGTCAATATTCATAAAAATGAAAATGGAGATTTAGAAATGGAAATTTTTGTGACGGATAACAATTTGATTGCATTAACCGGAGGGATCGTACAGGGGATGAGTGGAAGTCCAATCATACAGAATGGAAAACTGGTGGGTGCGGTAACTCATGTATTTGTGGAAGAACCAAGGAAGGGATATGGTATTTTTGTCGAAACGATGCGAAAAGTATGTGAATCCAACTGAAATATTAACAAAATACGCATGTTTTCAATGTCTAATTATAGGAGTATATAGGTATTTTTGCGAAGCAAATCCTATAAAATCCTTTAGAAATAAGGAGAAAAATATCATAAAAGGTTAAAATGTGTGACACAACACAATTTTATGAGAGCAGAAAAAGAAAAGTTTTGTCATAGGACAACTTATAATATTAGTTTGACTTTGGTATAGTCAGAAATGGTCGATGTTACTATGTTTCTGTCAGCGAAGTGCATAGTTTTTGACGAATAATCATATATTTTAGGAGGGAAAAAATATGATTCGCGTAATGATTGGTAATCATGACGAAACTATGAGGAAGAAAATGGAGGATATTGTTCGAAAACAATCACAATGCCATCTGATAGGTACATATGAAAAGGGAGATCTTTTGTTGTCTAATATTAAGGAGGGGATGCCGGATCTTGTGATTTTAAATCCGGTTATGCCGAATTTAGATGGCATTGGTGTTATTGAAAAAATACGTTCAGAAGTTCAGTTTGATTCGATACGTTTTATCCTGGTAGCAGCATCCAGACAGACAAAAGTGTTAGATGTTTTGCAGAACCGGAAGAATGTAAGATTTTTTCCTTGGGAGAACAATGAAAATACGTTAGAAAAATGTATTATGGAAATACCAAAAAACAATACCACTTCTAGTGGCGCACTTCAGGTTGAAGATATTGTAGTGAAACAGGGGAATCACGAAAAAGACCTGAATATGCTTGTAACACAGATGATTCATGAAATAGGTGTGCCTGCGCATATCAAAGGGTATCTGTATCTTCGGACAGCCATTTTAATGGCGGTGGAGAACATGGATGTATTAAATGCAGTAACCAAACAGTTATATCCGGATATTGCAAAGGAACATGGAACAACCGACACAAGAGTGGAACGTGCAATACGCCATGCGATTGAAGTAGCATGGGAAAGGGGAAATATTGATATGATCCACGATCTGTTCGGTTATACAATTCAGGCAGATAAGGGGAAACCAACGAATTCAGAGTTTATTGCTTTAATGGCAGATCGTATTCGCTTAGATCAGATGCATGGAACGTGCTAAGATTTTAAAAGAGAGGGAGGCATTAAAATGCGTGAGAGCATGAAAATTTTAATTGTATCTGAACAAAAGAGAGATATATCCGGTATGTTGTTTGGATATATGAAACAATATGATTATGTAGTACAGGAGATGACAGACAGTTATGAGAAGATATTAGAATATGCTATGGAGATGAAACCAGATATGATTATATCTGATATTTGTTTAGATAATGGAGATGGTATTACATTACTCCAGGAATGTAGAAAAAATGAAGATTTAAAAAATACAAAATTTGTTTTTCTGACTTACGTAACGGCTCAGTTGATTATTGATCTGGCATATGAAGTGGGGGCAGATTATTATTTTATGTTAAATCAGGAACCCAAATTTATTGCAAGGATCATGGAGCGGATTTTAGAGAGTCATTACCGGATGAAACAGCAGCAAAAGCAAAGAGAGGGAATGACAACAGAACAAAAACAGTTTCTGTTTGATTCTACTTTGGAAAATGACGTTACCAAGATGATCCGGGAGATTGGAATTCCTGCACATATCAAAGGATATCAGTATATCAGAGAAGGTATCATGATGTCTGTGAAAGATCCGGAGATTCTTAATTATATAACAAAGTACCTGTATCCGGCAATTGCAAAAAAATATCATACTACTACAAGCAGTGTGGAACGTGCAATCCGCCATGCAATTGAGGTGGCATGGAATCGTGGCAAGCTGGATGCTATGGAAAATTTATTTGGTTATAGTGTGAATTCAGGAAAAGGCAAGCCGACCAATTCTGAATTTATTGCACTGCTGGCGGATAAATTCCGGCTGGAATATCGGATAAAAGGATATGGAATGGATCAGTTTACTGCATAATGTTCAAATCAGAGATGATTCCTGTCATATTGCTGATGTCCGCAGAGATGGAAAAAATGTACAATAGTTCTTCCTTTGTTAAAGTTTTTATGGTATACTGGACGAAAGTCTATTATACTAAGGAGAGCGGGTTCAATGAAGAAAATTGCATATATTGCTTCTGAATGTGTACCATTTATTAAGACCGGAGGTCTTGCAGATGTGGTGGGAACACTTCCGAAGATTTTTGATAAAAGAGAATATGATGTCCGGATTATTATTCCCAACTATATGTGTATTCCGGCTAAGTACAAGGAAAAGATGCGTTTTATCGCGAATTTCCAGATGGATATTGGCAACCATTCCCAATATGTTGGAATTTTGTATATGGAATATGAGGGAGTACCGGTATATTTTATAGACAACGAGTTTTTTTTCAATGGAATGACTCCTTATGGGGATACGAAGTGGGATATTGAGAAGTTTTGTTACTTTTCAAAGGCTGCACTTTCCATTCTTCCGGTAATCGGTTTTCGACCGGATATTGTGCATTGTCATGACTGGCAGGCAGGAATGGTTCCGGTTTATTTAAAGACATTATTTGCGGGGAATCCATTTTTTAGCGGCATAAAGTCCATTATGACAATTCATAATTTACAGTTTCAGGGAAAATGGGATATTGAGCATGTAAGATATTGTTCCGGTCTTCCAGATTATCTCTTTACTGCAGATAAGTTAGAGATTCACCGTGATGCCTCCATGTTAAAAGGCGGACTTGTCTATGCAGACATGATTACAACAGTGAGCAATACGTATGCATATGAGATACAGACTCCATATTATGGAGAGGGATTAGATGGACTTTTGCAGGCCAGAAAACAATCTCTGGTAGGGATTGTCAATGGTATTGATTATGATATTTACAATCCGGAAAAGGATAAACATCTTGCAAAGCCATATAATACCAAGAATTTCAAGAAGAATAAGGCAATGAATAAGACGGCATTACAAAAAGAATTAGGTCTTCCTGTGGATAAAAACCAATTTGTGATTGGTATCATTTCCAGATTGACAGATCAGAAAGGATTAGATCTTGTGGATGCTGTTATGAATGATATTTGTCAGGATGGTGTACAGTTTATTGTGTTGGGAACCGGCGACTATCGGTATGAAGAAATGTTCCGTTATTATCAGAATTTCCACCCGGCAAAAGTAAGTGCTAATATTTATTTTTCGGATGCCCTTTCCCATAAAATGTATGGCGGCTGTGATGCGATACTGGTTCCTTCCAGATTTGAGCCATGTGGGCTCACCCAGCTTATGGCATTACGATATGGTTCGCTGCCGATTGTGCGTGAGACGGGTGGTCTAAAGGATACGGTAATTCCGTACAATGAATATGAGCAGACCGGTACCGGATTTTCTTTCGCAAATTATAATGCACGGGAACTGTTGAATACCATTAATTATGCAAAAGAAGTATATTATAACCAGAAAAAGAGCTGGGAGGATATGCAGCTGCGTGCCATGGAGCAGAATTATTCATGGACAAGTTCAGCAAAGAAATATGAAGAATTGTATCGATAGGATAAAAGCGGGCTGTCGTGTTTTACGGCAGCTCCTTTCAGGTATAGAAAGAGGAAATAGTTATGGCTTTTGATGGAGTAGTGATATCCAATATTGTAAGAGATATGAGGGAGCGTTTGACAGGAGGACGCATTTATAAAATCTATCAGCCGGAGAATGATGAAATAAATCTTGTTGTAAAGAATTTAGGTACTACATTCCGGCTTATGTTAAATGCCAGTGCAACTCTGCCGCTGGTATATTTTTTGAAAGAGAATAAGGTAAATCCTGCTGCTGCACCGAATTTCTGTATGCTGCTGCGAAAGCATATTGGAAATGGAAGAATCGTAGGGATTGAACAGCCGGGGTTTGAGAGGATTATTGTTATAGAAATTGAACATTTAGATGAAATGGGAGATTTATGCAGGAAAAAACTTGCCATTGAACTGATGGGAAAACACAGCAATATCATTTTTATGGAGGAAAATGGAAGAATCATTGATTCTATTAAGAGGATTGGTGCCAATGTCAGTTCCGTACGTGAAGTGCTTCCGGGACACGATTATGTGTTTCCACCTAATGAAAAAGCAGATCCACGGGAGATAACGAAGGAATATTTCTGTTCTGTAATATTAGAAAAACCTGTGAGTATTGAGAAGGCAATCTATACGTCAGTTACTGGATTTTCCAAGCTGATTGCCAGTGAACTGTGTTATGAAGCAGGAATTGATGGTAATTTCAGTACAGACAGTCTGGCAGATACAAACAAAGAAGCTCTTTGGAGCGTATTTTCCAATCTGATGGAAAACATAAAGGCAGGAAGATATTCTCCGGTCATCATCTATGATGAAGAAGAGCCGGTTGCATTTTCTGCAGTCCCGCTTGTGATGTATCAGGAGTTGACACAGGAGTATTATGAAGACATATCAGAGCTTTTGTCAACATTTTATGCAAAGAAGGATACCTATTCCAGAATTCATCAGAAATCTACAGATTTACGGAAGGTGCTGGCAAGTGCAGTGGAGCGGACAGCCAGGAAATACGATATTCAGAGAAAACAACTGAAAGATACCGAAAAAAGGGATAAATACCGTATTTATGGGGAACTTTTGCAGACCTATGGCTACGAGATACAACCAGGGGATAAAAGCATAACCGTTCTCAATTATTATAATAACGAGGAGGTTACCATACCTCTTGATGATACGCTTACTCCGGTGGAGAATGCAAACCGGTATTTTAGTAAATATAATAAATTAAAACGCACCTATGAGGCTTCCCTGTCTCTGGTGAAGGAGAGTAAAGATACTTTGAATCATTTGTTGTCTTTGCAAAACAGTATGGAGATTGCAACCTCGGAGGCAGATTTATTGGAAATCAGGGAAGAAATGGTGTTAGCAGGGCTCGTCAGAGAAAAAACGGGAAAGAAAAATGGTGGAAAGATAGAGAAAAGCAAGCCATTACACTATATTTCTTCAGATGGGTTCCATATGTATGTGGGAAAGAATAATCTGCAAAATGACAGGCTGACTTTTAAGACTGCAGGCCCAAAGGATTTGTGGTTTCATGCCAAGGAAATGCCGGGGTCTCATGTGATTGTAAAATTAGAAGGAGCGGAGGATGTACCGGATGCAACCTATGAGGAGGCTGCCCGCCTTGCTGCATTTTATTCCTCTGGGAAAACCAGTCCGAAAGTGGAGATTGATTATACTAGAAGAGGCAATTTAAAAAAACCGCCACAGGCAAATCCGGGTTATGTAATTTACCACACCAATTATTCCATGGTGGCACTGCCGGATATTAAGGGGATTAAAGAAGTGAAGGATTGACACATTGGTAAATGAAGGTCTTTTGCATAATCTGAATATTATGACATATGAAATGATATCTGTGACTTGCAATTATCCCTGTATTCGGTTATAATTTATTAGTTAAAACATGCCTTGCTGTTAGAATTAGAGGCGGCTGGTGTGGAAAAAAGGAATTTATCAACAATAGAAGATAGCTTAGAAGTAGGTGAAACGCTTGATAAAAAGTATGACAGGCTTTGGACGCGCGGAAAGCGTGACAAAGGAACGGAAGATTGTAATAGAGATGAAATCAGTGAATCACAGATATTGTGATTTAAATATTAAGATGCCAAAGAAGTTCAATTATTTTGAGGCAGCAATCCGTAATCATTTAAAACAGTATATTGGAAGAGGTAAGGTAGATATCTTTATCATCTATGAGGATTATACAGAAAGCAATGTCTGTGTCAAATATAATGCTGACATTGCAGCTGAATATGTGAAATATTTAACACAGATGGCAGAAGATTTTAACCTTAGAAATGATTTGTCGCCGGTGGCACTGTCCAGATTTCCGGAGGTACTGAACCTGGAGGAACAATCCGAGAATGAGGAAGAACTGTGGAAAGAACTGGTGGTTATTTTAGACCAGGCAGCTAAGCAGTTTGTGGAATCCCGGACAAAAGAAGGTGAGGCATTAAAGGAAGATCTGCTTGCTAAACTGGATGGTATGCTGGAGATGGTGGATTATATTGAGTCGGTTTCTCCTTCTTTGGTGGAATCCTATCGGAACCGTTTGGAAGAAAAGGTCAGAGAGATGCTGGATGGAAGAGCTATTGATGACAGCCGCATTGCAACAGAAGTTACGATTTATGCGGATAAGATTTGTGTTGATGAAGAGACGGTAAGACTTCGCAGCCACATTGAGAATACAAAGGCAATTCTTATGGAGGGCGGTAATGTAGGTCGTAAGCTTGATTTTATTGCACAGGAGATGAACCGGGAAGCCAATACGATTTTATCCAAGGCAGATAGTCTGGATGTGTCAAATAAGGCCATTGATTTAAAAACAGAGATTGAGAAAGTAAGAGAACAGATTCAGAATATTGAATAGAGGGTGAGGCATATGAATAAAAAGGGCGTTTTGATTGTCATTTCCGGATTTTCCGGTGTTGGCAAGGGAACTGTCGTAAAAAAACTGATTGAGAAATATCATTATAGTCTTTCTGTTTCTGCCACTACACGGGCACCCCGGCCGGGTGAGGTTGATGGAAAGGATTATCATTTTAAGACTGTGGCGGAATTTCAGAATTTAATTGATTATAATGGTTTTATAGAGTGGGCACAATATGTAGAGAATTATTATGGTACTCCGAGAAAATATGTGGAAGAGGAATTAGCAAAAGGGAATAATGTTATTCTGGAAATAGAGGTTCAGGGCGCTATGCATATTAAAGAACAGTATCCGGATGCAGTTTTGATCTTCCTGACGGCTCCAGATGCAGCAACCCTTAAGAAAAGGCTGGAGGGAAGAGGCACGGAGGAAGAGAAAGTGATTGCAAAGCGGTTAAAACGTGCCTATGAAGAGACAGATGATATGCCATGTTATGATTATCTGGTGGTTAATGATGATTTAGATACCTGCGTAGATGACGTTCATTCAGTTATTCAGGCAGAGAGTTTTAAATCAGAAAAACATAAACATTATATTAGCAAAATGAAAGAAGAATTATTTGATATTCGAAAGGAGATTTTATCATGATTCATCCATCTTATACGGATTTAATGGAGGTTGTCAACAGTGAGGTTGAACCAGGTGAACAGCCTGTAGTACAGAGCAGATATTCTATTGTGCTTGCAACTGCAAAGCGTGCAAGACAGATTATTGCCGGAGAGGAACCATTGATAAATGGTGAAGGAAAAAAACCATTATCCATTGCTGTGGAGGAACTTTACGAAGGCAAGGTTAAGATTGTCGGAGATGACGAGGACGAATTATAAGAGAGAAGCTGCCCCGCGGAGGGTTTTCGTGTGGCAGCTTTTTCTTTGCGCGGTCGGCATAAGCCGGAAAGAAATATTTGGATTCCGAATAGAAAGGAAAATAAGGCTATGAAGTTAAGAGCATTGATTCAGGATTTGGATTACACCCTTATGCAGGGAAGCCTGGAAACAGAAGTAACATCCGTGGAAAATGATTCCAGAAAGGTCACTGAGGGGGCATTGTTTTTTTGTATTGCCGGTGCTGTTTTTGACGGACATCAGTATGCAGAACAGGTGGCAGATAAAAAAGCTTCCGTTTTAGTGGTGGAAAAAGAAGTAGAAATTGGTAATCATAAGGATGTTGCCGTTGTAAAAGTAAATAGCACCCGTTATGCAATGGGAAAAATCTGTGCAGCATTTTATGGCTATCCTTCTGAAAAGCTTACAGTTATCGGAATTACCGGAACCAAGGGAAAGACAACCACAACATATATGATTAAATCCATGTTAGAAGCTGCCGGGCATAAGACAGGATTGATTGGAACCATTGAAAGTATCGTGGGAGACAAAGTGACTCCTGCAAACAATACCACACCGGAATCCATTGTTATGCAGAGGACATTAAAAGAGATGGTGGATGCAGGTCTTGATAGTGTTGTGATGGAGGTATCCTCCCAGGGACTGATGCTTGACCGTGTGGCAGGCGTCTCCTTTGATTATGGTATATTTACAAACCTTTCAGAAGACCATATCGGTCCCAATGAACATAAGGATTTTGCAGAGTATTTAGGCTGGAAGGCAAAGCTGTTTACCCTTTGTAAAACGGGTATTTTTAATGTGGATGATGAATATTGTAAAGAGATATTGCAGGGACACACCTGTGAGGTTGTCACTTATGGCATGAAGGATGGAGCAGATTATCAGGCAAAGGAATTAAATCTTTATGAAAAGGATGGTGCTTTGGGGATTACCTATCAGTTAGACGGAAAATATAAAGAACATGTTATGGTAAGTCTGCCGGGTGAATTTTCTGTACACAATTCTTTATCTGCTATCGCTGTGGCAAAGGAGATGGGGGTTCCCATGGAACAGATCCTTACAATTTTGAAAAACATCCATGTAAAAGGAAGGGTAGAAATGATTCCGATTTCCGATTCCTTTACCATCTTGATTGACTATGCCCATAATGCCATGAGTCTGGAAAGCATTCTTACAACTCTTCGTGCTTATAAACCGAAACGGCTGGTTTCCTTGTTTGGTTGTGGCGGCAACCGTTCAAAGGTGAGAAGATATGAAATGGGCGAAGTGTCCGGAAAACTTGCGGATCTTACCATCATTACTTCAGATAATCCAAGGGATGAGGAACCGCAGGCTATTATGGATGATATTAAAACCGGCATGAAGAAGACTACCGGCGAATATGTGGAAATTATTGACAGGAAAGAGGCAATCCGTTATGCCATTATGAATGCAAAAGAAGGTGATGTTATCGTATTAGCAGGAAAGGGGCATGAGGATTATCAGGAGATCAAGGGAAAGAAGTACCACATGGATGAACGTGATTTGATAAAGGAAATATTGGAGGAAGAAGATGTCACCAAAATATGCGGATATAATAATCGATATTTCGCATGAGGCGATTGACCGTACATTTCAGTATAAAGTACCGGAACGGCTTAGGCAGCAGATAGGAATAGGCACAAAGGTGTCTATTCCTTTTGGTCGTGGGAATCATTTGCGGAGCGGATATGTGGTTTCTTTTTCAGAAACTCCGGTTTATGAGGAAAGCAGATTAAAGGAAATCGCAGACATCAGTGAAAAGGGTGTTGCCATTGAAAGCTCTTTGATTCAGTTGGCGTCATTCATAAAAGAACAGTATGGTTCCACCATGATTAATGCATTAAAGACCGTGATGCCTATTAAGGAAAAGGTAAGAGGGCTGACCAAAAAGGAAGTGCGGCTCTTAATTTCTGAAAAGGAGGCAGAAGAACGGCTTTCTCTTTACCGGAAAAAGAATGCAAAGGCAAAATTGCGTCTGTTGCAGGAACTACAGGAGGAAAAAGTCATTCCTTATTCTCTTGTGACCGGGAAACTCAATATATCTGCGTCTACGTTAAAGGCAATGGAAAAAGAAAAGACCATTGCTGTGGAGGAAGAAGGATATTACCGCAATGTATTAAGGGAGGAAGAGAAACAAAATGAAAATTGTTCTGGTCAAAAAGTGGAAGTTCCCAATGTTCAGCAGCAGGCAGCCATTGACGCAATTGTGGATGACTATACGGCAGGAAAGACAGACACTTATTTGTTAAAGGGAGTTACGGGAAGCGGTAAGACCCTTGTATATATTGAGGTGGTTGACAAAATAGTATCCATGGGAAAACAGGCAATCGTTCTGATTCCGGAGATAGCACTCACTTATCAGACGGTAAAGCACTTTCGAAAACGGTTTGGTGATAAGGTTACCATCATGAATTCCAGACTCAGTAAAGGGGAACGGTTTGATCAGTTTGAACGGGCGAAAAAAGGGGAGGTTTCTGTAATTATTGGTCCCCGCTCAGCATTATTTGCTCCATTTCCGAATCTGGGTATCATAGTGATTGATGAGGAACATGAGACCACTTATAAAAGTGAATATCCACCCAAATATCATGCCAGGGAGGTTGCCATTGAACGTGCAAAGATGGCGGGGGCATCCGTGGTGCTTGGTTCAGCCACACCTTCCGTGGAATCCTATTACCATGCCTTGAAAGGTGATTATAAGCTTTTAACATTGGAAAAGCGTGCAAAGGAGGATGCAGAACTTGCTGATGTTTCCGTGGTGGATTTGCGGGAGGAACTAAAGCTTGGTAATCGCAGCATTTTCAGTAACCGACTGAAAAATTTGATGGCACAGAGGCTCCGCAGAAAACAACAGATTATGCTGTTTATCAACCGGAGAGGATTTGCAGGTTTTATTTCCTGCCGGAGCTGTGGCTATGTTTTCAAATGTCCTCACTGTGATGTATCTTTAACAGAGCATTTTCCGGGAACGGCAAAAGAAAAGCTTGTGTGTCATTACTGTGGTTATGAAAGAAAGAAACCGAAGGTGTGTCCGGAATGTCAGTCTCCTTATATTGCAGGATTTGGTATTGGCACCCAGAAGGTGGAGGAACAGGTAAGGATACAGTTTCCGGAGGCAAAAGTGCTTCGGATGGATATGGATACAACAAAAAATAAAGATTCCCATGAGCAGATATTGAGCCAGTTTGCCAATGGAGAGGCAGATATTTTAGTAGGAACCCAGATGATTGTAAAGGGACATGATTTTTCCAATGTAACATTGGTGGGGATTATTGCTGCAGATTTAACCCTGTTTGACAATGACTACCGCTCAGCAGAGCGGACTTTTGACCTGCTGACCCAGGCAGCCGGCAGGGCAGGACGGGGAAGCATAAAAGGGGAAGTGGTAATCCAGACTTATGCTCCGGAACACTATTGCATTGAGGCGGCAGCAAAACAGGATTATCAGGCATTTTATGAGGAGGAAAAGGCATACAGAAGCCTTCTTTCTTATCCGCCTTTCTGTCATGTGCTGGCGGTGTTTATGGAAGGAGAACACTATGATACCGTTGTTGAGCTTTCCAGACAGCTTGCTGGCAGATTTGCAGAATGGGGAAAAGAGAACGCGGTACATACCATTGGTCCCTGTGATGCGACGATTGCAAAGATGAATGACAAATACCGCAGAGTGGTATATTTAAAACATAAAGAGTATGAAAGTCTTGTACAAATGAAAAATCAGGCAGAAATTTTTTTAGAAGAGCAGGGAAATCTGAAAGACTGCTTTGTGACATTCGATTTTGATCCCCAGCATTCTTATTAAATGGGGATAGAAAAGTGACAAGGCATGTTATATATGGTACAATGAGCCCAGCGACGCTTGTGCTTGCACAAAGCGGCATTGGGCGAAAGCCTCCATGGAGCCGTCAGGCGACATGATACAATAAATAGATAATAAAAAAGGAGTATAAAACTATGGCATTGAGACAAATCCGGTTTGACGGGGATGACATTTTAAGAAAGAAATGCAAGGAAGTAAAAGAGATGACAGAGCGTACAAAAGTCCTGATTGATGATATGTTTGAAACCATGTATGAGGCAAACGGAGTAGGACTTGCAGCACCACAGGTGGGTATTTTAAAACGTATAGTGGTAATTGATGTGGATTATGAAAATCCATATGTATTGATCAATCCTGTCATTGTGGAACGGGATGGTGAGCAGACCGGTGATGAGGGATGTTTAAGTCTTCCGGGAAAGGTAGGTACAGTGACAAGACCAAACCATGTGATCTGTAAATGCCTGAATGAAGATATGGAAGAGATTGAGATTGAGGGGGAAGGACTTCTTGCAAGAGCAATCTGTCACGAGCTGGATCATTTAGACGGCGTGCTTTATAAGGATGTGGCAGAAGGACCAATCAGGGATGTGGAGTATGAGGATTCGGAGGAGTAGCAGACAGGGATATCCTGAAACAGCATTGTGCTGAATAAAAATAAGGTTGGTGAGAGAATGAAAGTTGTTTTTATGGGAACGCCGGACTTTGCGGTGGATACGTTAGAGGCCATAGTAAAGGCAGGGCACGAGGTGGCACTTGTTGTAACCCAGCCGGATAAGGCAAAGGGAAGAGGCAAGAAAATGATGTATACGCCGGTTAAAGAGAAAGCACTGGAATATGACCTGCCTGTGGCACAGCCGGAAAAGGTAAAAGAAGAAGTATTTATGGAGCAGTTAGAGGATATCATGCCGGATGTTATTGTTGTGGTGGCATTTGGACAGATTCTGCCGGAGAGGATACTGAATATACCAAAGTATGGCTGCATCAATGTACATGCTTCCCTGCTGCCTGCATACCGTGGGGCGGCACCAATCCAATGGGCAGTTATAGATGGATTAGAGGAAACCGGTGTCACCACCATGTATATGGAAAAAGGACTGGATACCGGGGATATAATAGAACAAAGCAGATTGCAGCTTGCATCAGATGAAACTGGAGGTTCTTTGTTTGAACGTCTGGCATCGGAGGGGGCTAAGCTTTTGCTTACTACCCTGGAAAAACTGGAAAATGGTACAGCCAGCCGGACAAAGCAGGATGACAGCCAGTCAAGCTATGCCAAAATGCTTACCAAGGATATGGGACGCTTAGATTTTACGCAGGATGCTGTTACCCTGGAACGTTTGATTAGAGGGCTTAATCCATGGCCAAGTGCATATACCAGAATAAAGGATAAAACATTAAAGGTGTTTTCTGCAGAAGTGATAGATGAAACAGAATTAAACGATATGGGCACACAGGCAGGAACGGTGATTGCTGTGGATAAAGGAAGCTTTACTGTCCGTTGTGGAACAGGTGCACTCCGGATTTTAAACCTTCAATTAGAGGGAAAAAAACGTATGGATACAGCAGCATTTTTGCTGGGATATGATATTCATAAGGGAATGCAGCTTGGAGAATAGGAAAGAAATCCCCTTTACGGGTGGCAGACAGGCGGGAAAAGAAAATGGCAGAGAAAGAAAATACCAGATTACTGGCATTAGAGATTTTAGTAGAAGCGGAAAAAAAGAATATTTTTGTGAAAGATGCCCTTCACAGGCAGCTTTTTCAAAAACAGTTTTTGAGTAAGCAGGAACGGGCATTTATCACCCGGTTAGTGGAAGGTGTTACGGAATATCAGGTAAAGCTTGACTATATCATCAATTCCTACAGCCGGACAAAGGTAAATAAGTGCAAACCATTGATCCGCTGCCTGCTTCGTATGGGCGTATACCAGATGCTTTATATGGACAGTGTGCCAAATGAGGCAGCCTGTAATGAATGTGTGAAACTGGCAAAGAAGAAAGGCTTTCAGAATTTAGCCGGTTTTGTCAATGGTGTTTTGCGGAGTGTGGAACGGCATATAGAGGATATCGAGTTTCCTAAGGAGGATGAGGATTTATCCGGATATCTGTCGATCACCTATTCCATGCCTCTTTGGATTGTAGAGCAGTTTCTTTCCTGGTATGGAGAAGCTATAACAAGAAAGATATTATCTGCATCTTTAGAAACGGCGGATCTTACCATCCGGGTAAATGAAGAAAAGATTTCCGTAAAGGAATTATCAGATAAGCTTTCTGCCAAAGGAATAGAGGTAAAGAACGGATATTATCTGACAGAAGCACTGCATCTTGATAAGATTAACTATGTGAACCGGATTCCGGGATTTAAACAGGGGGAATTTTTTATACAGGACGAAAGTTCCATGCTTTTATACCACATCGCTGGTGTGGAGAGGGAACTTGAAAAGAATAAAAATGATAAGCTGATGGTGCTGGATCTTTGTGCAGCCCCTGGCGGCAAATGTACGCATTTTGCCCAGAAGCTTGGAGGAAAAGGATTTGTAGAGGCAAGGGATGTATCTGAGAAGAAAGTTTCCCTGATTGAAGAAAATATAGAACGCCTTGGCTGTTCTAATATTGAGACGGTAGTTTGGGATGCCCTGGTTCCGGATGAGAGCCGGAAGGAATGGGCAGATATTGTAATTGCAGACCTGCCATGTTCAGGTTTTGGTATTCTTTCCAGAAAAAATGATATCAAATATCACATGAAACGGGAACAGTTGTTAGAACTTTCCAATCTGCAAAAAACAATCCTGACAAATGCGGCTTCTTATGTGAAACCAGGTGGTATTCTCTTATATAGCACCTGCACTGTGAATCCGTCAGAGAATAGGGAAAATGCAGAATGGTTATGCAGTCATCTTCCTTTTGAGGGAGAAAAGATTGAGCCATTTTTGCCGGAACAGTTAAAGCAGTTTGTAGAGGACGAGTACATGATACAGCTTCTTCCGGGAGTGGTATCCTGTGACGGCTTTTTTATTGCAAAATTCAGAAAAAGGGTAAAGACATGGATATGAAATCAATGACTCTGTCAGAATTGACAGATTATATAACAGAAAAAGGATATCCCAGATTCAGGGCAAAACAGATATATGAATGGTGTCATGTAAAGCTCGTCCGTGATGTGGAAGAGATGAAGAATATTCCCAAAGAAATGCGGGAATGGCTGAAGGAGGATTTTGTTTCTCTGGAAATGGTAGAACGCCTTGAATCAAAGATAGACGGTACCAACAAATTTGTATTCCGCCTTGGAGATGGCAATGTGATAGAGAGTGTTTTTATGCCCTATAAACATGGCAATTCTGTCTGTATTTCCTCTCAGGCAGGCTGCCGGATGGGGTGTCGTTTTTGTGCGTCTACGCTGATGGGACTGGCAAGAAATCTGACGGCTTCGGAGATGTTAGACCAGATTTATGCCATAACAAGGATTACAGGACAGAGGATTTCCAATGTGGTGGTGATGGGAACCGGTGAACCCCTCGACAATTATGACAATCTTTGCCGTTTTATCCGGTTATTGACCAATGAAGACGGTCTTCATATCAGCCAGAGAAATATTACAGTGTCAAGTTGTGGACTGGTGCCGGAAATTTACCGGTTAGCAGATGAGGAGTTTTCTATTACGTTTGCATTGTCCCTGCATGCTGCTGAGGATACCAAACGCCAGGAACTTATGCCGATCGCAAAAAAATACAGTATTGCCGAAGTATTGGATGCCTGTCGCTATTATTTTGAAAAGACAGGAAGAAGAATTACCTTTGAATATTCTCTGGTGGCAGGAGAGAATGATACAAAAGCAGATGCCCAAAAGCTATCCGGACTGCTGAAGGGATTTCCCTGTCATGTCAATTTAATACCCGTAAATCCCATCAAAGAACGTGATTTTAAGAGGGCAGATCAAAATTCTGTGCAAAAATTTAAAGTTTTGCTTGAAAAAAATGAGATAAATGTT
The DNA here is from genome assembly GCA_051877755.1 of Lachnospiraceae bacterium. GTDB lineage: Bacteria > Bacillota > Clostridia > Lachnospirales > Lachnospiraceae > CAG-590. The sequence goes on along the minus strand of JBJEJE010000142.1, from coordinate 7,434 downwards.
ACTATTAGAAGAGGTATGGGTAAAGATATTGATGCTGCCTGCGGACAGCTTCGAAAGACCTATATGGATAAAAAGAATGAAGGAGGGTTTCGATGATATCCTATGGAAAAACAGATATTGGCATGATGAGAAGCGTCAATCAGGATAGTATCTTCTTTTCAGATAAAGGCGTCGGTAATCTTCCTAATCTCTATATCGTAGCAGATGGAATGGGTGGCCATCAGGCAGGAGATTATGCATCTGCTCATGCAGTTTCCTGGTTTGTGGAATATGTAAGGGATTGTAAGTATGTGAACCCCATTACGATTTTAAAAACAGGAATCGCGAAGGTGAATGATATGCTGCTTAAGATGTCTTCTGAGCACAGTGAATTAAGAGGCATGGGAACCACATTTGTGGCAGCTGTTATAGCAGGAGATAAGCTTTATGTAGCCAATATAGGCGACAGCCGGTTATATGTGATTGGTGATGAAGTAAAGCAGATTACATTGGATCATTCATTGGTGGAAGAGCTGATCCGGACGGGACAGCTGGAACGCAGAAAGGTAAGATTTCATCCGGAAAAAAACATTATTACGAGAGCATTGGGAACCGGCAAGGAAGCCATACCGGATTTTTTCGAAATCATACTGCAAAGGAATGAAAAAATATTACTTTGTTCCGATGGATTGACCAATATGGTGGAGGATGATGAAATCGGAAATATTGTAATGAAGCAGCAGTTTGTAGATAAAATATGTGAACAGCTAGTGGAACGAGCCAATTATTATGGTGGCAAAGACAATATAGGTGTAGTAGTAGTTGAGCAAGCTTTGAATGAGGTGTGAGATATGTTTGAACCAGGTATGATAATTCAAAATAGATATGAGATTATAGAGGAAGTTGGTTCCGGTGGAATGTCGGTTGTTTATAAGGCAAAATGCCATGTTTTAAACCGCTATGTGGCAATCAAGGTATTAAAACCGGAATTTTCAGATGATAAGAGTTTTGTCAGCAAGTTCCGGATTGAAGCCCAGTCTGCGGCAGGATTGTCCCATCCGAATATCGTGAATGTATTTGATGTAGGAGAGGAAAACGGTTTCTATTACATTGTAATGGAACTGGTAGAGGGAATTACTTTAAAGGAATATATTCAACAGAACGGAAGACTTCCATACCAGACTGCACTGGATTTTATTATGCAGATCTGTGCAGGAATTGAGGTGGCACATGAACACCACACTATTCACAGGGATATAAAACCGCAGAATATTATTGTTTCCAAGAACGGAACCTTGAAGGTTACAGATTTTGGTATTGCAAAGGCAGCCACATCCAATACTGTTGCCTCCAGTGCTATGGGAAGTGTGCATTACATATCTCCAGAGCAGGCAAGAGGGGGATATTCGGATGAACGTTCTGACATTTATTCCCTGGGTATTACCCTTTATGAGATGCTGACAGGACGTGTGCCTTTTGAGGGGGAGAATAATGTCACTGTGGCACTTATGCATATTCAAAGTGAAATTATCCCGCCAAGGGAATATTATCCGGATATTCCAGTGGGACTTGAAAGAATCGTATTAAAGGCAACCCAGAAAAAGCCGGAACGCCGTTATCTGACTACCAGTGCTATGTTGGCGGATCTGAAAAAGGTGGCTTTGGATCCCAATGCCAATGTAGGTAATACTAATGTGATGATGGCAGATAATGCACCGACTATCCAGATTTCAGAGGATGAGCTGGCAGCTATCAATAATGCTGCACCAAGGCAGACCGGAATTTCCATGTTTCCTGTTAACCAGAGCAGTAACAGGGAATTAGAGGAAGCAAATGAGGCATTGGAAAGTCTTTATAATGATGATGAATACGATTACGGAGAAGATGACGGAGAAGAGGATGAAGAGGCTCTGTTTGGTGATGAAGACGGAAAGGATGAATTAGACCCGAAAATGGAGAAGGTCATTACAATAGGGGCGATTGCAGCAACAGTTATCATTGCAATCATTATTATTGTAGCGATTGTTTCTATTAGCGGAGGTTTTAAAAAGGAAAAAGCAACAACAGAACAACCTGCTTCTGTTGAGGAAATAGTGGTAAAGATGATAGATGTGGTAGGTCTTGATGAGGAAGCAGCTGTTGAAGAGCTAGATAAAGCAGGAATTCCTTATGAGATTGAACGGGATTATTCGGATACTTTTGAAGAAGGTAAAGTGGTAAGCCAGAGTATTCCGGAAAATACGGAAATCAAAGAGGGAGATAAAGTTAAGCTGGTGATCAGTAAGGGACAGGAGATGATCAATGTTCCGGATGTGGTCGGTAAGAAATCAGAAGAGGCAGAAACCCTGTTAAAGACAGCTGGTTTTGAAGTGGAAATTGATGAAGAATATGATGAAGAAGTGGAAGAGGGTTATGTAATAAGCCAGACGCCGAATGGTAATACGGAGGCGGCGAAGAGTTCTAAGATTACTATTGTGGTAAGTAAGGGAGAAGAGGTTAAAGTTGCTGTTGTGCCAGATTTAAAGAAGAAGAATGTCACAGATGCAGAGGCAGCACTTTCTAAAGTAAACCTTAAGCTTGGCAATGTTTCACAGGAATATAGTGATACTATTAAAGCCGGTTTGGTTATTTCACAGAGTATCAGTGCAGGTACCGAGGTAAAAGAAGAAACTGCAGTGGATATTACTATAAGCATGGGAAAGAAGCCAACAACAACGACTTATACGGCAACTTTTGCTGGTTCTATCAGCAACAGCAGCTATGTCTTCCCGGAAGGTGGTCTGGTAAGAATCATGGTAACTCTGAAGATTGGTGATGCCAGCTACACCGTGGTGGATGATTGGTATGATGAGGCAAGCCTGCCACTGGATGGTTCCGGTTTTTCAGCTATTACGGGTCTGGCTTCAAAAGAGGGCAGCAGACTGTTATATAGCATTAAGGATTCTGCAGGAAATGATATAACTGGTAACTTCTCATCCTCTCTGCAGGCAAACATAAAGGCAGTGGAACAATAGATGAAAGGGAAGATCATTAAAGGAATTGCAGGTTTTTATTATGTATATGCCGGGCATAATATTTATGAATGCAAGGCAAAGGGCATATTCCGGAATCAGAAGCAAAAGCCTCTTGTGGGAGATGATGTGGAAATTCATATTCTGGATGAAGAAAAAGGGATAGGAAATATTGAACAAATATTACCCAGACATTCGGAATTGATACGTCCGGCTGTAGCAAATGTGGATCAGGCATTGGTTGTATTTGCAGCAGCCTCTCCAGAGCCTAATTTTAATCTGTTGGATCGTTTTTTGCTTATGATGGAAAAACAGGAGGTACCGGTGGTAATCTGCTTTAATAAGGTAGATCTGGTTACGGAAGCACAATTTTTAGAATATGAAAAAATATATTCAGGAAGCGGCTATCCCGTCATTTCTGCCAGTACCTATGAAGAACATGGAATGGATACACTTTTTTCTGTATTAAAAGGGAAAACCACGACACTGGCAGGACCTTCCGGAGTAGGGAAATCTTCCATCATGAATATGTTAAACCCCAATGCTAATATGGATATTGGAGATATCAGCAAAAAAATTGAACGGGGTAAACACACCACCAGACATTCAGAAATTATTCCGGTGGATGAAGATACCTATTTGATGGATACTCCGGGATTCAGTTCCATTTATTTTTATGATATGGAACCGGAGGAGTTAAAACAGTATTACCGGGAATTTGAAGAGTATGAGCCATATTGCAGGTTTGGAGGATGTAACCATATAGGTGAAACGGAATGTGGAATCAAACAGGCTGTGAAGGAAGGGGAAATTTCCCAATCCAGGTATGACAATTATCGGTTATTTTTTGAAGAATTGAAGGATAAGAAACGATTCTGACCAGGAAAGGAAACAGTAGGATATGAAGTATTTGGCACCATCTGTATTATCAGCAGATTTTTCAACGTTAGGTAATGATATCGCAGTTGTGACGGCTGCAGGGGCAGAGGTCATTCATTTAGATGTAATGGATGGAAGCTTTGTTCCCAATATTTCATTTGGAGCACCGGTTATTTCTTCTGTTCGGAAGGTAACCACAGCAGTTTTTGATGTGCATTTGATGATTGATGAGCCGGTACGTTATTTAGAAGATTTCGAAAAGGCGGGAGCAGACATTATTACTGTTCATTATGAGGCATGTAAAGATGTAAAGGATACGCTTTTGAAAATACGTGCCCTTGGTGTCAAGGCGGGATTAGCAATCAGTCCGGATACGCCGGTTACTGTACTGGAGCCTTATCTGGAGTTTGTGGATATGATTCTGGTCATGAGTGTATATCCGGGATTCGGTGGCCAGAAATTTATAGAGGAAAGTCTTGATAAAGTAAGGGATGTCAGAGATATGCTTGATGCCAGTGGAAGAGCGGATGTATGGCTTGAGGTAGATGGTGGAATTGGAACAGCTAATATTAGTAAGGTGAAGGATGCAGGTGCCAATGTTCTGGTTGCCGGTTCCGCAGTATTTAAGGGTGATATGGCAGCTAATGTAAAGGAATTGAAAACCTTGCTGTTGTCATAGGAAATGCATGTATATACTTTGGATATAATATATGGAGGACAAGATGAGGCATAGTGTAATTGTTACAGGCGGACATCTGAATATAGCATTTGCAAAGGAATATTTAAAGACCTTATCCTATGATAAGGTCTTTGCTGTTGATAAAGGGCTGGAATATGTGGAGGCACTTGGACTTTCCCCAGATTATATTGTCGGAGATTTTGATACCGTAGACAATACAATATTAGATATGTATAAAAAAAGGATTGAGAATGGGATACTGCATGCCATACTGGAACGGCACCCCGCAAAAAAAGATGCCACAGATACAGAGCTTGCTTTAAATAGGGCAATGGAGGATGCAGACCAGATTACGATTCTGGGAGCCACAGGAAACCGGGTGGATCATGTTTTGGCTAATCTTGGTCTGTTGCTTCAGACTGCACATAAAGGTGTGGAATGCTATATTGTGGATGAAACGAACCGAATACGGCTTCTTGTATCCGGCTATAACGGAGAGTGTGTTATTCAAAAAAAGGAACAGTTCGGCATCTATCTTTCTTTGATTCCTATGACTGCATCATTAGAACAGGTGACATTGAAAGGGGTAATGTATCCGTTAAAGGAGCAGCGAATTGATCAGGGAAACAGTCTGACTATCAGCAATCAGATTGTAGATGATAAGGCGGTTATATCCATAAAAGGCGGTAATGCCCTTGTGATAGAAAGTAAAGATTTCTGGCAATAAAAAAGGAGCTTTGCAGCTCCTTTTATGTTATCTTTTTTTCTTGTGCTTGTATTCCTTTGCCTGTTTGGCAGAAGTCTTTTTGATATCGGCCTTTTTCTCAGAGAGTTTTTTACCGGTATTTTTGTTATTCTTATCAGAATTCTTAGGAGAATCTTTTTTACTTCCGGCTGGTTTGCCAGTCTTATTGGAATCCGGTGAGGAGTTGATTAGTTTTGCATCATCAAGAATCGGAGTAATATACTGGGATTCATAATAATGATACAGTGCTTTGTATTCCTCGCTGAAGCTGTCATTGGTATGACCATGCATATCATCAAAATTATGGTCATTTTCTACACGTTTTACAATGTGAAGAGAAATGTTGGCACAGTGAGAGGAAATACGTTCAAAACTGGTTACCAGATCTACCAAAGCAATGCCTCCGGCAATACCGCAGTCACCGGTTTGAAGGCGTTCCACATGGTGGGATTTGATAGTTTCTTTTAATTTGTCGATGGTTTCCGCCAACGGTTCAATCCGGATTGCTGCTCCAACATTGTCATGTTTGAAAGCTTCAAAGGTGGTTTTCATTGCGTTGTCTACAGCCGCAATGATAGTATCAATTTCCTGATGGCCGGCAGGTGAAAAGTGAATATCCTGTTCATTCTTATCCTGTGCAACGTAGGAGATATTAATACAGTGATCTCCCATACGTTCAAAATCACTTACAGAGTTCAGGATTTCGGAAACTACCAGACGGTCATCTTTAGAAAGTCGTTTGGAATTAATCTTTACAATATAAGCGGAAAGTGCACTTTCACATTTATCAATAAAAGATTCGTTTTCTTCCAGAATGTTTCTTTTGGATTCATCGTAGTTGTAAATTAAACCGGTAGCAATCCTGTAATTCTCATAAATGGCATCTGCCATGGAGGCAATTACAGTTTTACACTGCTCCAAAGCGATGGTAGGCGTGTTTAACAGCATATCATCCAAATTGGCAAGTTCCTGATCGGATTTGGAAATTTCATCATCGCCTAACAGTTTGCCAGTAAATGCATCCAGCTTCTTATTGAATGGAAGAAGTAATACACTGGTGAGAAAGTTAAACAGAAAATGGATATTTGCTATATCACCACGGTTTACTGTATCATTCCAAAAGCTGATTCCGATTGTGTAGTATATACTATAGATAACAACTGTAAAGAGAATGGCACCAATAATATTGAAAAGAAGGTAGCTTAAAGATACTCGTTTTGCTTTTTTGTTTGCACCAATGCCGCCTAATATAATGGTCATACATTTACCAAGGTTCTGACCGATGATGATCGGTACGGCAATTGCATAGCTGACACTTCCGGTGGCAGACAACGCCTGTAAAATACCAACGGAAGCAGAAGAACTTTGGATGATGGCTGTAATGACAAGACCAATCAGTATGCCGAGAATCGGATTACGGAAAGAGGTAAATGCATTCTGAAAGGTCTCAGAATTCTTCAGTGGTGCAAATACTTCTTCCATGGTAGTCATTCCATAGAACAATACACCAAGTCCAACCATAATTCCTGCAATATCTTTTGCTTTTTTCTTTTTGGTAAACAGAAGAATAAAAGCACCAATGCCAACCAGCATAGGAGCAAAAGAAGATGGTTTTAAAAGCTTAAGGATCAGGTTGTCAGAACCAAGATCTCCTAAACGCAAAATCTGGGCGGTAATCGTACTACCTACATTGGCACCCATAACTACCGGAATGGCTTGAGAAAGCTTCATAATACCAGCATTTACAAAACCAATCAGCATAATAGTAGTTGCTGCTGAACTTTGAATGATGGCTGTAACCCCTGCTCCGAGTCCCCAGCCCTTGATGGATCCCACACCCTTTCGTTTGCTGGTGGTCAGCTTTTCCAAAATTCGTTCCAGACCGGAACCGGCAAGTTTTTCTAAGGAAGAACCCATCAGGCTCATACCATATAAAAATAATCCAATACCTCCTAAAAGCTGCAAGACAGACAATATATCCATAGACTTTTCCTCCGTATACTTAACACAGATTTTACAAATAGCAAAAATACTACTATAAATCAAAATAAATGTTAATTACATGTAAAAAACATGTAAAATCACACAATGTTTATTATATGATGTTTTCGATGTTTTGTCACTACGAAATTTAATTAACT
>JBJEJE010000141.1:0-7464 GCA_051877755.1 Lachnospiraceae bacterium | reverse complement strand
AACGTACATGAAACACACAACGCGAGTCCTAGAAAATGATTGAAATATGTACGGTCAAATGCTACAATATTGGCGAACTGTTTATATGAAGAATTAATATAAGCAAATGAGCTTGAGTCGGGATGGCAGACTTTTATCCGGCATATTTACAGGAAAAAGCAGAAGGTACGGTGGGCTTAACGGATAAAGCACTGAGAATCCTCAGACTGCAGGCAGAAGGACTGTCTGTGGAACAGATCGCAAAGCAGCTTGGATTAACCAAAGCGGGCGTAAAATACTACAATCAGGAAACTTACAAAAAGCTGGGCATAAATAACAGAACCGCCGCAGTGGCAGAAGCCAGAAACCGGAGGATTTTGTGAAGTTTATTCACAATACATCGACACCAGATTACATTATTATTGTGCCATCACTATAACAAAACATTATTATTTACAATAAAACATTTATATGTTATATTATAAATGAAAGAAGGTGAATTTGGTGAATGAAATTATAAAATATTTACAATCAAGTATAGATGAAAAAGCAGAAGTCAAAAAGTGGAATGCAAAGGAACATCTTAATCTTCAGCTTGCAGGTAGTTATGAGTATTATATAGTGTCTGTATTGAAGGAGACTTTTTTACTAATAAAACCATTGGAAGAATTTACAATTTCCAAAACTAAAATTCACATTAACCGGATTACAGAAAAAACCGGTTATGAGGTCGCTATTTTGCTTCAATCCCCAACTGTGTATAAAGTAAAGAAGATGCTTCAGGAAAGAATTGCGTTTGTTACTTTAGACAAACAGATGTATCTTCCGTTTATGGTTCTCCATATTAAGCAGAACAGAATGAACGATGCCGTTATTATAGAAAGAGAAAAATTTACTGCAGCAACTCAGTTGGTTTTTCTTTATATTCTTTATTCTGAAAAGACTGAGTTTGGCACGGATGAACTTGCCAAGAGTCTTAATGTATCATCTATGACGATACTAAGAGCAATGGAAGAACTTAAGCATCTTAATATTATAAAGCAGGGAATTGCCGGAAAGACAGGACGAAAAAAGATATATACACCTATAGAAAAGAAAGACTATTATCAGATTGGAAAGAATAATTTAGTCAATCCGGTAAAAACGAGTTTTTATGTTGATGATATTCCTGATGGGATAAATGTTTATAAGGCAGGTGAAACGGCACTTTCCGAGCAGACAATGCTGGCAGAACCGGAAAATGAGGTTTTTGCAACATATGAAAAAAGAACGAGTTTCGTAAAGCATATTGTTACAAAAGCTCAAGCTTTGGCGGAAGGATTGCCAGAAATACAGATCATGCAGTACGATATAGGAAGACTGACAAAAAATCAATATGTAGATCCGATATCATTGATTATGAGTATCACAAGAAAAGATGACAGAACAGAAATAGCGATAGATGAATTAATGGAAGGAGCAGAATGGTACGAGGAGTAGAAAAATTTAAAGAATACTTTAGGGATTGAATGTTATGGATTGTATTATCTTTAGGATGTCCTGATAGGCAGTGCCTTCAGTGACCTTTTCTACAACATGGATTCCAAGTGGCTTGAAAGCTATGAGCGTGCTGCCCTCTATGGGTTATTTAATGTTGATGAAATAAAAATATATACGCAAAGATTATATTTGCGTATATATTTTTGAGAAAGGGAAAAATGGTGCTGATGCATTGTTTTATTCATGATTTTAAAAATATATATGCAAAGATTATATTTGCATATATATTATTGAATTTGGAGGAGAAACGTGATAGTATATTCTTGAAAGGTGGTAATGGAGAATGGAAAAATTATCAGCATTAGAAAAGAAATATATTGCTATTAAAGAAAACTTAAAAGAACAGGCCACTTTCTACATGGAAGATGTACAGGCAATATTCCCAGATATGAAATCATCATCAATTTATTGGAATTTATCAAAGCTGGTGGAAGCAGGATATTTAAAACGTGTACGAACAGGAGTGTATGCATTTAATGAATGGAAGGGTAAAACAAAAATCTCTCTTACAGATGATATAAAAAAAGTGCAAGATATACTTGATGAATCAGGATTTGAATATTTTGTATCGGGGTTAGATGTACTTCAGCGGTTTATGCAGCATGTGCCTGAGCAATATCCGATGATACTGTTCATAGAAAAGGCTGCACATGAAGAGATGGTGAATTATTTGTTAGATGGTGGATTTAATGTTGTTAAACCGTCAGAGATTCGTCAGCAATATGAAGATGTAGTATTGTCCGGTAGTGATAAAAAACAGATAGTTGTATATGACACAGAAAACTTTGATTATGAAACAGATGGTATTGCAACCATCGAAAAAGCATTTGTTGATTTGTATTTTTCAATAACTAGAAATGGATATCCGCTGTCTTTACAAGAATTGGTTCGAGTATATCAGAACTTAGTCAGATTGGGAAATATTGATAAAAAGAAAATGATTACGGTCTCGACGAAAAGAAATCTCCAAAGTGATATACGACTCATTGTGGAAACTCCATACATTACAGATGCGGCAATGCAATTTGCAGCGATACTACGAAAGGAACAATAGGATGGATTATACTAAGTTATTTCATGATAAAACAGCGTTTGAAAGAGAATGCTTGCAACAAAGAATGGAACTCTATGGGTTTAAAAATATGGCAAGAATGGAACTGTTTTTATGGGACCTTGAATTGTTCCTTCAAATCCAAAAACGATTGGGAGAACATATTGTTTTAAAGGGTGGAGCTGCCACACAGTTTTATCTGCCCATAGAGGCACAAAGAACAAGCGTTGATATAGATATGATTTTCTGTGGCACAGATGAAGCAGTGAAGAATACGCTTGATGATATTACGGAAGAGCTAAAAGAGAATAGCGAGTTCTTCCGATTCGTTGAACATATTCCAAAGAATCCAAAGACGAATTTGCCAATGCATACATATTTTGTAGATGTACCATCTGTTTTGTCGTATAAAGAACGTAATGCTGCAGAAGGAACTGTTGATAAGCAGGAACTTAAAATAGAATTCATAATGGACACGGAGGATTGGGAATATACAAGAAAAACCGGAGAGAATATTTTTGCGGTTCAAAGCTCTTTTGAATATCAATTACTTCCGGTTAGTCACTTGTTTGCAGATAAATTTACAACAATAGGATGTAATACTATTGGTGTACAAAATGAGAGGATGGATGAACAGGTTAAGCAATTTTATGATGTTGTAATGCTTACAAAATATCAGCTTGATGAATTAGATATTAGTGAAGTTCGTAAGAAGTATCTGAATAGAGCGGAGAAGGAATGGTATGACAGAAATGATTCGCCCTATGACCTTCAGGAAATTATTGCAGATGTAAGAAAACAGCTATATAGATATTCTATGGTTGATAGTGGAGAGGATATAGAACTTAAAAAATATATTAATGATTTTAAGGCGTTATATTTAAATAGCAAAGTCGAATTCAATCCCCAGTTTGTAGCATGTGGGGCTGCGTTAGTTCGCCTAATGTATGAAGCGATATTAGAAGGGAAAAATTGGGATCTGGTGAAAAAAGCATTGGCTATTGAGGAATTGCTTGAATTAAACCAGTATGAAGGAAAAGCAAAGGGAAGTAAGACAAAAGAAATCCGACAAATGTTGATTCAAGAATTTGCAAGCTATTCAGCAATTCCTGCTAATATTCTGAAAGGGAAGAATTTGAAGAGAATATTCTGGGCGATAGTGGATAAGGATAATTTGGAAGAGATTCGTGATAAGGTACTGCAACTAATAGGGTAATGAATTTTACAAGCCCCCTTCGTATATGCTATGATAGTACCGATTTTCCAACGAAAGAGGTGTCACATTTGTCAAATGAAGCATACATGCCCATTTCACAGGGCAAACGGAAAACGAAAGTTGATAAAAGCACGATATTATATGCAATCGCAAAGAAAAAATATGTAGAAGTGCACGTACATAAGGATTACGTGTTTAAGACATCAACGTCCTTTGCGGTAGTGGAAGAACTGCTTGGGGAAGGCTTCGTAGAGGTAAAGCGGGGCTTAATTGTCTCCGAGCGGGCGATAGACTATATCGCAGATACGATTCATCTGGTAAATGGAGAGGAACTGGATTACACGATCCGAAGGAAACGAGAAATCGTGGAAAAGCTTCGGCAGAATAAGAAGCTGCAAATCGTCATGACCAAGAGGGGCATATACCAGATTGCCAATCAGGGTGAGATGCCTATGCTGAATCTGGCAGCACATAATATCATGAACCCTGCCGGTTCTACGATACCGAAAAGAATCAGAGCAAGCAGAAAAGCAGAACTTGACCGCATCCGAAAGCTCCTTGCAACAAAGAAACCGGAGCTGGAAGAAGAACCGGAACCATGCATTTGTTTCCAGTTTAAAAAGAAAGAATACAGGATTGCCATCAGTACAATTTTATACGTTACCGTGAAGCAGGATATTGTCTATATTCATACCATTGATGGAAATGTCTACCGGGAGAGAATAAGCCTTCGGAAAATGGGAGAACGGTTAGGGGATGGCTTTCTTAAAATCAACACCTCTACCCTTGTGGCTGTCAGAAACATCCGGGAAATCAGCGATAAGATATGGCTTTGTAACGGCGAAGGACTGTCGTATATTGAACGAAATAAACGCAAATTTATGAAACGGATTGTGGATGAAAAAAAGAAAATGGCGGAGCGTCATGCCGGGGAGGATATTCCCAGGACGGAGGAAGAATACCGGGAGTATTACAGAGGATTTGAGCATATGCCATTTGCTTTTGCAGACATAGAAATGGTGTTTGATGATTCCTTTCGTGCGGTGGACTGGATTTTTAGGTATGGTAATCCGGCACTTGCAAAGCTTGAGAAATTACCGTTACATGTCCTGATAGGAAGTGCCTTCGGTGACCTTTTCTACAACATGGATTCCAAGTGGCTTGAAAGCTATGAGCGGGCAGCCCTTTATGGGGAAACATTAGAGATTTTAGATTACAGCCCGGAGATAGATACCAACCTTAAGGTAATCTGTTTTCAAACCTTCGTGGGACACTGCGGATGTATCTTATTTAATGTGGATGAAATGAAATAAAAGTTCCAGCCGTAAAAATACGGTTGAGAAAACGAAAAAGGCAGTATATACTGTTACTTTGGAGGTGATAATTTGTGATAAAAAGAGATATAAAAAAAGATCCATTTGACGAATATATCAAAAATCTTCCTCCTACTAGAAAAGAGCTAGGACAGGCATGGTCAACTGCGATTGGATTACAGGATGTCGATGGATTGAAACCATCCAAATATTTGTATGAAACAGCAAAAAGGAGTATCGAAGGCGAAATTTCTGTTGATGAGGCGGGAGAGCTTATTAATAGTTATTATGAGAGTAAAGATGGCAGAATAGATAGTGAAGCAAGAACGGAAGAAGCAGATAAAGTGTCTGTAAGAATTGCGAGGTTGCTCTCTGATAATTCATTTACATTTTCACCTACTCAATATGTTTCCATTCATCGAGAATTGTTTATGGGGCTGTCGCACTAAATAATTAGTGTGCAGCTCCTTTTCTGTGCAAAAAAATAACTGCCAGACCTCGAAAGTATCTGACAGTTGGTGTAAAATTAATGTATGACCAAACACATTAACTTACAGAAAAATTATAGTCTAAATCAGAGCGGATATCAATTAAAACTTCCGCTAAATATTGAAACAATTATTCCAGAAGATGATTCTGTGCGTTTACTAAGTCAGTTTGTGGAGGCTATGGATTTGACTGACCTGTATTCTACTTATGAAAGAATAAATTCGGTATCGCCAAGAACTCTTCTCAAGATTGTTCTCTACTCTTATATGAATGGAGATTATTCCTCACGTTCCATGGAACTTAACTGTAAGAGAGATATTAACTTTATGTTCCTTTTAGAAGGTGCTCCTGTTCCAGACCATGCTACATTTGCACGATTCCGAAGCATTCATTTTGCACCCTGCTCCAAACGTATTCTTGCAGAAATGTCCAATGCACTTTTTGACCTTGGTGAAATCTCAGGTGAAACCATTTTCATTGATGGTACAAAAATCGAAGCCAGTGCAAACAAGTATACTTTTGTCTGGAAGAAAGCCGTAACTAAGAATCAGGAAAAACTTCTCATAAAACTTGCTGATTTTGTAGCTGAATGTGAACAGCTTTATGATATAAAAATTGTTTATGGCAGTACCATAAAAATAAAACATGTAAAGAAACTCCGTAAAAAACTTTACGCTCTGAAGGAAAGTGAAAATGTGGTTTTTGTCCATGGTACTGGCAAAAGAAAAACGGTGCTTCAAAAAAGCATTGAAACGCTTGAAGATTATCTTTCAAAACTCAAAGAGTACAATCAGAAAATCCATATCTGCGGAGAACGAAACAGCTATTCCAAAACAGATCATGATGCCACATTTATGAGAATGAAGGAAGACGCTATGGGAAATGGACAGTTAAAGCCAGCATACAATCTTCAACATGGTGTAGACTCTGAGTATATCACATGGCTTACCATCGGACCGCAGCCTACCGATACAACAACCCTGATACCATTTTTAAAAGATGCAGAAACACATCTGAAATTCAAGTACAAAAATGTAACTGCTGATGCAGGGTATGAAAGTGAGGAAAACTATCTTTTTCTTGAAAGCAATGGACAGATTTCTTATATAAAACCGGCTAACTATGAAATCTCAAAGACCCGTAAATACAGGAACGATATAGGAAAAATCGAAAACATGGAGTATGATGCAGAAACGGATATTTATACCTGCAAAAATGATAAAAAGCTGACTGCAGATCATACCAAACACTCCAAAAGCAAAACCGGGTATGTGAGTGAAAAGACGATTTATAAATGTGAGGACTGTGCCGGCTGTTCTTACAAAAAGGAGTGCATCAAAGGTAATAACTGTAAAACACCTTTGGATGAAAGAACAAAAACGCTTCAGGTTGCCAAAACATTTCTGAAATACAGACAGGAAGATTTGGAACGAATTCTTTCAGAAGAAGGAATTCTTTTTCGAACAAACCGAAGCATTCAGGCAGAAGGTTCCTTTGGGGATTTGAAACAGGATATGCAGTTTAGAAGATACTTAAGCAAAGGAACAACAAATGTTCTTGCAGAAAGTACACTGCTGGCAATGGCAAGGAATATAAATAAACTACACAACAAGATTCAAAAAGGCAGGACAGGAACTCATTTGTTTCCTCTGAAAAGTGTCTGATTTTTAACTTTTTAAAATAAATTTTTGAATTATGAAACAAGGCTTATTAAAGTACGCCTTTTTTTGAAAATGGGAGAATAAATCGGAAAATTTTCTTGAAATAAAGCATAAAAACAGCAAAAATGAAGCTGCCGCTTCACGAATTTTTATTCGTTAAAGCGACAGCCCCTTTTACATTTTATCGAACAATCATAATTTCCTACGCACAGCTTT
>JBJEJE010000140.1:0-36647 GCA_051877755.1 Lachnospiraceae bacterium | reverse complement strand
AAACAGGGATTTAGAGGTTTACTGTTTCTTCCAGGTAGCAGGGGAGAACAGTACCAGCAATGGGAATAATTCCAGACGGCCGGCCAGCATATCAAACATCAGGACATATTTGGAAAAACCGGAGTACAGATCGAAATTCTGTACCGGTCCCACAAGAGAAAGTCCTGGCCCGATATTGCCCAGTGCAGAGGCGACAGCAGTAAAATTTGTTACCAGATCATATCCATCTACGCTGACCAGCAGAGTAGAAGTAACAAAAATCAGCATATATACAATAAAAAATATATTGGCGGAACGCAGTACGTTATGTGCAAGAGGTTTCCCGTCGATTTTAATAATTTTCACATTTCTTGGGTGGCATAGCTGAGCCAGCTCTTTTTTTACGGTTTTTAAGTAAATCAGTACTCTTGATACCTTTAATCCGCCACAAGTACTTCCGGCACATCCACCAATGAACATAAGCAGTACCAGGATACTCTTGGATAGAGATGGCCAGAGATCAAAGTTAGCGGAAGAAAATCCGGCGGTGGTCATAATGGAACCAACCTGAAATGCTGCATGGCGGAAACTTTCTTCCAGGGCATACCCTGTCTTCATAACATCAGCAGTAATAATTGCAATTGCCCCTAGAAAGATAAGGGTGTACAGTCGGATTTCCTGCATGGAAAAAGCATCCCGGAATCGTTTAATTACTAAAAAGAAAAAGAAGTTATAATTTAATCCGGATAAATACAAAAATATGGTGACGATATACTGGATTGCAGGAGAATAACCGCTTAATGAAGTATTCTGGGTTCCAAATCCACCGGTGCTTGTGGTGGTAAAGGAAGTACATACCGCATCATATAATGGCATCTTTGCAATCACCAGTGCAAGGATTTCCAAAACAGTAAGTACAAAGTAAATGGAATACAGATAGTAGGCTGTTTTCTGTACTTTTGGAGCCAGTTTGCCCACATTTGGTCCCGGACTTTCTGCCTTCATCAGATATAAATCCTGTCCGCCGGTTAAAGGAATTAATGCCAGCATAAAGACTAAAACCCCCATGCCTCCAATCCACTGTGTAAAGCAGCGCCAGAACATCATGCACCGGGACATTTTTTCCACATTATGCAAGATAGAGGCACCTGTTGTGGTAAAACCGGATATACATTCAAATAATGCATTAGTAAAGGAAGGGATTTCGCCGCTTAGAAAAAATGGCAGACAGCCGGTTACAGAAAGCAGCAACCAGCTCAATGCGGTAATGACAAAACCCTCTTTGGCATAGAATTTGGTGTTCTTTGGACGTTTTTTGGTGAGGCAGATTCCTACCATGAACATTGCCAAAGCACAGATCAAAAAATATTTTCCACAGCTTTCTCCGTAATAAATGGATACGGCGAAAGGTAACAGCATCAGGGCGGCCATCGTGTTAAGGATCCAGCCCAATAAATAAAAAATCATTGTAATATTCATTTTCTTTTCCCACTTTGTTTGTTAGTAGTAATATCTAATTCAGAATATCCTTTATATCCGTTAATCCTTTGTTCGTAGTTACAACAATGACCGTGTCACCATTCATAATCATATCCTTACCACTTGGGGTAATGATTTTGCCATCGCGGATAATGGCACAAATCAGAAGATTCTTTTTCAGACTCAGTTCCATAAGTGGCTTATTTGTCACCTTTGATTCCTGTTTGATACGAAACTCTAACGCTTCGACTTTATCATCCAACATGCGGTAAAGGGTTTCGATGTTGCTGCCAAAAGAATTCTGCAGTGCACGCACATATTGGAGAATGGACTTGGCGGTGATGTTTTTCGGACAGGCGATGGTGCCGATTGGAAGATCACCCACCACCTCTTCAAAGGATACCTTATCTACTTTTGTGATGACTTTGGCTTTGCTTACCTTGTTGGCAAATAGAGAAAGAACAAGGTTTTCCTCGTCCATATTTGTCAGGGAGACAAAGGCATCCGTTTCATCAATTCCTTCTTCTAATAAAAGCTGGCGGTCGGTTGCGTCGCCGTTAATGATCAGTGTATCCGGCAAAAGTTCGCTTAGGTGTTCACATTGTTCGAAATTTTGTTCCACAATCTTAACCCGGAGATGGGAAGCTTCTAAATGTTTTGCCAGATAATAGGCAATCTTGCTTCCTCCTATGATCATAACGGATTTGATTGGTTTGGCTTTGATTCCGATTTTGGATAACAGGGAATGGATTTCTGCCGGTGGAATAATTACATACATATTATCTCCACGGTGCAGAACAGTGTTACCATCTGGAATAATCACTTCGTGCCCTCTTTCAATGGCACAGATCAAAGTGTTGGTATGTACCTTGGTTGCAAATTCATATACAGTCATATCATGGACAACAGAAGTTTCCGGAATAGAAAGCTTGATCAAATTTGCTCTGCCCTTTGCAAATGATGTAATATCAAGTGCACTTGGCACTTCAATCAGTCTTGCGATATTCTGCGCACAGGCAAGTTCCGGATTGATGGCCATGGATAATCCCAGTTCTTCCCGGAGAAACTGGATTTCTTCAAAATACTCCGGGTTGCGGACTCTGGCAATGGTATTACAGTTGCCGGCCTTTTTTGCAATCAGGCAGCATAGGAGGTTTACCTCATCCTGTCCGGTTACTGCAATCAATAAATCGCTGCTCTTAATGTCAGCTTCTAATTGCGTCCGGAAGGAAGTGCCATTTCCTTCAATGCCCTGTATATCCAAAGTAGATAATGCCTTTTCTAGTTTCTTGCTGTTGGTATCGATTGCAGTGATATCGTGACCTTCTTCATTTAATTGCTCTGCAAGGGCATAGCCTACTTTGCCACACCCGACGATGATTATTTTCATAGTATTCTCCTGATAAACAGTTAGTCCTGCATTACTTGCACTAAATTCGCCTTCGGCACATATTATAGCACAATGTAAAAAAATATACCATATAAAAGCATAAAAGCTTCTTGAAAGAATTGTGCAGAATAACATACTTGCTATGGAAAAGCCAATATGGTAAGATTTTTGAAGATGTGGGAATTGGGTATAATAAATGATAATGTCAGGATAGATGAGAGATAATATGGATAATGAGATGACAAAAAATAAGCAAATGGAACAGTATGCAGGAAAACTTATGCAGCTTGCCAGGGATACCATAACGGTGAGGTTTCGTTTTTTTGACAATGCGCTGACGAAGATGAAGCCAGAGGCAAAACCGGGGATTGGCGGATTTGCCACGGACGGGGAACACATTTATTATGATCCGGCGGCACTGCTTTTAACCTATATGGAGGAACCGAATATTGCTGTGCGTGCATATCTTCACATACTGATGCATTGTATTTTCTCCCATTCTTTTCAATATGAAAAGAAAAATCCGGAATACTGGGATATGGCGGTGGATATTGCAGTGGAGAATATTATTTTGGAAATGGAGCTTCCCATGGCGGCACTTTCCAGGGACAGCGAGGAGAAAAACCAGATTACAAGAATCCGGAAATGGGTGCCGCAGCTTACTGCGGAAAAGATTTACCGGGAATTTCTTGTAAATGGACTGTCCAAAGATGCCCAAAGCCGGTATAAGAAATTATTTACCGTGGATAACCATGAAAGCTGGCGTGGCAGTGCAAGGGAAGAACTTATTATTTCCGAGGAAGAGTGGAAGAAGATATCTGAGAGGGTTAAGACAGAGCTTAAGGCCTTTTCTAAGGATAAAAGTGGTTCCGAAAGTCTTGAGAATAATCTGGAAGAGGCAACCAGACAGCGGTACAATTACCGGGAGATTTTAGAGCGGTTTTCTGTAAGCGGGGAAGAGATGCATGTCAATGATGATGAGTTTGACTACATTTATTATACTTATGGTTTGGCTGCCTATGGGAATCTTCCGCTGGTGGAACCGCTGGAATACAAAGAGGTTCACAAGGTAAAGGAATTTGTGATTGCCATTGATACATCGGCATCCTGCCGGGGCAGTATTGTAAAAGGATTTTTACGGCAGACCTATGATATCTTAAAGTCTTCTGAGAATTTTTTTCATGAGATTAACGTGCATATCATCCAGTGTGACAGCCAGATTCAATCGGATACGGTGATAAAACGGGAGGAAGATTTTGAGGAGTATTTGGAACATGGGAAGATGAATGGCTTTGGTGCCACGGATTTCCGCCCGGTGTTTGCCTATGTGGAGGAACTAAGGCAGAAAAAAGAATTTGAGAACCTGAAAGGATTGATTTATTTTACCGATGGCTATGGCATTTATCCGGAACGGATGCCGGATTATGATGTGATTTTTGCATTTTTAAATGAAGACCCCAACCGGGGGAAAGTGCCAAACTGGGCACTGGAGGTTGTGATTGATGAGGAGATGCTGGAGTGAATTAAATTACGAGGAATGTAGAAGACATGGATTTGAAGAGATGGGTTGAACCGAATAAATGAGCAGATTACAGGAGGACGCAGACATGAATATTAACCAGGCGAAAAATTATATTAAAGATTCCATACAGATTTATCTGAAAAAAGACGAATTTGGAGATTACCGCATTCCGGTGGTGAGACAGCGGCCAATCTTTTTGCTGGGGGCTCCGGGAATCGGAAAGACGGCTATCATGGAACAGATTGCACAGGAAATGGGAATTGCACTGGTGTCCTATTCCATGACACATCATACCAGACAGTCTGCCTTAGGACTGCCATTTATCAAACAAAAAGAGTACGGCGGCAGATCCTATGACGTATCGGAATACACCATGAGTGAGATTATTGCCTCCATTTATGACACGATGGAAGAAAGCGGCGTGAAAGAGGGAATTCTGTTTTTGGACGAGATTAACTGTGTGTCGGAAACCCTTGCACCGTCCATGCTGCAGTTTTTGCAGTACAAGGTATTTGGCAAGCATAAAGTGCCGGAGGGCTGGGTAATCGTGACAGCAGGAAATCCGCCGGAGTATAATAAATCGGTGCGGGAATTTGATGTGGTTACCATGGATCGTTTGAAAGTTTTAGAGGTGGAGGCAGATTACAACACATGGAAAATATATGCCAGACAGCGGGGCGTGCACGGTGCTGTACTGAATTTTTTAGAACTGAAAAAGGAGTATTTTTACCATATGGAAACCACGGTTAAGGGACGTTCTTATGTGACAGCCCGTGGCTGGGAGGATTTATCCCAGGTGATGCTGATGTATGAGGAGGATGGGCTTACGGTGGACGAAGACCTGTTTTCCCAGTATTTGAGCAATGAGAAAATCGTAAAGGAATTTGCCGCTTATTATGACCTTTATAATAAATATAAGAGGGATTATCAGGTGGAGGAACTGCTTTCCGGTCGTGTCACTGATACCATGGTTGAGAAGGCGAAAAAGGCTTCCTTTGATGAGCGTCTGTCCCTGCTTGGAATGTTACTGGATACAGTGTCAAATGAGATGAAGGACATTGTGGAGACTTCTGTTTTCTTAAGTGAGTTAATGGTTCCTTTAAAGGCGGTGAAGTCGGCGGAGTCCGTTTGCGCCATGTTGGATACCCAGGCACAGGCGAGGAATCAGGTCATGAAGAATCTGGAAAAGGCCAATTCCCTGTCTGGTGCAGAGAAGAGAAAACACAAACGGATTTATGCATTTTTAACCTCGGTTAAAAAAGAAATTTTAGAACAGGATGTGGCAGACGGGGAAACAGCATTTGCCTATGTGAAGGAACGTTTTGACCGTCTTGTAGCAGATATGAAGGAGACAGTTGCCAGGACTTCGGGACGGGTTCATTATCTGTTTGAATTTGTGAAGGAAGCATTTGAAGAAGGAAATGAAATGCTTGTGCTGGTGACAGAGTTTACTGTGAATCCGGACAGTTCGAAGTATATCAGTATGTTTGGCTGCGAAGACTATCATAAATATAATGAGGTGCTGATGGTGTCCAAACGGCAGGAGGACTTGCGGGACGAGATTGCAAAGCTGGTGTTCTAAGGTGGCGGAATGGAGATTTACATGAGAATGTTTGAGTGTGAGATAGATGACAATGTATATAGCTGCTGTATAAATGACGAGCTGGGCGGCGTTGAGATTACCGGATTCCGGGGAAACGGAGCCAGACTGGAACTTCCGGATCGGGTTTCCTACGAGGGAAAGGAATGGGAAATCCGTGGCATTGGGAAAAAAGTATTTTCCGGCAATCAGAAGCTTCGCAGTATGGTGCTGCCGGAAACCGTGCAAAGAATTGAAGATTGGGCATTTTCCCAGTGTGAGCAGCTGGAAGGAATCCGGATTTCAAGAAAACAGGATGCGTTGGAATCCGGGATTATCTTTGGAAATGGTGTGTTTGCTGACTGTGTTAATATCCGGTATATCGCTGTGGGAGTGGAAGAGGATTCCTCATCAGCAGTGCTTCTGGCAGCTACTGTCCATCTGCTTCCGTCGGAGTATCTGTTGACGGACCCGGAGCTTGGAAGGGAACACTGGTATCAGAAATGGGATTTGCGGCTTAAGACCTTTTTGAATGAAAAGGATGAAGAGGGATACACCAATATGGTGCTTTGCGGAGAGGAGGATATCGGCAGCAGTGAGACGGAATTTGCTGCGGATAAGCGGCGGCGGAAAGCAGGGCTTTGCCTTTGCCGGCTGCAAAAGGATGAGCAGTTATCAGAGGACATGCGTCAGACCTGTATAGACTATCTGCTGTCCCATACGAAGGGCTGCGAATCGGAGGCGGCGTGGGAATATATCGTAAAAGAACATGGAGATGATTTGCCGTATTATCAGCTTCTTGCAGGGATAGGTGGAATTACCGGGGATAATATTGACGACATGGTGCAGGATTTAGATGCACAGCATGCGGAGGCAAAAGCGTATCTGCTCCGTTATAAGCAGGAGCATTTTGCAGCAGGTGATGTCTTTGATATGTTTTCCCTGTGATATGTATCGAATACATCCAGATTTATGTCAGCATTCGAAACATTTACTGGTAAATTTGGATGTTTTATGTTATACATACCGCTTGATATGGACATAGATTTTACCCTTGCGGGTACTGCCGCCGGCATGGTCGAAGATAAATTTGCCGTGTCCCCTTACGGAGAATATATCCCCGTCCTTTAAAAGGGTGCTGTTTCTTCCGGTAATGCGTCCGTTCAAGGTTACTTTTTTATCTTCAAAGAAAGAGAGAGCTTCGCTTCTGGAACATTTCAACAGGCTTGCGATGATACCGTCTAACCGCAGGGATGCCACCGGAAATTCTTCCTCCACCAGGGTTGGGGAAAGGGCAGGAATATCCATGGAGGTAATTTCACATTTGACGTTGGTGTGCTTTACTTTTGTCAGTTCTTTGCAGATATAATCTGCGATTGTTTCTAAACAGAAGATATAGGCGGTTTTTTCTTTTACTAAAATATCGCCTAAAGTATCCCGTTCAATCCCAAGATTCATCAGTGCGCCTAAAAAATCCCTGTGGGTTAATGTGTCGCTGAATTTTTCAACCAGTGGTGTCACCATGACCACCGCAATGGGAAAATGTCCCGGATAGCCGAATTCTTCCTCGGAGCCGAAGCCTGCAATCTGGCGTTCCGTCAGTTCATTTCCTCCAAAACATTCACAGTGGATATAGGAAATGTCGACCCGGATATCTTCCAAAAGTGATAACTCTGCCGGGGATAAAAAGTTACTGTATGTGTAGACGTTTTGCTGATAGGCACGCTTTGCCAGATCCATCAGCCGTCCTTTCAAAATCTGTTCCTCATTCATGATACGGACTCCTTGTTTTCATAACCTTTTGTGTGGCTGCTTTTTGGATATTTTATCATGTTTTCATTGCATTATCCATGAAAAAGTGATACTATTTCTTTGTAAAATTCTTTACATCTTATTTCTTATTTTTTTCCATAGAAAAAGAATGATACAAATAATGGTTAAGCAAATGCTGAGCAGGCAGTAACCATTTTGTATCAAAAACAGAAAATGGTTCTGCTTCCCGCAGAGTGTGATTTGCAGCTTGGCAGATGCAGGAAGGAGACAGTATGACAGAAGAAGAGAAATTGCTTGAAACAAAAATGAGCCTGGATAACATTGCTTATAATGTGGTGCAAAATTGGATTTCCAGACAACGGGTATGGAGAGAGGGTGTACTTTGGTATCAGATTGAACCGGTTTTGCTGGACAGGACAAGATTTAATTCGTACTGGCATTGCTTTTATATTCGGGCAGATATTTACAGGAGGTATTTAAAACCGTATTTCAATATCTATAATTGTGACTGTTGGCAGAAGGGACCGTATCTTGTGGTATCAAAAGAATGGATGGATTGTGCATTGAAACCACTGGAGAAAGGAGAACTTGAAAAGCTAAAACGAAAATTTAAAGAGCAAAGAATATTTAATGCTGCTGTATCTTTTCAGGATGAGGTAAAATGGGAATTCTATAATACTTTTTTGACCTATCTTCACCGTATCTACAGGGATTTTGACAGAGAGTCTCCGGATATTATGATTGCGGGGCCTTTTCTAGAACAAAGTATATATAAGGCAGATCCGGGAAAAAGTTACGCTCTGGATGGGGAAGATATCTGTTGTTTATAAGAATGTGTGTTGTGTCAATTTTTGGGATAAGGTGATTTTATGTTGGTAATTCCAAGAAGATAATCGACACTGACATTATAATATTCTGCAAGTGTTAAAACGACCCATACAGGAACTTCCCGTTCGCCGCTTTCATAACGCCGGTAAACATTCCGCTGGCAGTTTAATATATCTGCCACATCCTGCTGGCGTAAATCATGATCTTCCCGTAAATCCTGTAAACGCTGGTATTTCATAAATGCCTCCTTTTATCAGTATATGATTCTTTCTTGACAATGATACCAAACGGTGTCATAATGTATGGCATAAAGCTACCGAATGGTTGCATGAAAAGGAGGATAAGATAAATATGAAATGTTATTACCATGGAGACAGAGAGGCTGTAGCACAATGTACAGAATGTGGCAAGGCTTTATGCAGGGAGTGTGCCGACATATATAGTCCTGTATTATGTAACGAATGTGCAGGTGCAAGAAATGCAGATAATAAAATGCAGCTGGTAAAAGACAGCATACTATGTGTCGGTATGATGATAGTAGGCGGCTGGTTCTATTTTTCTATGGTCGGGGGAGTAGGCGGTGGTAATCTGTTATCGGCATTGCTTGTGATTATTCTCTTTGGAGGAGTTCCCTTTGGCTGGGAAGCACTTAATAAGATTCAGCCGGGTATTTTTCTTATTATGCCCATTATCGGCTGGGTGATTTATTTTATGATAAAGCTGACACTGGCTTTTCTCATAGGCTGGCTGTTTTTTGTAGTCCGGATTGGAAAGATTATTTATGGTGCTTTACAGGCAAAGAAAATGGAAGATTATATCAATGATCAGAATGAAAAGGTGTAAAAAGAGGTTATTAAAATAGAAAGGGAAGGTAGGCTCCTTGTATATGTGGCTTGACTGAATAAAGCTGCATATACAGGGAGTTTTTTCATTTGCACGGTCGGCAGGAGTAAATGGTTAAAATGTATGGTTGCATCTTTAAAAAAATGTCATTATAATGGGAAAAACAGAAGAGTTTAGACAGGTATTTGCATAGCACATACAAATGAAGCTGAAAGAAAGGACATGGATTATGAAATTTGTGATACAGCGTGTGGCACATGCCAGCGTAACCATAGAAGAAAATGTAGCGGGGAAAATCGGACAGGGCTTTCTTGTCCTGATTGGTGTGGCAGATTCCGATACGAAGGAGATTGCAGATAAGATGATACGGAAGATGCTTTCTTTACGCATCTTTTCCGATGAACAGGGAAAGACGAATTTAAGCCTTTCCGACGTGGGTGGAGAGCTTTTGCTGGTGTCCCAGTTTACACTTTATGCGGACTGTAAGAAAGGCAACCGCCCCTCCTTTATCCGGGCAGGAAAGCCGGATATGGCAAATGCCATGTATGAATATATTATTTCGGAATGTGAGAAGCAGGTGGAGACGGTGCAGACCGGAAGCTTTGGTGCGGATATGAAGGTGGAGCTTTTAAATGACGGGCCCTTCACCATTCTTTTAGATAGTGAGGAGATTT
This sequence comes from Lachnospiraceae bacterium, assembly GCA_051877755.1. Taxonomy (GTDB): domain Bacteria; phylum Bacillota; class Clostridia; order Lachnospirales; family Lachnospiraceae; genus CAG-590. The sequence goes on along the minus strand of JBJEJE010000140.1, from coordinate 26,580 downwards.
GTTGATTGAGAATAAATACCGCGGATGCGGGGAAATGGAGTAGATATGACAAAAGAACAGTTTCAGACATTATTAAAACAGAAAATTCTTGTGTTGGACGGGGCAACGGGAACCAACCTGCAAAAGGCGGGAATGCCCACGGGAGTATGCCCGGAACAGTGGATTTTGGAGCATCCCCAGGTGCTGGTGGATTTGCAGACAGATTACATCAATGCAGGAAGCAACATCATTTATGCCCCAACCTTTTCCGGTAACCGTATTAAGCTAGAGGAATATGGTCTGGAGAAGGAGCTGGAATCCATTAATAAGCGTCTGGTGGCACTTTCCAAAGAGGCGGTGGCAAAGACCGGATACCGTGCCTATGTTGCCGGTAATCTGACCATGACCGGAAGGCAGTTATATCCCATTGGAAAGCTGCAGCTGGAAGAACTGATAGATGTATATAAAGAGCAGATTACCTGTCTTGTGGAAGCAGGTGTGGATTTGCTGGTGGTGGAGACCATGATGAGTCTGGCAGAGGCAAGGGCAGCGCTGATTGCTGCAAAGGAAATCTGTGAGCTGCCGGTGATTGTCAGTATGACCTACAATGAGGATGGAAGAACTTTGTTTGGAACAGATCCGGAAACCGCAGTGGTGGTGTTGCAAAGTCTTGGTGCCGATGCCATTGGAATCAACTGTTCCACCGGACCGGAGGAAATGATACCACTTGTGGAGCGGATGAAACAGTATGCCAATGTTCCAATCCTGGCAAAGCCAAATGCAGGAATGCCGGAGCTGAAGGATGGGGAAACACTGTATGCCATGAAACCGGAGGAGTTTGCGGGATATGGAAGACGTCTGGTGGAGGCGGGAGCAGGTCTTATTGGTGGCTGTTGTGGAACCACAAGGGAGCATATCACCGCATTGGCACAGACGGTACGTCTGATGGAGGTACCGGAGGTGTCTGCCGAGAAAAAACGGCTGCTTGCCTCCGAGCGGAAAATGCTGGAAATCGATATTGACGGCAGTTTCCTTGTGGTGGGAGAGCGGATTAATCCGACTGGAAAGAAAAAATTGCAGGAGCAGTTAAGGGCGGATAATCTGGATATGGTGGTGCAGATGGCAGAGGAACAGGAAGAAAAAGGTGCTTCTGTACTGGATATCAACGTAGGTATGAACGGAATTGATGAAGATGCCATGATGCAGAAAGTAATCTATGAAGTGACAGGAGCAGTAAATCTCCCACTTTGCATTGATTCCTCTTATGTAGATGTTATTGAGCATGCCCTGCGTATTTATCCGGGACGTGCTTTGATTAACTCCATTTCCTTAGAAAAAGAGAAATTTGAACGGCTTTTGCCGATTGCTAAAAAATATGGTGCAATGTTTATTCTTCTTCCTCTTTCGGATGAAGGACTGCCGAAGAATATTGAAGAGAAAAAGCAGATTATCCATACCATATATGACCGGGCAATGGAGCTGGGTTTTGCGAAGGAAGACATTGTTGTGGATGGTCTGGTGGCTACTGTGGGTGCCAACCGGAATGCTGCAATTGAGACACTGGAAACCATTGCATATTGTAAAGAAGAAATGCAGCTTGCTACAATCTGCGGTCTGTCAAACATTTCCTTTGGACTGCCGGAGCGGGGATTTGTCAATACTGCATTTCTTACCATGGCAATCACAAAGGGACTGACCATGGCAATTGCAAACCCGTCCCAGGATTTACTGATGAATGCAGCTTATGCATCCGATTTGCTGCTGAATAAGGAGGGGTCAGATGTCCGATATATTGAAAATGTAAAATCTTTATCCGTTGTATCGGGAGCAGCGGGAAATGCCGGTGCACAAAATGTAAAGTCTTCTGACAGTGGTGCTGGCAGTGATGGAAGTGGACAGGTGGGAGACGCAGGAAGTGTTAAACATTCCAGGCTTTTTGAGAATGTCTTAAAGGGAAATAAACGTACAATGGTAGAGGATGTGAAAGCATTTTTAGCGGAGGGCAATGCTCCCCAGTCCATCATAGAAGAACACCTGATTCCGGCTATCAATGAGGTGGGTGTACTCTTTGATCAGAAAAAGTATTTTCTGCCACAGCTGATTTCCTCTGCGGAAGCCATGGAACTGGCGATTTCTTATGTGGAACCACTGCTTCCTAAGGCAGAAGAGGGAAAAGAAATGGCTACCATCATAATGGCGACAGTAGAGGGAGATATCCACGATATCGGTAAGAATCTGGTGGTGCTGATGTTAAAGAATTACGGCTATCGTGTCATTGACCTTGGAAAGGATGTTCCAAAGGAAGAGATTATAGAAACAGCAATCAAAGAAAATGCTTCTGTTATCGGATTGTCAGCACTGATGACCACCACCATGATGCGTATGAAGGATGTGGTGGAATATGCCAAAGAGAAAAAGGTTTCAGCAAAAATTATTATTGGTGGAGCTGTAATTACCCAGAGCTTTGCGGATGAGATTGGTGCAGATGGTTACTCGAAAGATGCCGCAGAGGCTTGCCGTCTGGTGGAGCGGCTGCTGGCAGAGGAATAGAAAAATCGATATCCTATCTTGCTGTGAAAAGTATTTGACAGTCGCTACATTAGTTGATAAAATATCTTTAGTTGCGTAAAAATACGCATTTTGATTCGGAAAGGTGGAATAAATGTGAAGAAAATGGTTTTGTCCCTGCTGGTAGATAATACCTCCGGTGTATTAAGCCGTGTGGCAGGATTGTTTAGTAGAAGAGGCTATAACATTGACAGCTTATCTGTTGGTGTGACAGAGAATCCAAAATATTCCCGTATGACGGTTGCGGTAAGTGGTGATGATTTAACTCTCGCCCAGATTGCAAAGCAGCTGAATAAGTTAGAGGATGTTGTAAGTATTACAGAGCTTAAGGATGGCGAGTCTGTTTGCAGAGAGCTGGTATTGGTCAAGGTTAAGACGAACCGTGAGGAGAAACAGCAGATTATTGCTATTACAGATGTATTCCGTGCAAAGATTGTTGATGTTTCCATTGAGTCTTTAATGATTGAACTTACCGGTAATGCGAACAAGATTGAAGCATTTATTGGACTGCTTGACGGATTCGAGATTGAGTCCATTGTAAGAACCGGTCTTACAGGTTTAACAAGAGGTAGTGCTGATTTGAAATAATCAGTGATACATAAATAATAATTTTATTAGGAGGAACTGGAAAATGGCAAAGATTTTTTACCAGGAAGATTGTAACTTATCATTATTAGATGGCAAGACTATCGCAGTTATTGGTTACGGTAGCCAGGGTCATGCGCATGCATTGAATGCAAAGGAGTCAGGCTGTAACGTTATCATCGGATTATACGAGGGCAGCAAGTCATGGGCAAAGGCAGAAGCTCAGGGATTTGAAGTTTATACAGCAGCAGAAGCAGCAAAGAAAGCAGATATCATCATGATTCTGATCAATGATGAATTACAGGCTGATATGTATAAGAAGGACATTGAGCCAAACTTAGAGGCAGGCAATATGTTGATGTTTGCTCATGGTTTCAACATTCATTTTGGCTGTATCGTACCACCTAAGGATGTAGATGTAACCATGATCGCTCCTAAGGGACCAGGACATACGGTACGTTCTGAGTATCAGGCTGGCAAGGGTGTTCCTTGTTTAGTAGCAGTTGAGCAGGATGCAACCGGTCAGGCTCAGGAAATCGCTTTGGCTTACGCTTTAGCAATCGGTGGCGCAAGAGCTGGAGTTCTTGAGACTACTTTCAGAACAGAGACAGAGACAGACTTATTTGGTGAGCAGGCAGTACTTTGTGGTGGTGTTTGTGCATTGATGCAGGCTGGTTTTGAAACATTAGTTGAGGCTGGTTATGACCCACGTAATGCATACTTTGAGTGTATTCATGAGATGAAGCTCATCGTAGACTTGATTTATCAGTCAGGTTTTGCTGGAATGAGATATTCTATTTCCAACACTGCTGAGTACGGTGATTACATAACAGGTCCTAAGATCATTACAGAGGATACAAAGAAGGCTATGAAGCAGATTCTTTCTGATATTCAGGATGGTTCATTTGCTAAGCAGTTCTTATTGGATATGTCACCTGCAGGACGTCAGGTACACTTCAAGGCTATGAGAAAGTTAGCTGCTGAGCATCCATCAGAGGTTGTTGGTGAAGAGATTCGTAAGCTGTATAGCTGGAATGGTGAGGATAAGCTGATCAACAACTAATATTCAGTTTAGAAGTATATGATGTGGGGCTGCCGCATAAAGATATTGTCTTTCTGTAGCAGCCCCATCATTGTTTTACGGGGTATACATATATGAAACAACATACTGTTTTAAACAACATACAAATATATTTTTCGGCTTTTGGTAAAAGGATGGTGCTGATGCTGGGAATGAGCTGTGCTGTGATTTCCCTGTTGACTGCATGTGGACAGAAACACGGATGGCTGTTTTCTCTAAATGGAGAAACCATTTCTAAGAAGGATGTGGATGCCTTTGGGTTTATTTATACCAAGGAACATAATATAGTAAATACCGGACAGATGGATGAAATCTATGAAAGCGGAGATACCTACGGCGAATATTTTAAAAAAGAGCTGGAGGATGAGATTGTTTCTACGGTACTGCTTTATAAAGAAGCGGAGGACTCAGGGAAGAAGCTTTCTAATGAAGATAAGGAACAGGCAGAAAAGAAAGCAGAGGAAGTGGAATCTGCTTATGGAAAAGAATGGCTGGAACAGAAGGATGTTTCCAAATCAGACATTAAAAGGGTTTATGAGATGAAGCTTCTGGGGAATTCTTATATTGAGAGTCTTTCAGAGGAGAACCCGGAGGATGTCGAAGGTGGGAAAACGGAGGAGCCGGCAGAAAAGGAACGATATATCAAAGTATATCAGGTCTTGTTTCCGACCGTGGAGCTTGATGCAGAAGGAATGGTGAAATCCAATACGGATGGAAGTGTTAAGAAGCTGTCTTTAGAGGAAACTGAAATGAGAAAGGAACAGGCAGAAGAGTTTTCTGAAAAAGCCAGTGATGCTGATATGGAAACTTTGCTTAAGGATTATGACCAGTCTGTGACCGGTATGGAAAAATATCTAAAGTATGCAGATCTCGAGAAAGACTATAAGCAGGCGGTGGATGCTCTTTCAGAAGGAAAGGTCAGTGGTGTTATTGAATCATCATATGGTTATTATGTCATAAAACTGTTAGAGTCAGATTCGAAAGAATATGTTAATAATGTAGAAACCTATGCAGAACAGACCAAAATCCAGAATAAAAAAGCTGAGATTTTGAAAACCCTTTATAATACGTATGTAGGGGATGATAAGAATTACAGAAATGATAAGTTGTGGGAAAAAGTCACAATATTGGATTATCTTCAGTAAAAGAGGATGCTGCCGAACCATATAGTTACATATGGCAGGCACTCCTCTTTTTTCGTGCTGAAGAATGATTTACAAATTCTTTGCAATCTGATCATAAAGATCCAGGACACAGTGCTCGTCGGCTGCAAAATGCTCACAATTTAAACAGCTTGTGCAGTCGCAGTCAACGCAGTTTGATAATTCACTGGTGGTGGTTTTGCAATAAGAACTGCATTTCTTTGCTACATCTTCGTATTCTTTTTTAGAACTTCGCATTTTTGGCTCCTTTATATAAAATGAATAAATAGGTTACAGATATAGTATGACTTGACAAGAGATATTTCATTCAGTAAAATTAAATTCAAATTTTGTTTTTTAGGAGGATGATTATTTGGACCCCAGTTCGAGTTTGCAAATTGTTGCGATTGTAGTTTTGATTTTTCTTTCTGCATTTTTTTCTTCAGCAGAGACGGCACTTACCACTGTGAACCGGCATCGCTTGCGTTCACTGGCAGAAGAAGGAAACAAGAATGCAGAGAAGGTTTTGAAATTGGTTGAGAATCCGTCAAAGATGCTGAGTGCCATATTGATTGGTAACAATATTGTGAATATTTCTGCATCCGCATTGACGACCACAGTGACAACGGATTTGCTCGGAAATAAGTTTGTTGGACTTTCCACTGGTTTGCTGACACTGATTGTTTTATTGTTTGGTGAGATTACGCCCAAATCACTGGCTACTCTTTACAGCGAACGGATTTCGTTGATTTACATTCATGTGATTGCACCTTTGACCGTGATATTGACACCGGTAATATGGTTTGTCAACAAATTGAGTAATGGGATTTTCTTTATTTTGCATGTGGATAGGGATAAGGCAAATAATCAGATGACAGAGGGAGAACTTCGTACCATTGTGGATGTCAGCGTGGAAGATGGTGTTTTGGAAAAGGAAGAAAAGTCCATGATTAATAATGTGGTGGATTTTGGTGACTCCAAAGCCAAAGATGTGATGGTTCCAAGAGCGGATATGGCATTGATTTCCGTTGATGCGGATTTTGACGAGGTATTTGAGACTTTTAAGGAAGAACATTATTCCAGACTGCCGGTATATGATGATAATAAAGATACAGTAATTGGTATTGTATATTTGAAGGATCTGTTTTTTTACCAGAACCAGTCAGATAAGAAAAATACAGAATTTTCTGTCAGAAGTATAATGCGGGAGCCGTTTTTTGTATATGAGTATCAGAAGACATCCTCCATTATGGCAGAGATGCGTAATCGTTTTGTATCCCTTGCGATTGTGCTGGATGAATATGCGACAGCTGTAGGCTTGATTACCATAGAGGATCTGATAGAGGAGATTGTCGGTGAAATCCGGGATGAGTTCGATATGGACGAACTGGAGATGATTACCAAGCTTTCGGAGAACCGCTATGAAATTGATGCGTCGGTAAAACTCAGTGATTTAGAGGATAGTATCGGTGTTAAGCTGGAGTCCGAGGATTATGATTCTTTAGGTGGATATGTGATTGAACTTTTGGATCATCTTCCAAATGTTGGAGAAACTGTAAAGAAAGATGGAATTACTTTTAAAGTAATATCTATGGATAAGAACCGGATTGACCGTGTTGCGATTCTGATTGATCCGGAACTGCAATAAACATACGAAATATAAATAAAAGGCATAAAGAGAGGTAAAAACATGATTAGTGCAAATAATGTAACACTGCGGTTTGGCAAGAAAGCCCTGTTTGAGGATGTTAATATCAAATTTACAGAGGGCAACTGTTATGGTCTCATCGGTGCAAATGGTGCAGGCAAATCTACTTTTTTAAAGATTTTGTCAGGCGAGATTGAAACAACAAAGGGTGATGTTGTGATGAATGCAGGAGAGCGGCTTTCCGTGTTACAGCAGGATCATTTTAAATATAATGACTATTCCGTTCTGGATACAGTTATCATGGGAAACAAACGCCTTTATGAGGTTATGAAGGAAAAAGAGGAAATCTATGCAAAACCGGATTTTTCAGATGAAGATGGTGCGAAGGTGGCAGATCTTGAAGCGGAGTTTGCAGAGATGAATGGATGGGAAGCGGAATCTGATGCAGCTACTTTGTTAAATGGTCTTGGTGTAGAGACTGAACATCATTATAAGATGATGTCTGAATTAGAGGATACGCTTAAGGTTAAAGTTTTACTTGCACAGGCACTGTTTGGCAATCCGGATGTACTGCTTTTGGATGAGCCGACAAACCACCTGGATCTGGATGCCATTGCATGGTTAGAGGAATTTCTTATTAATTTTGACAATACGGTTATTGTGGTATCCCATGACCGTTATTTCCTGAATAAAGTATGTACACATATTGCGGATATAGATTATGGTAAGATTCAGCTGTATGCCGGTAATTATGATTTCTGGTATGAATCAAGTCAGTTGATGATCAAACAGATGAAAGAAGCCAATAAGAAGAAAGAAGAAAAGATTAAGGAACTGCAGGAATTTATCCAGCGATTCTCCGCAAATGCTTCTAAGTCGAAACAGGCAACATCAAGAAAGCGTGCACTGGAAAAGATTGAACTGGATGAAATGCGTCCATCAAGCCGCAAGTATCCATATATTGATTTCCGTCCGAACCGTGAGATTGGAAATGAAGTGTTGACTGTTGAAAATATTTCCAAAACAGTGGATGGCGAGAAGATATTAGATAATATTTCCTTTACCATTGGAAGAGAGGATAAGGTTGCATTTGTAGGACCTAATACCCTGGCAACCACAATGCTTTTTAAGATATTGGCAGGAGAGGAAGAACCGGATGAGGGAACTTATAAGTGGGGAGTCACCACTTCCCAGGGATATTTTCCGAAGGATAACACAAAGGAATTTGATAACGACCTGACAATCGTAGACTGGCTGACACAGTTTTCCGAGGAGAAGGATCCTACCTATGTTAGAGGCTTCCTTGGAAGAATGTTGTTTGCCGGGGATGATGGTGTAAAGAAAGTTAAAGTATTATCCGGTGGAGAGAAAGTAAGATGTCTTCTTTCCAAAATGATGATTATGGGATCCAATGTGTTAGTTCTGGATGAGCCGACCAATCATCTGGATATGGAATCCATTACCGCTTTGAATAACGGACTGATCAAATTCCCGGGAGTGGTATTATTTTCTTCCCAGGATCATCAGTTTATCCAGACCACAGCAAACCGTATCATGGAAATCACAGCCACGGGACTGATCGATAAGATGACTACTTATGATGAGTATCTGGAAAATGACGAACTTGCCAGAAAACGGCAGATTATGAATGTTAACAGTTCTGACGATGAATAAACCGGATCAGAAGTCAGCATATGATGGGTGAGAGGGTGCAGGCGGATAAAAAAGATAAGGAATGATGGATGAATGAAGGATTTTTTGCATAAGGTTACAAAGATATTTCTGATACTGTTGATAATAACCCTGTTTATTACGGTGGCAGTGGTTGGCGTTGTATATTTTAATAATCAGAGCAAATTAAAAAATGAAGCTTCGCTGATTGAAAAAGCACCAGGGCAGATGGTTGAGGTAGATGGACACAAAATGCATGTTTACATTACTGGGGATGAAGACGCAGAAGACACCATCGTATTTCTTCATGGAACCAATATGACAGACTCTTCCGTTGCGATGCAGCCGTTATTTGATGCGTTATCCGATGAGTTCCGGCTGATTTATGTAGATCGTCCGGGCAATGGATACAGTGAAGGCGGATGTGAGGATAAAAGCGTTGCGACTCTGACAGAGGAAACGCGGGAAGCAATTTCTAAGGCTGGTGTGGAAGGAAAGGTTATCCTGTTTGCCCAGACCACCAGTGGAATAGAGGCTGTTTACTGGGCACAGAAGCATAAAGATGAGGTAAAAGCCATTATTGGACTGGATATGTATAGTCCGGAGGAATATGCTTCTGATGAAGGGGAAGATAACGGTTTTCGATATATGATGTATCTGTTTGCAAGAATTGGAGTGCTGCGGTATATCGACTCGGCTTATCCGGAAGACCGGTATAACCTGTACACGGATAAACAGATGCTTATCCGGGATGCTCTGATTTCAAAAGCCAGTTATACGAAAGACATGTATTTGGAAGATAAAACAATCGGAGAAAATGCGCGGGCAACGAATCAGGAAGAAGTGTTTGGAACATTGCCGATGTTGCTTTTCTTTTCAAATCCGATTAAGGAACCGTATTTATCAACGGATTCCAGTGCAATGGCAGATTTGAACCAGATGAAGGAATCCTATCCGGAATACGATTTTGAAAAGGCATATAATGAAGCACGCATGAAATATTTTGGTGAATATGATGAAGTGGAATGTGTAGAGATGGCAGGACCGTCTGCTTTATATACATATGTGCCGGAAAAAATGGCAGAGCGGATAGCAGAGTATATTAAGAATATCCAGTAATTAACAGTTTTTAACAAGAATTGTGCGAAATTCATATAGAATTTTGCACAATTTTTTTGGAAATTAGATAATAAAAACACCGAAAATTCATTATAATAAGACAATGTGTACAAAAAACAGAAAGGATTTCGAAAAAAACACTTGCCAAATTGTCTAATGTGTCCTATAATGTATCTATGTTGAATTGAGAAATTCAAACATATTCCGTCAAAAAATATATTACACTTAGACGGAATAACACACACATTTTTAAAGGAGGGTTTTTTCGTGAAAAAATTCAAAAAAGTAATGGCATTATCATTAGCTTTAGCAATGGGCTTATCTCTTGTTGCTTGTGGCGGCGGTGATGACGCTACAACAGAAAGCACAACAGCAGCTGCAGGTGGAGATGACACAACACCAGCTACAGAGCAGGCAGCAGAGTTTGAGATGCCAGCAGAAGAAGGCGAGACAATCTATGTTTACTCTTGGAACACTGAGTTAGGTGACGGCTTATTAGCTGACTTCAAAGAGAAGTATCCTCAGTATGCAGACAGAGTAGAGTATGTTAACCTTGGTTTAGGTGGAACAGACGTTGAGTATCAGACACAGATCGATACACAGCTTCAGGCTGGTTCAGGTGCTGAGAAGTATCCTTCTATCATTGCTGCTGATAACGACGTAGCTCTTCACTGGGTACAGTCAGAGTACACAATTCCATTGGCTGATATCGGAATCGGTGGAGATGATTTATCTGAGATGTATGACTACACAATTGACTATGCTACATATGAGGGTCAGTTAAAGGCTCTTACATGGCAGGCAACTCCAGGTGTTGTATGTTACAGAACAGATATCGCTGAAGAAGTATTAGGCGCTGGTGATCCTGATACTGTTCAGGCTGCAATCGCTGATTGGGACAAGTTCTTTGAGACAGCTGACAAGATGAAAGAGGCTGGTTACAAGATGGTATCTGGCCCGGATGACATCAAGTATGCACTTGCTGATTCTAAGACATCTCCTTGGGTAGAGGATGACAAGTTAAACATCGACCCATGGGTAACAGATTATCTTGAGAAGGCTAAGAAGTTATATGATGGCGATTACACTAACAAGACTGCTATGTGGTCTGATGCATGGTCACAGGGTATGGACAGTGATGTATTCTGCTACTTTGGTTGTACATGGTTCTTATACTGGTCATTATTACCAGACAATGAGGACGGAACAAATGATGCAGCACACGTAGAAGATTACAACATCTGTGAAGGACCTCAGGCATTCCATTGGGGTGGTACTTACTTATCAGTTGGTAAAGATTGTCCAGATACAGCTTTAGCTGCATTAGTATTAAAGACAATCTGCTGTGATACAGAAGTACTTGAAGCTCACTGCGAGAACACAAGCGACTTTGTTAACAACAAAGCTGCTACTCAGAACTTAATCGATGCTGGTAAGGGCGCTTCTAAGAAGTGTGGTGGAGACAATCCATTACCTACCTTCCAGAAAGCTGCTGAGACAATTAACTTAAGCAATGCTACAGCTTACGATGCAATCTTCAACGGATTTGTTGATACAGCATCTCAGGCTTATAACTCAGGTGAGATTGCTGATATTGATGCTGCTGTTCAGAACATCAAGGATCAGGTATCTGATGGTTATAACTACATTACTGTAGAATAATTGAGGAATTTCAACAATTGAAATGAATCATATGTTATGCACCGGCAGAATTGCCGGTGCATAATTAAACAAAAAATACAGTAAAATCACTGTAAATTAAGCATTATCAAGCCGCTATTGGACATTTTATAAAGTGCAAATACATAGGGCTTTGCGTTTTACAAAATGTCTAATTGGGGGTTCGTGATTAGATATGCTGAGAAAAATAATTTGGGGAAGTGAAGAGCATGAAGAAAAATAAGACAGTTGAATATGGCAAATATGGCTACCTGTTCATTGCGCCATTTTTCATCGTATATGCCGTCTTTCAGTTATATCCATTGATCTATACGGTATGGCTCAGTTTCGTTGAGAATTACTACAGAGGTCTGACACAGGTTGGACCAAAGTTCGTTGGACTGAATAACTACTTGTCAGTTCTGATTAACACAGACAGCAGTTATAAAGTAGTGGAAGGCGCAAAATTATTTGACACTATGACAATGATGTCAATCAAGAATACTCTGATTATCTGGGTTCTGAACTTTATTCCACAGATCCTGTTATCTTTATTACTGGCATCATGGTTTACAGATACTACAGTTAAGTTAAAGGGACAGGGTGCATTTAAGGTAATCATGTTCATGCCGAACATTATCACTGCATCTACCATCGCTGTATTGTTCTATTCCTTATTCAATAACAGCGGTCCACTTACTTCTGTATTAAGAAGTATGCATCTTATCAGTGCAGATTATGATTTTATGGAGAGTCCTGGAGGAACCATCGGACTGATTGCATTTATGCAGTTCTGGATGTGGTACGGCAATACCATGATCGTATTGATTGCAGGTATTTTAGGTATCAATCCTTCATTGTATGAAGCAGCCATGGTGGATGGAGCAAGCAGCAGACAGACATTCTTCAGTATCACTCTGCCACTGCTTCGGCCAATCCTGCAGTATACACTGGTAACATCTGCAATCGGTGGTCTTCAGATGTATGATATTCCTGCGTTGTTCAACGTATCCGGAACCGGTGATGCATTGCCGAACTATGCATCCCAGACCATTACGATGTACATCAGAAAATTGGGATTTACCACAAAGGATATGGGTAAGTCTGCAGCAGCGTCCATGATCCTGTTCTTAGTAACTTTATTAATCAGCCTTGTATTCTTTGCTATGACCCGTGACCGCGAGCCAAAGCAGAAACATGCGGTAATAAAGTAAGGAGGGAGGAATAGACATGGCAAAACAGAATAATAAAGAAGAAAGCTATTCAGCATGGATCCATACACAGAAAGTAATCCGTACCATTGTGTGCGTACTGCTCTGCTGTCTGAGTATTGTGCCATTCTATATCATGGTAATCAATGCAACAAGATCCTCTGCGGCAATCCAGAGAGGAATCTCCCTGCTGCCAGGCAAATATTTTATGGCAAACTTTCAGAACCTGTTACAGAAGTCCAGTGGTATTGGAGCACCATTGTGGAAATGTATGTTCAACTCCTGCCTGATTTCTGTACCGGCAACGGCATTACAGGTATATTTTTCAACCTTTACTGCATATGGTATCACAGTATACCGTTTTAAACTGAGAAACTTTGCGGCATCCTTCATCATGGCAATCATGATGATTCCTGCACAGGTATCTATCATCGGTTTCATGCAGTTCATGATGAAATTAGGATTATATAATACATATATTCCGCTGATTGTTCCTGCAATTGCTGCACCATCTACATATTACTTTATGAAACAGTATATGGAACAGGCACTGTCTATTGAGATTGTAGAGGCAGCGAGAATTGATGGTTCAGGAGAGCTTAGAACCTTCAACAGCATTGTACTGCCACTGATGAAGCCGGCAATGGCTACCCAGGCAATCTTTGCATTTATTGCATCATGGAACAACCTGTTTACACCAAGTATGATCTTGATTGATAAGGCAAAGAACACACTGCCAATGTTCGTACAGACACTGCGTTCAGAGCAGTTCCGTACAGACTATGGTATGATTTACTTTGGTTTGTTCATCACAGTACTGCCAATCTTCGTTGTATATTTTGCATTGTCAAAATATATCATCGCTGGTGTAGCACTTGGTGGTGTAAAGGAATAATATTTGATATGATAGTATCATTATAAAAATACGCTCTTATATGATAACCATATAAGAGCGTATTTTTTTGAAAACTTTATGAACTCCCAAAAAAGAGTTGAAAGGAATCTTCATTTGTAATACAATAACAAATGTGTGATTGCGGTTAAGATTATTTGCCGGACACAGGTTTTTAATTATATAAGTGGAGGAATTAAAGAATGTGGAAAAAGATAATTAGTGTTGTACTTGTGCTGGGAATGATTCTATCCTGTGTAGGATGTGGAGATGGTTCTGGCTCACAAAGTTCAACAAATTCAAAGATATCAGCAGAAGATGCAAAGAATACAGAGGTTCTTAAAATTGGTGAAGAAACAATTATGTTGGACTATATGTATCTTTATGCAATACAATGCATTTATACTTATGGAGTGGATGAAGAAACCCTGGCAGCGGATATGGATAATTATAAGGCACAGATTCTTTCGCAGCTTCGAACAGATGAAATCCAATACCAGTATGCAAAGAATAATGGTATTGAACTTACTGAAGATGAAAAGGCAGAGATGGATGATGTGGTGGAACGTTATTATAAGACATTTCCGGAAAAATTCCTGGAGCAATATGGTATTTCTAAGGACTTAGTGACGGAGTTATTTTATAAGCAGAGATACATCAGCAAGCTGACAGATGAAACAACAAAAACTTTACAGGAACAATATAAGAAAGAGGCTGAAGAGGAATTAAAGGATACTGAATTCTTTGATTTGTATTATCTGTTGTTCCCTACAGTTGAATATGAAGACGGCTCGCCAGTAACAGATGAAGACGGAAAGTATATCAGTTTAAGTGATGAGGAAAAGGCGAAACAGAAAGAATTGGCAGAGAAAGCAAAAGAACGTCTGGAAAGCGGCGAAGATGCAGAAAGTCTGGCAGAGGAATATGAGATTGAAGATTATTCTGAGGAACTGAGGTCTTATAAAGGAGCATATGCAGAAGATTTGGAGAATTTGATCAAGGATCTGCAATCTGATGATGTTTCGGAAGTTTATGAAGATGATTTGGGCTATATGGTTGTGAAGATGATTAATTCCAATGATGAAGAATATAAGGAATATTACATTGAAACAGCGGCAACAGAAAAGGCGTCAGAGCAGCTATCAACAGAGAAGGCTTCATGGCTGAAATCTGTTGAGATCGATGAGGAGAACGACATGATTGGAGATACTTGGAAAAATCTTGATGTTTCAAAGATTGCAAAGGCGATGGAAAAGGAAGGTATTCTTTCTGGTAAATAAAAAAATTCGATTTTAGATCTTAATAAATATATAAAAAAACACAAATTTGCAGGACATAATGTCTTTGCAAATTTGTGTTTTTTTGGTATTTACTTTTTACAAAAATTATTATTGTATTCCGATCAGCTTGTCATTACAGATACATATCCGCAAGTTTTTGAAAAGCAGGAATAGATCGTTCCACCTTTTCGGTTGGGATGCAGTAACTAATGCGGAAATGTCCCTCTACACCAAAGGAATTACTCGGAACTAAGAGCAAATCCAGTTCCTTTGCTTTGTTGGAAAATGCAATGGCGTCATCTTCTAATGCCTTCGGGAACATATAGAATGTTCCACCTGGTTCCACAATATCAAATCCCATTTTTGTAAGTTCGGTATAAAGAATATTTTTGTTTGTTTCGTATACGGATAAATCTGAGGTTTCATATAAACATTTGGATACCGCAAGCTGGATGATACTTGGCGGACAGTTATGTCCGATGCCGCGGGAAATCTGTCCAAACATATCCACTAATAAAGCAGAATCTTCACAAGCCGGATTGACAGCAATATAACCAATACGTTCACCCGGCAGGGATAAAGATTTGCTGAAGGAGTAGCAGGTGATTGTGTTGTTGTAATGTGATGCAACAAAAGGGGAATCCACTCCGTCAAAAACAATTTCACGATATGGTTCATCGGAAATAATATATATTGGATGTCCGAATTCTTCTTCTTTCTCGGAAAGAATCAGAGCAAGTTTCTTAATGGTTTCTGTCGAATATACAATACCGGATGGATTATTAGGCGTGTTGATAAGAACAGCCATAACTTTATCATTTAACATATCCACAAAAGCATCAAAATTAATCTGGAATGTGCTGATATCAGCCGGCACAACTTTGAGACTGGCACCGGTGGCAGCTATGTAAGGCATATATTCCGGGAAAAAAGGAGCGAAAGTCAAAATCTCGTCTCCTGGTACGGTGACAGCTCTGGCAGCATGTGCAATAGCTCCGGCTGCGCCACTTACCATAAATATGTCTTTCTTCTGATAGTTCATATCAAACCGGTCATTAAGAGAAACAGCAACGGCCTCCCTTACAGAATCAATACCAAGACTTGGAGAATATCCATGAAGACTCACTGGCTCATTTTCCTGTAAAAGCCGTAGCATCTCCTGTGTAAAAGATTCCGGAGCAGGAACGGAAGGATTGCCAAGGCTGTAATCAAATACATTCTCATAGCCAATCTCTTTTGCACGTTCACTTCCGTAAGCAAATAATTCACGAATTACAGACTTTTGTCCGCACATATCAATAAAATTCTGATTTAACATATTAACCCTCTTTTCGTAATATAGCATAATCTGGGTGTGCCCCATGCATTACTTATATCTTAGCAAATCTTGAAAGAGGTTGCAATCCTTTTGTGAATAGGATAAAATGCAATTATTACTATTTATTGCATCTTGAACGGAACGTGCAATTATCTGTTTTTTAAAGAAGCAGAATGGAGAGATATATGAGTGAAAAGAAAGTTGTTTTGTGTGCATCCTCAAAATACGAGGAAAAATATTATCTGAATCCTGATTTTAATGGATTGCCAGATGGGATCAAGGATGAACTTCAGGCAATGTGCGTATTGTTTACAGAGGATATTGGCGGTATTCTGACAATGGAATTTGATGAGAATGCCAATCTCAATTTTGTGACGATGTCGGATCAGGGGGATCTGTTATATGATGAGATTGGCAGTGTATTGAAGATTAAGCAGCTGCGTCAGACAAAACAGGAACTGCTGGAGAGTCTTGAATTATATTATCGTGTATTCTTTTTAGGAGAACCGCTTACAGAGGCGGAGATACAACAGGGAGAATAGCGGGAAAATACATAAAAACGACAGGAGAGAAAGAAAATGTTATTGGCAATTGATATTGGAAACACCAACATAACCATAGGTTTGTTTAACGGGGATGAGATAGAGGGAACATTTCGTATGACAACGAAGATTCCGAGAACATCCGATGAATATGGAATCTTTTTTTATAATATGCTGCATAGTAAAGGACTTCATCGGGAAGATGTAAATGCGGCAATTATGGCATCCGTTGTTCCGGATGTAAATCATCATATTATTAACGGTTTGATAAAGTATTTCGGGGTGAATCCAATTGTGGTGGGACCTGGAATCAAGACAGGAATAAAGATTGCGATTCCGAATCCGAAAGAGGTGGGAGCCGACCGTATTGTGGATGCGGTGGCTGCATATGAGATTTATGGAGGTCCGGTACTTGTTATTGATTATGGAACTGCTACCACGCATGATTTGGTATTGGCAGATGCATCTTTAGTGGGAGGTGTGACTTCACCTGGAATCCGTATTGCTGCCCATGCTCTTTGGCAGGATGCAGCAAAACTTCCTAAGATTGAGATTAAGAAACCGGAATGCATATTGGGAAAAGACACCATTTCTTCCATGCAGTCTGGTCTTGTTTATGGACATATTGGACAGACAGAATACATTATCCGTAAGATAAAGGAAGAGGCAAAATTAGACAAGATGACGGTGGTTGCTACCGGTGGACTCGGGAAAATTATTTTTGATGAAACAGACAGCATTGAATATTATGATCCAAATCTGACATTGAAAGGACTTAATATTTTGTATCATAAACAATGACTCTTTTTCGTAATTGAATGATGAATATAAAGGCAGGATATATATGGTGAAAAAAAGCATGGTAGATTTGAAGAACAAGTTAATATTGGCTCCAATGGCAGGCGTGACTGACCTGCCTTTTCGCTTGCTTTGCAAGGAACAAGGATGTGATATCCTATATACGGAGATGGTGAGTGCAAAGGCAATTCTCTACAAGAACCGGAATACGGAACCGTTAATGAAGTATGAGGAAATAGAGCATCCCATTGGACTGCAGTTGTTTGGTTCAGAGCCGAGTATTATGGCAGAGATAGCAGGACGGGTACAGGAACAGGGCTATGATTTTATTGATGTGAATATGGGATGTCCGGTGCCAAAGATTGTGAATAACAATGAGGGTTCTGCACTGATGAAACAACCTGAACTGGTTGGCAAAATTGTATCTGCCATGGTTAAGTCTGTGGATGTTCCGGTTACGGTCAAAATCAGAAAAGGTTTTGATGAAGAGCATATCAATGCGGTGGAGATTGCACAGATTGTAGAAGAAAATGGAGGAGCAGCGGTTGCTGTGCATGGAAGACTTAGGAGTGAGTACTATTCCGGCGAAGCGGACTGGGATATTATACGTCAGGTTAAAGAAGCGGTTTCTATACCGGTTATTGGTAATGGAGATTTGAAAACACCACAGGATGTCCTGCGTATGCGGGAGAAAACCGGCTGCGATGCATTTATGATTGGAAGAGGTGCAAAAGGCAATCCGTTTCTGTTTTCCCAGATGAAGACGTATTTTGAAAAAGGGTATATCCCAGAAAAGCCTTCTTTAGCAGAGATGGTGGAAGTCATGCTTCGACATGCGAAAATGATGGTGGAGTATAAGGGGGAATTTACCGGTATCCATGAAATGAGAAAACATGTTGCATGGTATACCAGTGGATATCCGAATTCTTCTAAGCTCCGTGATGAAGTAAATCATGTGGAGAACTTTAATGGTTTAGAGAAGCTTCTGCGTTCCTGGCAGGAGAATCAGTAGGAGACATCCAGTAAAAACAGTCCTTTTGCGGGTGCGGTGTGTCCGGCAAGTGCCCGGTCACATCCCTCTAGAATAGAAGGAATATCATCCGGTGAACGAAGTCCCAGACCGATTTCAATCAGAGTGCCGGTGAGGATGCGTACCATATTGTATAGAAAGCCGTTTCCTGTAAAGGTAAACGTCAGAAGATGGTTTGCAGAGTCTTCTTTAATATCAATATTGTAAATGGTCCGGACAGTAGATTTCTTCATTCTTTTATTACTGCAAAAACTTTTAAAATCATGGGTGCCCAGTAACAGAGTGGCACCTTTTTTGATGGCAGCAATATCTAAAGGTGTGGAGATATGGTGGGATGTATTCCGCAAAAATAGGTTTCCATAAGGAGATGTATCAATCCTGTACTGATAGGTCTTGGCGGTGGCATTTAAGCGGGCGTGGAAACGGGGTTCACAGGGTTCCATAGAAAGAATGCGGATATCCTTTGGCAGATAACCATTTATTTCTTTCAGAAAGGAATCGCTGCTACCGGAGCACAGGAGTTCTTTGCTGCAATGAAAATGGAATACCTGCGAAAGAGCGTGTACCCCGGCATCGGTTCTTCCGGAACCGTGAACCTCAATGGTTTCCTCTGTCATTTTGGACAGAATTTCCTCCAGTTTTCCCTGTATTGTGTTGCCGGTGTTTCCCTGCTTTTGCCAGCCGTTGTAACGGGTTCCCTCGTAAGCTGTTACACATTTATATGAATACATATGAGTCCTCCTTGTTTGAATCTGATTTTAGTATAACATAGGCAATTACGAAACTTCTTTTTTGAATACTTGCGTTATACAAATATAACAAACATGTTTTCCGGACCATTTGCACTTAGTTGAGAACGCAACAGTGCTAAGCTCGAAAACACCTCGCTAAGCACTGGCGTCCTCAAATGTCCTGCAAACATATATTTGTTATATTTGCATAACTTACACTTTGAAAGAATAAGTTTCGTAAATGCCTATTTAGTATAACAAAAAAGGAGGAGTTTGTCATTTTATGATAAGGACAGGAATAGGATAAATAAAATGGGGTTCTGAGGGAAAGTATGAGAAAAAAGGAGAGAGTAGATTATATATTCTTCTCAGGGAAAAAGAAGCGGTGGAAGCGGTGGCAGCTTCAGACACGGATAGAAAATGGTATCACGATTTTGCGTGTGGAGATGCCGGATTCAAAAGGAATGTATTCGATAAATCGGCTGGCAGGAAAACTGAAAAAATACGATATAAGTCAGGCCGTATTGGATGGAGATGCCAAAACGGCGGAATGGCTGGGCTTGAAAAGTATGCTGTTTCAAGCCAGAAAGCAGGAGCTAATAGAAAACAGGAAATTGATTTTTGAGTACATGCAGAAAATACAGGGAGAAGGAAAACGGAATCACAGTTCCATGGCTATTGTTATAAACAGTGGAGAATGGAATTGCAGGGATTTATTATTGCTGCTGGTGGAAGCGAAGGATTATTATGAGGAGATTACTCTGGTGTTAAAAGATGATTTTGCCGGCAAAGAATATCTTGCAGAAAGCATGTATGAGGATTGGGGGATTGTTCTGCATTTGCTTTCTGAAAAAGAAAAGTTAGATAAAAAACAGGATTTTATATTATTTTTGCTGGAAACAGGGGAACGTAAGATTCTATTGCAATATTCATTTCAAAATGCCTATCTGGTGTCGGATACCGAAGCAGAAAATATGAAGCGGTATTGTATGATGCCGGATTTTAGGCAGAATCATGCAAAGAAAAGGGTTGTGTATTCCGGTCTGGTTTATGAAAAAGAAATGGAGAGGCTCCCTTATCGGATTGGGGTGAATCTTGCAGCTCAAAAACCAATGCTTTATCAGAAATTTCATGTTTCTATCGTTGCTATTTATCAGATAGAATGATAAAATGAATATAGCATATGGGAGAACGTCTGAGGATACAGCAGTGTATCATATGAGAGAATAGCAGGTGCGGAAATGGGAGGTTACAGCATTGATATACGTGAAGGCGGAAGATTTAAAGGTTGGAATGAGACTGGCAAGACCTATTTATAACAAAAGAGGTATTTTGCTTTATGGGCGCAATGATAAGATTACCAGACAGGGTATTGAAAGTGTTAAGAATTTTGGTCTGATTGGATTGTATATATTAGAACCGGCAGAACCGATCCCACCAATGAGTGAGGAGGAAATCGAATTTGAACGGTTTCAGACCATGGCGGTATTCAGTATCAAGGAGTCGTTGGATTTGATACTTCAGGGGAAGGAACCGGTGAACCTGATGAATCAGACAGATGAATTAGTGCGGCGGTTTGGCAAGCTTTATCATAAGATTAACTTTAACCAGAATTTGAGAAGTCCGGAAGATTATATTTATAAACATGCCCTGAATGTTGCGATTCTGGCAGCGCTGATCTCACATAGAGCCGGTTTCGGCATTATGGAGCAGACAGAGGTGGTTGTTACGGCATTGCTGCATGACCTGGGTAAGCTGAATCTGAAACCGGAGTTGCGGGGGAAGACAGAGGGTCTTAGCGATGAAGATATGGGAATGGTGGCAAGAACCGTCATTACCGGAATTGATAAGATATCCAATTCTTTCAAACTGCCTGTAGGCGTGAAGGGGACGCTGATGCAGTTGTGCCAGATGCAGTATCTTCCGGAAAATGCACCTGCAAAGATATCGGATGCAGTGAAAGTACTGATGATTGCCAATGCCTATGATGAATACACCGCTATGCAGTTAGATATGGATCCACATACAGAGGTGGAGGCTGTGCGTATGCTCCAGAGCAGACCAGATTTATATGACAGAGAGATGGTTATGCATTTGATGAACAGTATTAAGATCTTGTATCCGGGTGTATGTGTGGAGCTTACCAATCATGAAAAGGGTCTTGTGCTAAATGAGAATGACAAAGACATTTTGCGTCCTGTGGTGCTTGGTTTTGAAAAAAATCAGGTATATAATCTGAATCTGGATAGTGTATATGAGGAAGTGCAGATTCAGAATATCATGAAAACCATGGATAACCGTATTAAAGTAGATCCGGAACGTCTTAAGGAATATATGTAATATAGGAAACTGCCGCATTCAGATACTTACTGAATGCGGCAGTTTCTTATATCTCTATGTACGGTTATAATAATACTGTATAACATCGCTTCGTTTGATAATGCCGATAAATTTATCGCAATCATCCACCACCGGGACAAAATTTTGCTGAATAATCTTGGAAAGCAAATCCTCCATATTGGAACTGGCATTTACTGGTTCATAATCATGACGTCTTGGAACATCCATTAAATGCAGGCTTTCCGGCCATTTTAATGCAGTGGCTATATCATTATGGCGGAAATACCATAAAATATCTCCTTCTGTTAAGGTTCCGATATATTCTCCCTGATCATTCAAAATAGGAATAGAGGAATACTGATGATATTCCATTTTCTCAAGAACCTGGCGGAGTGAATAGTCTTTTTCCAAAAAAGCAACCTCTGCTTTCGGGGTTAAAAAAAATAGTATATTGATCGCTGTCACCTCCCATTTGTAACATCTTTCCAGTTAAGTATAGTATATAATAAAATCGACATAAAAACAATGGCTGAACCCTTAAAAGATTATGAATATTCTATGAAACTGTGAAAGGAAATGTCGAAAACGGTTGTATTTATAAAGTAGGTTTGTTATTATAATAAGTAAATATTGTGTTTTTGCAATGGAACGGCACAAGATAGTGCGAAAGAGAGGCAGTAATATGCAGGAGAATGTATTTAATGAAAATGTAGACTATCTTTATCAGGTTCAGACAGATTTGGAAGCTGTGGAACAGTTAAAGAAGGAATTGGCAGAATATAGAAACCAGGAGAAGAACCTAAAGAAGGCGATTGCTACAGAGGAGAAATCCATCCAGGATGAGATTGCCCAGACAATCCGCAGGCGGAAGAATGAGATTGAGAAAGTTTATGATGATCAGATTGACGCTAATAAGGGAAAAAGCCGAAGTGTAAGAGCAAAACGTGATAAGGCAAAGTCCAAACGTGTGGATGAGAGAGTGTCCTATGAAACGGCGGAGCTGACCGAGGAGAATCGTCAGCTGCAGGTTGAGATGCGGACATTATTTAAGGCACAGCATGTTCCATCTTTTTGCATGTCAAAGTTGTTTTATTCTCTTTTTATGACAAAGCGTTTTGGAGAATTCCTAGTATTGCTTTTAGCTATTTTAATTGCTTATGCCGGTATTCCATCTTTGATGTATGTATTGTCAGTTCATGTATTTTATAAGGATAGTACATATTTAACGATTTTATGTACATTAACAGTTTCGTTAACCTTATTTGTTTTGGGTTTCCTCTATGTTCTGATATTGAACAGGGTTAAGATTAAATATTATGATACTTTATTAGAAGGTCGTAATATCAAGGATCAGATGGCGGCAAACAAACGTCAGATGAAAGCAATCCGTAATAAGATTAACAAAGACAAGGATGACAGCCAGTATGGTCTGGACAAGTATGATGATAAGCTTGCTGAACTGGAGGAAGAATTAAACCAGATCAGCCAGGAAAAACAGGATGCAATGACAGTCTTTGAAAATGAGACCAAGCAGCTTCTTACGAATGAGGTGAATGACAGACGGCTTGGCAAATTAGAGCAGATGAAAGACAATATAGAAACCATGGAGGAACATATGGCGGTTCTGGATGAGGATATTCAGAATTCCGCCCTGGCGATTGCCAATAATTATGGTGCAATTTTAGGAAAAGATTTCTGTACCCCTGCAAAGGTGGCAGATTTAATATCATTGATGGAGGATGGAACGGCAGATACAGTTTCAGAGGCAATTGCAGCTTACAGAGGAGCAGGAAAATGAGCATCCAGAAAATACCAGCTGATGGCATTGCTGATGCAGTTGGCAAGGGTCATAACGGTATGGAGTCTGGTGCTCTGTAATAGAACAGAGTTTGGAAAACCGGCAACATTTACAATGCCTGTGATAGAGAGATTTCCTATTGCAGGCAGTTTTTTATTCACGCCTTTTCCGGGAACTAATGGTGCATGGGTCAATGTGGCATAACCAATATGTTCCGGAATTCCTAAAGAGGCATCGATTGCAATAATAAATGGATTTCTATATTCCGTATAGATATCCTCAATGGTCTTTTCGAGATTCAGGGCATGGACAGGATGTTCCAGGGTGCCATACACAGCAATTTCCGGAAGAACCTTTTTAAGATGTTCCCCCACCAACGGTCCAAGACAGTCGCCAGTGGCACGGTCTGTTCCAATGCAGAGAATTACTACATTATCCGGTGTGGTATTTTCACGATTCAAGGTATTCCGGATTTCTCTGTTTAGTTCTAAAGCTGCTCCCTGTTTAAAAGCATTATAGTAGATAGGACTCATAAAATTACCTCCCGGATATCAGATAACGTGTCAGATATCGCTTTAACTTATTGTATGAGAAGTATGAACCATTTGAGCATGTTTTAGACAAAAAAGAAAAAATTTGCCTTTTGTTTTTTCCCAAAATGTCGGATTATATATAGAAACAAAAAAATATTCCTGATTTTGCGGACATTTTCCTGTTTTGAAAGACAATTTTAGACATGATAAGCATTTTTGACGTGATATGTTATGAAAAGGCAAAAATGTCACGGAAAGGAATGAAAAGCATGATTGAAATTGTGTATGATAAAGACGAACAGACAGAAGATAACATTTTTGCAGGAATTACATTACCGAAAAATATAAGGCAGATCGGAATGCCGGAGGGAAACCGCAGGATTTATATTGAAGATTATGTCATGACGTACTTGAACCAGCTTGCTAATCCGAACTCGACCTTTGCAAGAGGTGCAATTCTGGTGGGAGAATGCCAAAGAAGTGAATGTGGGGAGGTTATATTTATCAGCGGAGCACTTGCCGCACAGAATCTGGAACTGGATTTGGAGGAGTCTACTTTTGATGGAGAAACATGGAGTTATATTTATCAGGAGGTAAAAACTTATTTTCCAGATTTAGAGGTTGTGGGCTGGTTTCTTTCCAGAATGGGTTTTTCTACAGCTGTTAACGATATGATTGTGCAATTGCATATGGATAATTTTGCGGGACCGGACAAAGTGCTATACATTATGGATGCCTTAGAAGGTGAGGATGCTTTCTATATGACGGAGGGGGACGGGCTTCGCCGACAGAGTGGTTACTACATTTATTATGCAAGAAATGAAGCTATGCAGAATTTCATGATTGCATCAAAGGGAGAGACGGAACCGAGGGAAGATAATGAAGTGGAACTGAAAGATGAGGCAGTACTTCGCAATTATAAGAAAATTATGGAAGAACGGGCAAGGAGTGCCAGAATAGAAAGGATGAATAGAAGGCTGTATGGTCTATGCTCCGGACTGGTTATTGCTGTGCTTGCTTTGGGGATAGCAGTGTTTAGCAACTATCAGATGTTGGAAAAAATGGAAAACAGACTGGCAAAGGAAGGTGTAATCGTATTAGAAGATAAAGAAACACCAATTGCTGTGCTAGGTGAAACTGCGTCAACGGAAGAAAAGACGGAAAATGAAAAAAAGAACATGGAAAGTTCTGAAAAGGTGCGGACGGCTGCATCGAATCTTCCACAGTATTATACGGTTCAAAATGGAGACACGCTGTCTTCAATCAGTTTCAAAATGTACAATTCCGTAGGGTATGTGGCAGAATTAATGGAGGCAAACGGTTTGAGTGAATCAGATGAAATTCATGAAGGAGATCAGATTTTAATTCCATCAGTGAATAAATAAGGCTAGTACCTTTTGAAAAAATATAGTATACTATATAGAAGCATTTAATGAGATGGATGAGAATTTGCTGCGAGTAAATGTACTGAAAAATGAGATATGGATAAAGAAAGCATTATCTGTGAAAACGGGTGGTGTGAAAACAGGAAAAGGTTGATCAAATGAAGAAAGATACAGTAAAGAAAAAAAGAATTGATAAGAATGTAGTACAGGGTTTCTTTGGTAAAAAACAGGAAGAACAAAATGACTCCGGATATATGGAGATAGAAGAAAATGAAAGCAATATGAATCAAAGGGAACATAGTAAGAAGAATAGTCTGTCATTTCAGAAAAAACATGCATGGCTGCTTCTGCTTGTTTGTGCAATGGTGGCAGCATTTTTTGTTATCTATCATACAGATTATAATAGTTATGAAGTGGTGGAGAAAACAAGTGTAAAAAATGCTTCCATGTTGGATTATATTCCGTATCAGGATTCTTTGTTAAAATATAGCAAGGATGGTGCAACCTATGTAGATGAAAAGGGAGCCGCGGTCTGGAATGAAACCTTTGCCATGAAGATGCCAGCGGCAGATGTTTCTGAGGAATATGCGGCCATTGCGGATCTGAATGGAAATGATGTCTATATTTTTAACTCTGAAGGGAAGGTTAGCAGTACCACAATGCCGTATAAAATTTGTGATATTGCAGTTGCTTCTCAGGGAGAGTTCGCAGTTATCTTAGAGGGAGATAAGGCAAACTATATTAACATTTATGATAAGAATGGAGAACAGATTTCTGAAATTCAGACAACCATTGATAAAAGTGGATACCCAATGGACATTGACTTATCCGATGATGGAAAGAAATTGTTTTCTACTTATCTGTATCTGGATGGTGTAGATGTGAAGAATGGTCTGGCTGCTTATAATTTTGGACCGGTAGGTGTAAATGAGAATGCAGACCGTATGATGGGGGGATATCAATTAGAGGATACCATTGTTCCCAAAGTTGAATTTATGGATAATAATACAATTTGTGCCTTTGGTGACACCCGGTTTATTATTTATGCCATGAGAGAGAAACCAAGTGAAAAGGCAACAATCCAACTGGAAGATGAAGTACAGAGTGTTGTGTATAATAAAGAATATGTTGGAATTGTGGTTCCTAATAAAGAAGAGAGTAAAAAGGATGAAGAAAAAGCACCCTATGTACTGGAGTTATACAATACAAGTGGACGAAAAGTAATGACTCAGAAAATAGATTTTGATTATGAAAATGTGAGAATGACAGA
>JBJEJE010000139.1:0-36681 GCA_051877755.1 Lachnospiraceae bacterium | reverse complement strand
TGATTATATCAAAATCCTTGAGAATAGGTTGTCAATTTTTATTGTACAACATCAGGAGGTCATGAGCATCATCGACCAGTTGGAGGAGTGTGGCATTATGAATGTGTCCCTGACCGGTGGAGAGCCGTTGGTTCGTAGAGATTTTCTTGAAATCGTGGACGAACTGCTTCAACGTGGCATTCGCATTACTACAATTTATTCCAATGGCAAGCTGGTCACGGACAAGCTGTTGGATGAATTAGAACAGCGCGGTATTTATCCGGAGTTCAATATGAGCTTTGACGGCGTGGGACACCACGACTGGCTACGTGGTATTCCGGGAGCAGAAGAAGCAGTGAAAGAAGCGTTTCTTCGATGCAGAAAGAGAGGTTTCCCTACGGCGGCGGAGATGTGTATTCACGAAGACAACAAGCACACCCTGCGGGAGAGTGTGAATCTGCTGGCTTCATGGGGGTGCCGCTACTTGAAAGCCAACCCTGTCAGCAATGTGGGAGCTTGGAAAGATGGCGGTTACGGCGAGTCTATTACGAAGAAGGAACTTTACCAACTGTATTTGGATTATATACCGCAGTATTATGCGGACGGAATGCCCCTGAATCTTCAACTGGGCGGTTTCTTCATGGGCTGGCGAGGAGCTCCTGAACACAGTGGATTACCGTCGCAAAAGAACTGCAAAGACCCTGAAACAATGTGCATCTGTGGTCACGCACGGCAGGTTATGTATATTTCACCGGAGGGGCGGGTGCTGCCCTGTATGGCGCTGTCCGGCATGGACATTCAAAAGGAATTTCCGCTGATCGGCGAAGCAGGGTTGAAAAAATGTCTGACTGATTCGAGATATCTGAAGTTGATCGATACACGAGCCAGTGAATATTTTGCACATAATCCTGACTGTGCGGACTGCGAATACGCACGGGAATGTGTTGGTGGTTGCCGAGCCAGTGCATTAGAGGGAAATCCGGATGATATCCTTGGACCTGATTTGTTTGCATGTGAGATATTCCGTGGTGGCTGGGTGCCTAAAATTAAGAAGGTGATGGAAGCAGGACAGCAGCAGTATCTGAAGAATAAAGAAAATGAAAAAGATGGAGGAAGCCAAAATGAGTGAAAACCTGAAAAAATTCCTGGAGCTGGTCTCCAAAGACGAAACATTAAAACAGAAAGTGTTGGCTTGCAATGAGATGGAAAAGGAAGACGCAATCCGCACTTCTATAGCCCTTGCAAAAGAAGTGGGAATTGAACTGACAGAGACTGATTTTGCTAAGAAAGAATCTGACAGCGAGATGTCGGACGATGAACTGGATGCTGTCGTTGGTGGTGATGATTGCTTTTGTTTTTTTGCAGGCGGTGGCGGTGGAACCGATGAGTGTGATGGGAAGACATATGGTTGTGCCTGCATTATGTTCGGGCAGGGTGGTGATGGTCGTGCCAGCGATGTGAACTGTATGTGTGGCGTTGGCGGTTCAGGCCATGATATTGGGTATAGATAGTTAGAGCGAGGTTCATTTAAGCATATGTAAGAAAATGGAGGGAAATTAAAATGAGTGAAAACCTGAAAAAATTTCTGGAGCAGGTCTCCAAAGACGAAACATTGAAACAGAAAGTATTGGATTGCAACGAGATGGAGAAGGAAGACGCAATCCGCGCTTCTATAGCCCTTGCAAAGGAAGTGGGAATTGAACTGACAGAGGCCGATTTCGCCGAGAAAGAAGCTGACAACGAGCTGTCGGATGATGAAATGGATGCTGTTGCCGGTGGCGGTTGCTGCGGTTGTTCTTTTGCAGGCGGTGGCGGTGGAACTGATGAAGGTAATGGGAAAACATATGGCTGCGCCTGTGTTATGTACGGGCAAGGCGGCGATGGTCGTGCCGACGATTTTAACTGTATGTGTATCATTGGTGGCTGTGGTCATGATTGGAACTATATTATGTGAGTACACGCCCATTCGTGATTCATGCATAGTTGATTCTATGTAAATTGTTTGTATCAGATATATATTATGGATGCTAAACGAACGAAGAAAAGGAGGCAATTGATATGTGTGAAAACCTGAAAAAATTTCTTGAGCAGGTCTCCAAAGACGAAACATTGAAACAGAAAGTATTGGATTGCAACGAGATGGAGAAGGAAGACGCAATCCGCGCTTCTATAGCCCTTGCAAAAGAAATGGGCATTGAACTGACAGAGGCCGATTTTGCTGTGAAAGAAGCTAACAACGAACTGGCGGATGATGAACTGGATGCTGTTGTTGGTGGCGGTAATTTTGGTAGTGATTATGGTCTTGATTGCAACTGCAGCGGCGCAGGTGGTGGTAATGGCTGCTACTGTAATGAGGTAGGAGCCGGATATGATGCCGAGACTCTTGAAAATTATCGCTGTCTCTGTTATACGAACGGACAGGGCGGTAGTGATGATTGGTACAATGATACTAACTGTTCATGTTCAAATCCCGGTCAAGGAAGTAATTAATAATTTCCAGATGGCGAGGTATTGACTATGAATGAACAATTATTCAGAAAAAAGAGTATTGAACGAGTTTCTTCTCCCGAACAGCTGAACGAGTATATTCGGGTTTCAAATCCCGGCGTTTGGATGGTGCTTACCGCTATTGTAATTCTGCTTGTGGGTGTTTGTGTATGGGGGGTTGTAGGCCACCTGGATACCACGCTTACCACGGTTGCCATTGGGGAGAAGGGAGAAATGACCGTCTATGTAAAGGAATCAGACATTGCATCGGTAGAACCCGGCATGGAGGTCTGGATTGGTGATGTGGAATATACTGTTTCAGAAATCGCATCCGAGCCCATAGTAGTTGACGATGCTTTTACCGATTATGCTCTTCATGTAGGCGAACTGGTCAAAGGCGAATGGGTATATCCCGTCAAGGTCAGCGGGGAAAGTTCAGAGGGAGTACATAATGCTGAGATTGTAATCGACAGTGTTTCTCCAATCTCTTTTATCATGAATTGAGGTGGAGGATATGGGGAAAAACACAAAATCAATTAAGCAGCCGGTGACAAAAGGTGCAGCGAAAGTTCCTGTTGTCATGCAGATGGAGGCTCTGGAATGCGGTGCGGCTAGTTTGACCATGATTCTGGCTTATTATGGAAAATGGATTCCGTTGGAACAGGTACGAGCAGATTGTGGAGTATCGCGAGATGGTTCCAATGCAAAAAACGTATTAAAAGCTGCCAGAAGCTACGGGCTTGTGGCGAAGGGCTACCGCTACGAACCGGAAGATCTGAAACAGAAGGGGAAGTTTCCCTGTATTGTTCATTGGAATTTTAACCACTTTGTAGTGCTTGACGGATTTAAAGGCAACAAAGCGGTGCTGAACGATCCGGCAAAGGGATGCTACACTGTTTCCATGGAGACCTTTGACAAATCGTTTACAGGGATTTGTATGATGTTTGAGCCTTCGGAAACATTTGAACCCGGCGGCAAGCCAAAGAGTATGATTCGCTTTGCAAAAAATAAGCTGAAGGGTGCTGGTGTTGCCATTGCATTCACAGTGATTACTACTATTATCGCATCCCTGATTGGCATTATTGAGCCTGCATTTTCTCGGATTTTCCTGGACCGACTCTTGACAGGACAGAATCCGGATTGGTTTATGCCATTCATCTATGGGCTTGCGGTACTTTCGGTGGTTAGGCTGGTGGTTGCGTTCATCCAGGCGATTTTTTCTGCAAAAATTAATGCAAAAATTGCAGCGGTAGGCAGTACCACCTTTATGTGGAAGGTACTAAGAATGCCAATCGAATTCTTTTCCCAGAGAATGGCGGGCGATATTCAGCAAAGAAAAAATATGAATGCCTCTGTTGCAAAGAACCTTGTCGACACTTTTGCACCGCTGGTCATCGAAGCCGGTATGATGGTATTTTACTTTGTGGTCATGATTCGATACAGTTGGATTTTGACGCTGGTAGGCATCGCGTCTATCTTTATCAATTTGTTTATTTCACGGATTATCTCCAAAAAGCGTGTCAATATTACCCGCGTGCAAATGAGAGACAGCGGAAAGTTAGCGGGCGCTACGGTGGCGGGCATAGAGATGATTGAAACGATTAAAGCCAGCGGTGCAGAAAATGGATTCTTTGAGAAATGGGCAGGCTATCAGGCCAGCGTCAATACACAAAAAGTCAAGTTTTCCAAGCTGAATCAATATCTTGGAATAATTCCGCAGCTTGTATCCGCTTTGACTAATACAGCCGTACTGGTTATCGGTGTTTATCTGACGATGGAAGGGCAGTTTACCATTGGTATGATTATGGCGTTCCAGGGATTTCTGGCCTCCTTTATGTCGCCAGCACAGAAGCTGATATCCGCAGGTCAGACACTGCAGGAAATGCGGTCGGAGATGGAACGGATCGAGGACGTCATGGAGTATCCTACCGATGTGGTGTATGATGCTGAAAACCTGATGGACGAGAATGGGGAATATGACAAGCTTTCCGGCGCATTGGAGATGAAAAATGTAACCTTCGGCTATGCTCGTCTTTCTGAGCCGCTCATTAAAGATTTTAACCTGACATTGAAGCCCGGCAGCCGGGTTGCATTTGTAGGTGCATCGGGATGCGGGAAATCCACTCTTTCCAAACTGATTTCGGGACTGTATCAGCCTTGGAGTGGGGAGATTTTATTTGACGGAAAGCCTATGACGAAGATTGACCGAAGCGTGTTTACAGGTTCCCTTTCCGTTGTGGATCAGGATATTATCCTCTTTGAAGACACCATTGCCAACAACATTAAGATGTGGGACACCTCTATTGAGGACTTTGAAATGATCATGGCAGCCCGTGATGCTCAGCTCCATGAGGACATTATGCAACGTGATGGGGGGTATCAATATAAAATCACGGAAGGAGGTAAGGATTTCTCCGGCGGTCAGCGTCAGAGAATGGAAATTGCACGTGTGCTTGCCCAGGATCCTACCATTATTATTTTGGATGAAGCAACCTCCGCACTGGATGCCAAAACGGAATATGAAGTGGTTAAATCCATCAAAGATAGAGGCATTACCTGTATTGTGGTGGCTCACCGTCTTTCCACCATTCGGGATTGTGACGAGATTATTGTGATGGATCACGGAAATGTGGTGGAACGGGGTACACACGAAGAACTTTATGCGCTGGGTGGCTTCTATACGAAGCTGGTAGCCAGTGATTAAAAGGTGGTGACGGTATGGGATGGTTTGACGAACAAATCAAACAAAGAAAGAAAAATGATGATGAAATATTTGAGGAAGCATTTGTGGGCATTGCTGATGCGGTTTTAGGCACAAAGATGTCTGCAGCGTTCACCAGCGATGAATCAAAGGCCCAGAGTGCAATTGAAGCAATTCTCCAATATTACAAAATTAAATCCCGGGAGGTTCCCGACTCGGTAAAAGGACTCAATGACCGATTGGAATATTTGCTCCGCCCCTACGGCATTATGCGTCGAAATGTTAACCTTGAAAAAGGCTGGCACAAAGATGCCATCGGTGCACTCCTGGGAACCCGAAAGGATGACGGCAGTGTGGTGGCCTTTATTCCGAAGGGGCTGTATGGCTACGTTTATTTTGATACTGTTTCGGGTAAATGGGTAAAGGTCACAAAAAAAACAGAAATGCTTTTTGAGAATGAAGGGATTTGCTTTTACAAGCCCTTCCCTTTGAAGAAAATGAATATGGCAATGTTGCTGCGGTATATTGTAAATACGCTGTCTACTGCGGATTTTGCCCTTATTATTCTGGCAACGTTATCCATATCGGTATTAGGATTGCTCTTTCCAAAGCTCAACAATCTGCTGCTGGGAACTGTTGTGGAAAGTAAAAGTCAACAGCTTCTGTTGGGAACCGCCGCCTTCATGGTCAGCGTGACTGTCAGTTCATTGCTGTTAGGTGGGATTAAAACGCTGCTGCTGGAACGAATCAATACAAAAATGGAACTGTCGGTACAGGCGGCTACGATGATGCGCATCCTATCGCTCCCTGCAGATTTTTTCAAGAAGTTTAGTTCCGGTGAGCTTTTCAGCAGAGCACAGTACATACAATCCATCTGTTCCATGCTGGTTTCGGCGGTATTGAATACGGGACTGACTTCGGTTTTCTCACTGATTTACATCTCACAGATTTTTGTATACGCTCCTGCCCTTGTTGTGCCCGCATTGATTATTATTTTCGCAACTATTTTGTTTTCGCTGGCTACTACTTTCTATCAAATGCGGATCAGCAAAAAGCAAATGGAACTTGCCGTACAGGAAAGCGGTATGAGCTATGCACTCCTTACGGGTGTGCAGAAGATTAAACTATCCGGTGCCGAGAAAAGAGCCTATGCCAGATGGTCGAATCTCTATGCAAAACAAGTAAAGTTGACCTATAACCCCCCTATGTTTCTCCGGGCAAATACGGCGTTTGGTTTAATTATTTCGCTCACAGGTGTCATCGTAATGTATTATATGGCGGTACAAAGTGGCGTATCGGTTGCCGATTACTATGCATTTAACACAGCATATGGTATGGTCAGCGGCGCATTTATGTCATTGACGGGAATTGCATCGATACTTGCTCAGTTCCGGCCGATTTGGGAGATGGCAAAGCCAATTATGGAGGCTGTACCGGAGGTTTCTGAAGGAAAGCTGGTCATTGACCGGGTTTCGGGTGCCATCGAACTGAACAACATCTCTTTCCGATATAATGAAACGATGCCTCTTGTAATTGATGATCTGTCCCTAAAGATTCGTCCCGGTCAGTATGTGGCTATTGTCGGTGCTACAGGATGTGGAAAATCTACTTTGCTGCGTATCATGCTAGGCTTCGAGAATCCTCAAAAAGGTGCGGTTTATTACGATGGCAGGGATCTGAACACCATTGACCTGAAATCCCTTCGCCGGAAAATCGGCGTGGTGATGCAGAACGGAAAACTGTTCCAGGGTGATATCTACTCTAATATTGTCATCTCCGCCCCCCAACTCTCCATGGACGATGCGTGGGAAGCGGCGGAAATGGCAGGCATTGCGGAGGATATACGGAGAATGCCTATGGGAATGCACACCATTATATCGGAAGGATCCGGTGGTGTTTCGGGTGGTCAGAGACAGCGATTGATGATTGCCCGTGCTATCGCTCCGAAACCGAAAATTCTGATGTTTGACGAGGCGACTTCGGCACTGGATAATCTGACCCAGAAGATTGTGTCTGATTCCTTGGAACAGCTGAAATGTACGAGAATCGTCATTGCTCACCGGCTTTCCACCATCAGACAATGTGACCGCATCATCTATCTGGAAAAAGGCAAGATTGCCGAGGACGGTACTTATGACGAACTGATTGCAAAGAATGGAAAATTTGCGGAGTTAGTGGAACGTCAGCGTTTGGATAGCTAATATAATAGCTAATATATAATATAAAACGAAAGGAGATATAATTTATGATGAATCAAAATCAGGAATTGATTAAAAAAGCAAAAGAAGCAAAGAGCCCGGAGGAGTTGCAGTCTCTGGCGAAGGAAAACAACATGGAACTGACAGAGGAAGAAGCAACTGCATACTTTGCACAGCTTCACGGAAAAACAGGAGAGCTATCCGATGACGAGTTGGATAATGTAGCCGGCGGCGGATGCCATACAGGGGATGGAAGGATGATTACAACAATCATTCATGTTTGTGAACACTTCAAATGTGAAAAATGTGGCTGGACTGGGACTGAAATCCTCAGATTAGGAACAGATGAAGTTAATGTTTGTAAGCATTGCGGCGCCGCGGCAAGTTGTAATTTTTGTGCACTCTGCTCTTATGAAAAAGGACTGTGGCTCTGCAACAGTCCGAATAATCGGAAGTGAACCAATGAAATATTATATTATGAATCCTAATATTGGACTGCGTTCCTGGTGGCGCACGCCCTATGCCTACTATATCAAAGGGATTCGTGATGCAAAGCGATTGACCAAAGAAGAATACGAGTTTCTTTCCCGATGTGACGGACAGACCGAGCTTGAGGAAACATTGTTGGCGCAAAGATTCATGGACTATGGGTTTATTACATCCTGCGAAAAAGGGGAGAAGCAGCTGGACGTATGGCAGAAGATGGAGTGTGACAACCGCTATTTCCCGGCGATGAACTGGATGATTACCGGGAGATGCAATTATAACTGTCTGCACTGCTTCAATGCCTCCGACAATTCTCCTTTAATGAGTGAATTTTCGCTGGAAGAAGCAGAGCATCTGCTGGACGAAGCCCAGGCCTGCGGCATCAATGCCTTTACCATTACCGGCGGAGAACCTATGGCCCACAAAGATTTTTTTGGGATTCTGGAAGGCATTTATCGCAGAGATATGTTTGTGGAGGAATTAAATACAAACGGATTTTATCTCCATCAGGACTCGCTGGACAGAATGAAAGAAATTGGATGTGATCCCCTTATCAAGATTTCCTTTGACGGACTGGGGCATCATGATTGGCTGCGCAACCGCAAAGGTGCAGAAGAAGACGCCCTTCGTGCCATCAAGCTTTGTGTGGAGAATGGCTTCCGTGTGAAAGCACAAACCAATGTGCATCGGTGGAATTTAGATTCCATGCTTCCCACTGCAAAACTTTTGGATAAAATGGGCGTTTCCGAAATGCGCATCATCCGCACAACAGAGGTTCCCAGGTGGAATGAAAACGCAAAGGGTGCCACACTGGACCTGATGGAATACTATGACAGAATGCTGGAATTTGTAGGGGAATACATCAAAGAAGACTATCATATGACCATTGATATCTGGCAGCTGTTATCGCTGTTTCCGGAACGGAAAGAGTATCGGATGCGTCCCATGGAGTGTGGAATCGGTGAATACCGTGATTCCATTCCCGTATGCAGAGGCAATCGGGGGATGATCGCCGTTGCCGCAAACGGCAATGTATTTCCGTGTATGCAGATGTCCGGCTATTACGAAGCGAGAAATGACATTCTGGGGAATGTGAAAACAGATGGTCTGACGTTCCATATGCAATGCGGGAAATACCTTTCGGAAGTCTGTACCACCATCGGTGAATTAGCCAGTGTAAATGAAAAATGCGGCAGCTGCCCTTATTTCAAGCATTGTGCCGGTGGCTGTCGGGCAGTGGCACTGACGCTGACAGGCGATAAAATGGGCGTAGATCTCTCCAAATGCCTTTTTTTTGACAACGGGTATTACGAAAAAATAGAAGCGCTGATGGACGGGTGGAATAACCTGGCTCCAATGGAGAAAACATCATGAATTAAGCGTATCACAGGGCAACAGTGACTATGGCTGTTGTCCTGTGATGCGATGAACCGTCTAAAATAAACACGGTCTGAAATGACATTACTGGAACAACATTGTTTCCAATGTTATTCGCGATTGTTCGGATGGTTGCAAAGAAAAAGACCATGTTCGTGAAGGCCATTTTTGCATTTTCCTCACTCATTTCCATTCCCGCTTCCCTGGCAAGAGAGTAAAGCTCCTGGTAGGTTTTAGCTGATTTTGCTTTTTCAATAAATTCATGGTTTCTGTACTGGTTATTCATAATTTGTTCCTCCTAATATCGATATATTGGTATCCTCTTTCGTCAAAACGATGCTTTTATTATAACTTTTTTTAGTCTTTTCTAGTGTCATGAGCACTAAGTTTGTGTCAACACTTTATTGGCAACTTTCCAGTTTTCTTTATGACAGATGCATTCAATCGAGGGAATGGTATAGAATGCAAGACTGCTTTATATTAATGTAAAAATATAGAAATATATATTGCATACAGTAAACAAAATTTGTTATATTTTATTTACTAGAGGAAGCAAGAGATTGCGGTGTTTATGAGTCAAACAAAATTAAGACAGAGAGAATACAGTAGAAAACATTCAAAAGGGAAATGAAAAGGAGAATGGTTATGAAGAACACGACAAAAAAACTTACACTATCAGCAATGTTTATGGCACTGGGAATGGTGCTGCCTTTTCTGACAGGACAAATCCAGCAGTTTGGCAATATGCTTCTACCGATGCACCTGCCGGTTTTTCTTTGTGGATTGATTTGCGGCTGGCAGTACGGATTGGTGGTTGGATTTGGTTTACCATTACTTCGTTCGGTTACATTCGGTATGCCGATGCTATATCCAACTGCAGTGGCAATGGCATTTGAACTGGCTACATATGGACTGGTTGCAGGTCTGCTTTATGGACGATCCCGCTGGAAATGTGTGAGAGCACTTTACCGTTCCCTGATTGTGGCAATGTTTGCAGGAAGAATTGTATGGGGTATTGTAGAAGTGTTACTGCTTGGGATCGGTGAAAATGCATTTACATGGCAGATGTTTGTCTCCGGGGCATTGCTCAATGCAATTCCGGGAATTGTAATCCAGCTTACATTGATTCCGGCAATTATGCTTGCATTAAATAAAACAGGACTGGTACCATTTGGAAACCGGTCCGCGTCCTTGCAAAATGTGGAGGAATAAGCAATGGAAGATGCATTGTCTAAAATAATACGAGAGGTTCAGACTTGTGAAAAGAAACCCATGCTGGTTGCCATAGATGGCCGGTGTGCTTCGGGAAAGACAACGCTGGCTGCCAGATTGAAAGAGGAATTACATTGTAATGTGATACATATGGACCATTTTTTTCTGCAGCCGGAACAGCGGACAGAAAAACGCCTCAGGGAGCCTGGTGGTAATGT
The DNA here is from genome assembly GCA_051877755.1 of Lachnospiraceae bacterium. Lineage (GTDB taxonomy): Bacteria > Bacillota > Clostridia > Lachnospirales > Lachnospiraceae > CAG-590. The sequence goes on along the minus strand of JBJEJE010000139.1, from coordinate 26,023 downwards.
GGATTATGAACGTTTTCTTGAGGAAGTCATTTATCCATTTAAAAAAGGAACTCCTTTTTCCTATCGGGAATTTGACTGCAAAAGTATGGGTTTTGTGTCTGACATACCAGTGGAGCCGGATACACTGACCATTGTGGAAGGGGCGTATTGCTGTCATCCTGCATTATGGGATTCTTATAATCTGCGGATATTCTTAAGCGTTGATCCGGAAGAACAACTGCGGCGTATTGCCCGCCGGAATGGAGAGCAGGCTTTGGTTACATTTCGTGAACGCTGGATTCCGTTGGAGGAACAATATTTTTCGACATTTCATATTCAGGAACGCTGTGATTATTCATTTATATAAATCTATTGCATTTATACAATACCTTATGTTAGAATTAGTAATTATTACTAAAATATATTTTAATATCCATCATCTGAGCGAGTGATAAAGTAAAGGGGGTTACTTATGACGAAACAAAAGACGTTGGTATTTACAAATGATAAGTGTATTGGGTGCAATAAGTGCATCAGTGTATGCAGCTGTCCCGGAGCCTGCGTTTCACATGATGTGGACGGACATACTAGAATTGATGTAGATCCGGATCGCTGTGTTGCATGTGGGGCTTGTTTTGATGTGTGCGAACATGGTGCACGGGAATTTAACGATGATACGGAACGTTTCTTTGAAGATCTGAAAAATGGGGAGTCTATATCCATTTTGCTGGCACCGGCGTTCAGGGCGAATTATCCCGATGAATATGAAAGTGTACTTGGAGGTTTAAAACAGCTTGGGGTGAATCATATCATCAGTGTTTCCTTTGGTGCAGATATTACAACATGGGGCTATCTTAACTATGTCAAACAGAATCAGTTTTTAGGAGGCATCAGCCAGCCGTGTCCGGCTGTTGTCAATTATATTGAACATTATATACCAGAGCTTATACCTAAATTATTTCCGGTACAAAGTCCGATGATGTGTGCTGCAATTTATGCTAAAAAAGAGATGAAGATAGCTGATAAGTTAGCATTTATCAGTCCGTGTATCGCCAAAAAATTAGAGATCGATGATCCAAATAATAAAGGATACATCAGCTATAATGTGACATTTGACCATTTGATGGAATATGTCCGTAAGAATAAGGTAAAAGGTGCACTTCAGAAGGATGAAATAGAATATGGACTTGGCTCGATTTATCCGATGCCGGGAGGACTGAAAGAGAATGTTTACTGGTTTTTAGGAGAGAGTGTGTTTATTCGCCAGATTGAGGGCGAAAAGCATATGTATCATTATCTTGAACAGAACAGGGAAAGAATTGAGAAAGGGAAAACCCCATATCTGTTTATAGATGCCCTTAACTGTGGTTCGGGTTGTATCTATGGAACAGGTTGTGAGGCAGAAAAAGGGAAGAGCGATGATGCTCTTTGCACATTGCTTCAGATTCGTGAGGAATCCAAAAAGGATAATAGAGCCAGTGCATGGTCAAAAAAATTATCGCCGGAGCAGCGTTTAAAGAAGCTGAACCAGCAATTTAAGAAGCTTAAATTAGAGGATTATCTTCGCAGTTATACGGACCGCTCCGCCCTATGCCAGCATAAGAGTATGAGCAAACAGGAAGAGGATGCTATTTTTATTTCCATGAACAAGATTAGCGATGAAGACCGCTCCATTAATTGTTCCTGTTGTGGTTATGATACATGTAAGTCAATGGCGGAGGCAATTTACAACGGATACAACAAAAAAGAGAATTGTATTCATTTCATTAAAGATGAGGCAATTGCACAAAAGAATGCAGCAGGTGAGCTGGCACAGCAGCTGGATGCAGAGAAGAATATAATTGTAAATCAAAAAGAGCTGATCGTGAATACGATTTCTGAAATTAACCGACAGTTTGAAGTACTGTATGAGTCGGTAGATACCATGTCTGCCGGCAATGAGTGCAATGCATCGGAAACGGCTGATATATCAATGCAGATGCGTAGTGTTTCACAGTTTTGTAATGAATTATCCGGTGCCATGGAAGAAATCAACTCCTTGCTGGATGACTTGATTGTCAATAATAATGAGGTGGTCAACATTGCAGCCCAGACCAATATGTTAGCATTAAATGCCAGCATTGAGGCAGCAAGAGCCGGAGAGGCAGGACGTGGCTTTGCGGTTGTTGCCGAGCAGATTAACCAGCTGGCAGGTGATTCAAAAAATACGGCGAACCGCAGTAACGAGAGTCAGGTTAAAATTGTAGAATCCATTACCAGGATTTTAGAGGATACCCATCGGCTGAACACTGTCATCTGCGACGTAAATCAAAAAACACAGAATCTGGCATCTTCCAGTGAGGAAATGACGGCAGCAGTTAACAATATCTTAGATTCCAGCAGGCAGGTTAAGGAACAGTTGATGCAGCTGGAAGAAGTGTAATATATGGTGCGTGCCGAATATATGATATGTTTATACGCTATATGTGGATGATGAATTTAAGGGTATGTTGTATAAAAAAGCCGCTTGAAATGAACAATTGAAACTATATATTTTTGCATTATTTTGATTTTTTTGATAAAATAGAAAAGGTATTTAATTATGCGATTAAGAATATATATATCAAATGATACATTTTAACTATAACATACGATGGGAGCATTCTATGGAGAATCAGAATAAAGATAGATTAGAACTGGAGACGAAAGCCTTTGTAATTGATTTGTTAGCAAGTATTAATACGGAGGACAGTATTCAGAATATTATCCATTATATAATGAAAGAGCTAGGGAGTTTTACCCATGCAGATGAAGTCTGTATTTATGAGCCGGCTGCTGAAAAGGAAAGCGTGGAAAGGGTGTATCAGTGGGATAATGGGAGTCCGGTTGCAGAAGATACTGAGTTACAGTTTATACAATATAGTCAGATTGGCAGTTGGATACATATTTTGAATCAAAGAAAGTTAGTTGTAATTGAGGACAAAGATTCCATTCGTGATATGATGCCATCGGAATATGACATCATGCAGGAGCATGGAATGAAAACATTATTGCTTATTCCTATGTATGTAAATGAAAGGATGCCGATTTGTATGGGATTGGTCAATCCGGATTTTACAGCTTTTGCACTACAGGAAAGTTCATTGCTTTTTTTAGGTCAGCAGATAGGTTTGCTTTTCCACCGGGAAAGAATCAATCACAAATATGTGCTGTTTACGGAGGGAATCCGATCCAGCAATTTGTCGGAATTTATAATTGATTATAGGAGAAAGCGATATGAGGCATTTCGTATTACCAGAGTATTGAGGAATATGATTCCAGACGAGGGAGAATGGGAGTGGCTCAGGCAGCTTTATGCATCTATTATTAAGCCGGAATACAAGGACGAGTTGTTACGACGTACAGGGGATGCGTATCTGGAAACATTTCTTTGTACGGAGAAGAGTACCTTTACCATTGATATAGAGCGTGAGGTGGATGGTAATAATACCTGGTTTCGATTGGAATTTTCGGTTGTGTCGCTAGATGAAGAAGGTCATTTGGAACGGTTTGCTCTGCTTGTAAAGGATATTACACAGATGAAACGGGAAGAAGAACAACAACAGCAGATGATCAAAGCACTGAGCAGTTTTTATAAAGCAAGTGTCATGATTAATCTCCCGGAAAAGATTGCACAGCCAATTAAGTATTCTGAGACAGCGCAACAGTGTCTTCCAAGTGATATATTACCACATCAGGTGATTTTAGATGCCTATTGCAGCCAGATGGTGGATGAAGAATATGAAGACATTGTTCGTGAATTTATGGATCTGGATACCATGGAGCAGCGTTTAAAGGATATGAATATGCTTTCCTGCGAATATCATGGGAAACAGATAGGATGGGGACGTATTATTCTTGCCCCGGCAAAATGGAATGAGGATGGCAGCCTGGAAAAGGTTGTCTTTGCCGTACAGGATATTACGGAACAAAAACGCAGGGAAGAATGGATGCAGTTTAAGATTGAGCATGACGAACTGACAGGAACACTTAACCGAACAGCCTTTAACAGAGTTACGAAGCTGTTGGAGGAATCTCAAATGCCTTTTGGATTTGTATTACTTGATATTGATAAATTCAAGTCAATTAATGATACCTATGGACATGATGTAGGAGATGAGGTTCTGAATCGTTTGGTATCTGTTCTCAATGAAAAAATGCGCACATTAGATAAGATTTTCCGTCTTGGCGGGGATGAATTTGCTGTGATCATGAATCATCTCACACTGCGTCAGGCTGAATGTGTGAAACAGATTATAGAGTCTGTTAATGAGACCACAACATTAGGTGCAGATAATTTGCCGGCCTTTTCCATTAGTGCGGGTATAACATTTCCTTCCAAGGGTTATAACGAAACTGTGTATCATAATGCAGATCAGGCACTTTATCGCACGAAGGAGACAACCCGCAGAGGATGTACAGTTTTTGAGGAAATGGATAATTAAGGTGTATGTGTGGCAATTGCGGATGTGTTTGATGCTTTAGTAAGCAAGAGATGTTATAAGGATGCATGGACACCGGAACAGGCACGGAGCGAAATTGTTTCGCAGGCAGGTCACCAGTTTGATCCGGAGATGACGGCATTATTTGACAGTCATTTTGATGAGTTTCTTACTATCATGGACGCTATCGGATAAATGATTCTGAGAATAAAGCCAGAATGAAAGAGCAGGCAGTGGAGGTGTAATTCGGATGAATATAGAGGGGATTCTAAGAGGAGGTAAGTTTAAAAAGCTTCTTGAAAAGAAGATGGTGGATGTAAAGAGTGAAAGTAATTTAAACAGAATGGAACTTGAGGTTATTTATTTACTGTTTCATTATGATGATGTTACAACTCTGACAGATCTTTGCCAACATACGCAAATGAATAAAGGTCATATGTCCACTACACTGGATAATCTGGTGAAAAAAGGGTATGTGGTTTGTGAACGGGATGAAAAGGATCGAAGATATGTGAAATATCAGCTAACAGAATCTTCTGAACAAATCCGTCAGGAAATAGACGCACTTTGGAGCGAATTATTATCCCAGATTGTCTCTGGAATTGATGCACAGTCATTAGCAATATTTGGTCAGGTTGCAGCTCAGATTAATAAAAATATAGATCAGTTATTAGAAAGTGAAAACTTTTAAAAAATGGGTTGACATCTCTTTTTTTCGTGTTATAATGCTTTCTAAACAAAAGGTTTGGAAACAAACTAATTATATATGCTTCCCCAGAAGCATATATTTTTTACACAAGTGTTGGCACTCGATAAAAGAGAGTGCTAACAACAAAGAAAGCGAGGTAATTTTTATGCAGTTAAAACCATTAGGAGATCGAGTTGTTTTAAAACAGCAGAAACCGGAAGAAAAGACCAAATCCGGAATTATATTACCGGATAGTGCAAAGGAAAAACCACAGGAAGCCATCGTTGTGGCTGTGGGACCAGGAGTTAAGAAGGATGGAAAATCAGTAGAGATGCAGGTTAAGGAAGGCGACAAGGTTATTTACTCCGAATACGCAGGTACAGATGTAAAACTGGAGGATACGGAATATATCATAGTCAGCCAGAAAGATATTATAGCAATCGTGGAATAAAATATGACGCAAGAGGAAAAAGTTATTTTGCCCCTTATAATCATAAAGCATACATAGCGAATGAATAGAAAGAAGGAACGTTAAAATGGCAAAAGAGATAATGTTTGATATTGATGCAAGAAAAAAGATGGAAACAGGTGTAAATAAACTTGCAGATACTGTTAAGGTTACCATTGGACCAAAGGGTAGAAATGTTGTTCTGGATAAATCATATGGTGCACCGCTGATTACAAATGATGGTGTGACAATCGCAAAAGAAATTGAGCTGGAGGACCGTTACGAGAACATGGGTGCACAGCTTTTAAAAGAAGTTGCTACCAAGACAAATGATATTGCCGGTGATGGTACTACCACAGCAACCGTTTTAGCACAGGCACTGGTGAACGAAGGAATGAAGAATATAGCAGCGGGAGCCAATCCGATTATTTTGAGAAAGGGAATGAAGAAGGCCGCAGATGCAGCTGCAGATTCTCTGTTGGAAATGAGCTGTCCCGTAACTGGGAAAGAGCATATTGCAAAAGTTGCAGCTATTTCTGCCGGAAATGAAGAAGTCGGGCAGATGATTGCAGATGCCATGGAAAAGGTTGGAGAAAATGGTGTAATCACCATAGAAGAGTCCAAGACCATGCAGACGGAAATTGATGTTGTGGAAGGTATGCAGTTTGACAATGGATATTTATCTGCTTACATGTGTGATGATCAGGAAAAAATGGTTGCCAATATGGAGCATCCATATATCCTGATTACAGATAAAAAGATTTCCAATATACAGGACATTCTTCCTTTGTTAGAACAGACCATGCAGCAGGGAAGACAGCTGCTTATCATTGCAGAGGATGTGGAAGGGGAAGCACTGACAACCCTTATTCTCAATAGACTTCGTGGTACTCTTAAGGTAGTTGCAGTCAAGGCACCTGGATACGGAGATAACCGGAAGGAAATGCTGAATGATATCGCCGTCTTAACCGGAGGTCAGGCTGTATTGGATGATTTGGGAATGCAGTTTAAGGATGTAACCATTGATATGTTAGGTCAGGCAAAATCGGTTAAGGTTACAAAAGAGCATACAACAATTGTGGACGGTGAAGGAAATAAGGCAGAGATTGATGATAGAATTGCTTCTATTAAGCGTCAGGCTGCTGAAACAACTTCTGATTTTGACCGCGATAAAATGATAGACCGTGTTGCAAAAATGGGCGGCGGTGTTGCAGTAATTAAGATTGGTGCAGCAACAGAAACAGAGATGAAGGAAGCCAAATACCGTATGGAAGATGCTTTGAATGCGACAAGAGCTGCCGTATCAGAAGGTATCATTAGTGGTGGTGGATCTGCTTATATTCATGCCCAGAAGGCAGTCTGCAATATGATATCTTCATTAGAGGGTGATGAAAAAACCGGTGCAGAGATTGTTGCAAAGGCTTTGGAAGCTCCGCTTCGTTCCATTGTGGAAAATGCCGGCTTAGAAGGTGCAGTAATAATTAACAGAGTGAAAGAACTGGAACCTGGCATGGGATTTGATGCAGTTTCTGAGAAATATGTTAACATGGTGGATGAGGGAATCATTGATCCGGTTAAAGTTACAAGAAGTGCACTTGCCAATGCAATCAGCGTATCGTCAACACTATTGACAACAGAGGCAGCAGTGGCAGATATTAAAGAGACAGCACCTGCAATGCCTGCACAGCCGGATATGGGTTATTAAAAGAATGAGTATCTGACTTATTAAGGGGAGTAACCATTCGTTGCTCCCCTGTTTTGCTTTGATAAGAATAGATTTAGAATTACCTGAATGGGAGGAAATCGAAATGATTGTAGTACCAAGTTATGGAACGGTAATTGTTCCGGGAGTAACATATTATTTTCAAAAAAGTTATTTTGAAGAGATTGCAGGCACAGAAGTAAAAGAAAATGAAGATGTGGTATTTGCAGTTTTAAAGGAAAATAAAGAGAGAAATGAAACAAAGGAAACCGATTTTTATCCAATTGGAGCATTCGGGCATATTTTAAATAAGGATGAACAGGGAACCGTATCAATTAAAGTAACTGACAGGGTAGATATAAATAAAATATCCATTGCGGATGATGTCATTACTGTGGAATTTGCAAAGCGAATGGATGTGCCGGATGAAAATGAAAAGGAAACCGGTACAAAATTTCAGGAATTAAAGGCAGATCTCCTCAAATTTGTAAACCGTTATCAATGGGGAATTATGGCACGAAATTATATTATGCACTGGAATACCATAGATGAAATGGCGGCAGCAATGTCACAGTATCTATACATAAGCAGCGAAGAGAAGTACCGGATGCTGGAGACAGACAGTGTATCTGAAAGACATCAGATTATGGAAAAAGCAATTTATGAATTAATGGAAGTGGCCAGTGTATCCGATGAGGCACAGAAGAAACAGTCCGATATGAATGAGCAGATTTTACGGGAAGATGCTATTCGCAAGCAGATGAATGTGCTGCAAAAAGAACTGGATGAGATGCATCCGGAAAGTATGTCTGATATCCGCAAATTTGAATTAAAGATTGAAAATGCCGGAATGAATGATGATGCGAGAAAAGAGGCAGAAAAAATCTTAAACCGTATGAAGCAGGAGGGCGAGAACAGTCATGAATATGGCATGCTCTATGATTATCTGGATTTTGTTACCTCCCTGTCATGGAAAAAAGAGGAACTGGCAGATATTGATTTAAGAAAAGCAGAAAAAATTCTGGATGAAGAGCACTATGGTCTGAAAAAAGTAAAACAGCGGATTATTGAACAGATTGCAGTTATGAAATTAAACCAGAAACAGTCCGGCTCCATTTTGCTGTTTGTGGGGGAACCGGGTACAGGAAAGACCAGTATTGGCCAGAGTGTGGCAAAGGCTTTAGGAAGAAAATATGTGAGAGTAAGCCTTGGCGGTATACGGGATGAGGCTGAAATCCGTGGGCACAGGAGAACTTATGTAGGAGCCATGCCTGGCAGGATTATGGAAGGGATTAAGCGTTCCGGTGTATCCAATCCAGTTGTGGTATTAGATGAGGTGGATAAGCTTGTGAAGGCTTTCGACGGGGATCCGTCCAGTGCATTGTTAGAGGTGCTGGATCCGGAGCAGAACGCAGCCTTTACAGATCATTATATGAACGTACCATATGATTTGTCAGATGTCTTGTTTATCTGTACGGCCAACAGTACGGAAACCATTCCGGAGCCGTTGCTGAATCGTATGGAAGTCATCGAGTTTCAGGGTTATACGGAAAATGAGAAAGTCACTATCGCAAAGAAGCATCTGCTGCCAAAGGCTATGAAAAACAGTGGCATCAGGAAACAGGATCTTCGTATTTCGGAAAAAGCAATTCGAACAATTATTTCTGACTATACGATGGAATCCGGTGTGCGTGGGCTGAAAAAGCGTCTTGACAGTCTGTGCAGAAAAACAGCAGTAGCCATTGTGAAAGGTGAGACAGAGAAAATATCCATATCGAACATCAATCTGAAAGAATATCTGGATATGAGATCGATTCATCATGATAAAGCAGAGGGTAAGAAGAAACCTGGAGTTATTACAGGGCTTGCATGGACACAGGCAGGCGGTGATATTTTATTTATGGAATCCATGTTTACAAAAGGAGAGGGAAAAGTCATTATAACCGGGCAGTTAGGTGATGTGATGAAGGAGTCTGTACAAATTGCTGTCAGTTTAGTGAAAGCCATGTATCCGGAATCTGAGAAATTGTTTCAGGAAAATGATGTCCACATTCATGTCCCTGCCGGTGCTACACCAAAAGATGGTCCTTCAGCGGGGATCACCCTGACGACGGCACTTGCCTCTTTGGTGACAGGAAAAGCCGTTTCCCCGAAATATGCCATGACCGGCGAAGTGTCTTTACAGGGTGGAGTTATGCCGATTGGAGGACTTCCGGAAAAATTATTGGCTGCAGTCCGGGCAGGTGTAAAAACAGTATTTATTCCAAAAGAAAATGAGGATGATTTGGAGGAGGTTGCAGAAGAAGTAAAGACATCTCTTGAAATCATAACCGTGAGCAAATGTGAGGATGTTTTAAGGTATTTAAAATTATTGTAAAAGATTTACCAAAAAAAGGACTATTGTAATTTAGATAAAATTATGTTAAAAAATGAGTTAGTTAATACTAACTCATTTTTTGTGTATACAATGAGCCGAGTGCAGATTCGTGCCTGCACGAAAATCTGCATTCGACGAATGTACATCATCGAGCCGCTAGGCGAGATGTTATTGCTTGCACATCGAGTAGAAGTCAGCCTGTTCGATTTTTGCAACAAACTGCTCTTCGTATTGCATAGAGGAGATATATGAATTGGAATTACTTAGTAGGATTGGAGATAGATTATGATGATTAATAAAAAACTGCTCAGCACGGTCAGTGAAAGTAAAAAGTATATTGCAGGAAATGTGGCACTGCAGTGGTGCTCCCTGGTGGCAAATATTTTAATGATGGCAGCCATTACATATCTTTTAGGAGCTTTGTTTAAGGAAACGGCAGGAACGGGACAGTTCCTTATAACCGGCATAATTGCAATTGCTGCAGTGATTATCCGGGCAGTATGTACGATTATGGGAAGCCGCATGAGTTATCTTTCCTCAAAGACGGTTAAGAAGACTTTGCGGGAAATGATATACAAAAAGCTGCTAAGCCTTGGCAGTTCCTACAAAGAAAAGGTGCAGACATCGGAGATTGTCCAGGTTGCGGTGGAAGGGGTAGACCAGTTAGAAACCTATTTTGGCGCATATCTTCCCCAGTTTTTCTATGCTATGTTAGCGCCGGTTACCCTGTTTTTGATATTAAGCTTTATAAATCTTCCGTCTGCAATTCTTCTTTTAATTTGTGTGCCGCTGATTCCGGTATCCATTGCAGTGGTACAGACCTGGGCGAAAAAACTTCTTTCCAAATACTGGGGACAGTATACAGCCCTCGGAGATACCTTTTTGGAGAATCTGCAGGGACTGACAACCTTAAAAATCTATCAGTCGGATGCATTTAAAAATGAGGAAATGAATGTGGAATCTGAGAAGTTCCGGAAAATTACCATGAAGGTGCTGACCATGCAGTTGAATTCCATATCCATTATGGATCTGGTGGCTTACGGCGGAGCGGCACTTGGAGTGATTATGGCTGTGACACAGTACCGTGGTGGCCATGTGTCAATGGAGGGATGTTTGCTCATTATACTGCTGTCTGCCGATTTCTTTATTCCTATGCGACAGCTGGGTTCTTTCTTTCATATTGCCATGAATGGGATGGCGGCAAGTGATAAGATTTTCCGGCTTCTGGAACTGCCGGAGGAGGAAATGAAGTTAGAAAATGTTCCGGCGGACACCTCCATCGTATGTAAAGATGTATATTTCTCTTATGAAGAAAACCGCGAGATTTTACATGGTGTCAATATGCAGTTTCCAAAGGGAAGCTTTACTGCCATTGTGGGAGAAAGCGGATGTGGAAAATCTACGGTTGCGGCTCTCATTATGGGCCGGAACAAAGGCTATACCGGTTCGGTGACGGTTGGCGGCAGGGAGCTTACAGAGATTTCAGAGAATAGCCTTTTGCAAAACTTCACATACATCAGCCATCAGAGCTACCTGTTCAAAGGAACTGTTCGTGATAATCTGCGAATGGGTAAGGCAGATGCAACAGAGGATGAAATGTGGGAGGCACTATCCAAGGTCAATCTTGCAGATTTTCTGCGGGAGGAAAAAGGGCTGGATACACCGCTTTTAGAAAAAGCATCCAATCTCTCCGGCGGACAATGCCAGCGCCTTGCGTTAGCCAGGGCATTGCTGCAGGACAGTGAGGTGTATATCTTTGATGAAGCCACCTCCAACATTGATGTGGAGAGTGAAAATGATATTATGGCGGAGATTTACCGCCTTGCAAAGACAAAAACAGTACTTCTGATTTCACACCGCCTTGCAAATGTGACCGCTGCAGACAACATTTATGTTATGGACAGCGGCAGTGTGGTGGAAAGCGGCAGTCATGAAGTGTTGCTTGCCAGGAAAGGAACCTATGCGAAATTGTGGAATGCACAGGCAAGTCTTGAAAATTACGGAAAGGAAGGTGGACAAGGATGAAAAAGAGGAGCGGATTTGTAGTTATGGCAAAGCTTATTGGACTGGTAAAACCGTTAACCGGCTGGATGGTGCTGGCGGTTTGTATGGGACTTTTGGGACATCTTTGTGCTGCCTTTCTTACCGTATTTGGAGGATATGCCCTGCTAGGGCTGCTGAATGGCGGAGATTATGCAGTGGTATTTCCGTTCTTTGATATACCGTTATCCTTGCAGGGTATCTTTATCAGTATTCTGATTTTTGCGGTATTGCGGGGGATTCTTCGCTATGGGGAGCAGGCCTGTAATCATTTTATTGCATTTAAACTGCTTGCCATGATCCGGGATAAGGTATTTAAGGCACTTAGAAGGCTGTGTCCTGCAAAGCTGGAGGGAAAAGACAAGGGCAATCTGATTTCCGTCATCACTTCAGATATTGAACTGCTGGAAGTATTTTATGCACATACCATATCCCCTTTGGCAATTGCATTTTTATTCACAATTGTTATGTGTGTCTTTATCGGAAGTTATCATATTGGGTTAGGATTGGTGGCACTGGCAGCCTATGTGACAGTGGGGATTGTCATTCCGCTTCTGACATCGAAGGCTGGCGGGGATACCGGCATACGGCTCCGTACAAAGTCAGGAGAGCTTAGCAGCTTTGTGCTGGACAGTTTAAGAGGTCTTTCTGAGATTCTTCAATACGGTCAGGGGGAAAAACGGCTTGACGAAATGAATCAGATGTCCGATGCACTTTCCGTAGAGGAAGAGCAGATGAAACGTGTATCCGGGAGGAATATGGCAGTGACCAATACGGTTATCCTCTTCTTTGATCTTGCCATACTGTTTGTCTCTGCATTTCTTTTCCAGAATGGACAGCCTGACTTTGAAGGAGTATTGATTCCGACGTTGGCACTGATGAGTTCCTTTGGTCCTGTGGTGGCTTTGGCAAATCTGGGAAGTACGCTGCAGAACACTTTTGCGGCGGGAAACCGTGTGCTTGACATTTTAGAGGAAACACCTGTGGTGGAGGAAATAGAAGGACAGCCGGAAGTGGAATTTACGAAAGCGGATGTGCAGGATGTTACTTTTGCTTACGGGGAAGAAAAGATTCTTGAACATGTGACTCTGGATATTCCAAAAGGTTCTGTTGTTGGTATTATCGGAAAAAGCGGAAGTGGCAAATCCACACTGCTGAAGCTTCTGATGCGTTTTTGGAAGGTACAGGAGGGTAACGTGCAGATATCCGATACAGACATTGAACACATCAATACCGGTAATCTTCGGGATATGGAAAGCTTTATGACCCAGGAAACACATTTGTTCCATGACAGTATCAAAAACAATCTGCGGATTGCAAAGTTAGATGCCACAGATAAGGAGATTGTGGAAGCCTGCGAAAAAGCATCGGTACATGATTTTATTATGAGTCTGCCAAATGGATACGATACTCCTGTTGGGGAGCTTGGTGATACTCTTTCCGGTGGGGAGAGGCAGAGAATCGGGCTTGCCCGGGCATTTCTGCATAATGCGCCGCTGGTACTTTTGGACGAACCCACCAGTAACCTGGATAGTCTCAATGAGGCAGTAATCTTAAAGTCCCTAAGGGAAGAGGGACAGGACAAGACTGTTGTGCTGGTATCCCACAGGCAGTCCACCATGCGGATAGCAGACAACGTTTATTCTGTGGAAAATCTGTCGGGAACTGGGAGAGTAAGCTGATGAAAAGGAATATTCAAAGCAAGCGGGAACGGGAGAAGAAAATGGTATTCGAAATGATTGCCCTGTATTGCAGAAAACAGCACGGGGCAAAAGGCGGCCTTTGTCCGGATTGCGAGAAGCTTAAGGAGTATGCACAGCTTCGGAGTGACAGATGCCCTTTTATGGAGACAAAAACCTTCTGCTCGAACTGCAGGGTGCACTGCTACCAGCCACAGATGCGGGAAAAGATACGGCAGGTAATGCGTTTTGCAGGGCCAAGAATGATTTTGTATCACCCAATTATGGCTATCCGCCATGTGCTAGAATCAAAGAAAGAAAAGAGGAGATTACAAGATGAAAATTAAAAAGATTTTATATATAATAACCGGTTGCATTGGAGTGGGGCTTGGAGCAGTGGGAGCAGTCGTACCATTGCTGCCTGCATTCCCATTTTTGCTGCTGGCTGCATTTTGTTTTGGCAGAAGTTCTGAAAGACTGAATCACTGGTTTGTCCACACAAAGCTATACAAAAACAATTTAGAAAGCTATGTGCAGGGGAAAGGCATGACCTGGAAGACCAAAATCCGCATTATGATTACGGTAACAATTCTAATGTCCATTGGATTTATCATGATGCATCAGGTTCCTGTGGGAAGATTTGTCCTTGGCTGTGTGTGGCTGTTCCATATTCTTTATTTTGTGTTTGGAGTTAAGACGATGAAGCAGGAGAAGCTATATTCGTAAAAATAGTGAGGACACTTTCTGTGATTCTGTTTTTGCAATTGGATTCTGGGTATCAAAGAAGAAAAGTGTGGCAATACTCTTCAAAGAGGTGATGAGTATGAGCAAACACAAACCAGAGCATATCGGCATCATTCCGGATGGAAACCGCCGCTGGGCAGCGGGACAGGGAATGAAAAAACAGGATGGATATGCATATGGATTAGAACCGGGACTTAAGCTGTTGCAAATGGCAAAGAGAAACGGCATAAAAGAAATCACATATTATGGATTTACGGTGGATAACTGTAAACGTCCCGCAGAACAGTTTCAGGCGTTTCAGAAAGCCTGTGTAAAGGCGGTGGAAATGCTGACAAAGGAAGGGGCAGATTTGCTTGTGATTGGCGACAGCAGTTCCAAATGTTTTCCAAAAGAATTACTGCCTTATACGATCCGGACACCAGTAAATGGTGGGGGGATCCGGGTAAATTTCCTAGTCAATTATGGCTGGCAGTGGGATTTGTCCCATATAGAGGAAGACGGAAAACCGTATTCTAACGATATTTCCCGAATCGATCTGATTATCCGCTGGGGAGGTATGCGGCGGTTATCCGGATTTTTACCAATCCAGTCGGTATACGCGGACTTTTATGTAGAGGAGCATTTATGGCCGGATTATACGGATGAGGATTTCATGGATGCATTGGAATGGTATGAAAAACAGGATGTAACACTTGGAGGATGAACTTAACGCTTTACGAAGGCTTGGAGAATCAAATTGGGAAAGTCCGCCGAGAAAATGTAATAGGGATACAAAAAGTCCGCCGAAAAAATGTTGTATAAATACAAAAAGTCCGCCGAAAAAATGTTAGGAAAGAAGACAGCAGCAGGACAGCAGTTCTGTTACTGTCTTTTTATGTGCAGAAAATTATTTTTTCATTTTGGGACATTTTGCCCTCTTTCTCTGTTATAGTATTAGAAAGCTTTCAAATGAAATCGGGAGGTGAGCATGTGGAAGAATCGGAGTATAGCCGGATGGTGCAGCAGCATTCGGATATGGTCTACCGGATTGCATTCAGTTATGTGAAGAACCGGGAAGACGCAGAGGATATCTATCAGAATGTATTTTTAAAACTTTTTAATAAAAAATCTTTTACGGATGGAGAGCATGCAAAGCGCTGGCTCATTCGTGTGACCATAAATGAATGTAATTCCTTATATCGTTCACCGTGGAAAAAGCGGCGGCAGGAATGTGAAGATTGGAATGTACTGTTGGAGGAGCAGCAGGCAGAAAATGATTTAGAGCTGGGGCAGGCTGTATCCGAGGGGCTGGAAGAGGTTACAGATCTGTTAAATACACTTCCGGAAAAATACAATATTGTTTTGTACCTTTATTTCTATGAAGAATATTCCACGAAAGAAATCGCAGGAATCCTGCGGAGAAAAGAGTCAACAATCCGCACTCATTTAATGCGGGGAAAGGACTTGCTGAGAAAGAAAATGGAAGAAAGGGGAATAGGAAATGAATGAAAAAGAATATTATGTAAACCAGATAGATACCATAAAAGTTTCCGATAAAATGAAACAGCATGTTTTACAGTGCGAAAGCAAGACGAAGAAGTGCTATTGGAGAGCAATCAGTGCAGTGGCAGTACTTGCGGCACTGGCTCTGTTTGTAATACCGTCTCCTTTAAGCAGTAAGGTGAATGCATATTGTGAGAAAGCATTTTATAGTATTAATGAAATGATTTTTGGGGAGCATGCAGATGTCTCCGGCTACACCACCAGACTTGCACAGGTGGATACGGATGGGGATTTGTCCCTCCAGCTGAATGAAGTGCTGTTAGATGGTTCCCATTTGATTTGCAGTTATACGGTGGAGAGCGAAACTCCGAAGTTTTTTACGGAGGCAGAGGAAAATAGCGAAACATATAAAGGATACTATGACCTTGTCATTGATAAAATTACCATAAACGGCAAAACAAAGAAGTATGTAAAGGGAAGCAGACCGACGGCTGGTTTTACGGTGGAAAGCACCGATGCACGCACCTATCCTGTATACGACGAGATTTGTTTGTGTGATTTTAAGGAAATATTGGATAATCCAAAGGAAATTCTGGATGTGAAGATAGAAGTGTCTGCAACAAATGGGGAAGAGGATATCAGACATTTTTCCTATACGTTTTCAGTTAAGAATCGTGAGCTGCAGTTAGAGACAAAGGAGATACCGCTTGATCAGACATTTCATCAGGATGATGTCACATTTACTCTTGAAAAAATGTGTATCAATACCCATAGCCAGAAAATCTATTTCCATGTGACTGGTCTGCCGGATAGAGGAGAGGGCATTGTATCACCAAATCCGGAGGAGGATCCATATTCTTTTACATTAGAAGGTGAGGATAACAATGGAAATGAAGTGTTTGCTGTCATTGCAGAGATAAGAGGTGGATATGGATATTTTGAATTGTACCCTTATAGTGACGTTGTGGGACTGGATAATGAAGTTAAGTTTTATGATATGCAGATGGAATATGACTGGGATGATCCGGAACATATTGTCTGTGGGGATGAGGAGGAAGGAATCTGGTACGGAAAAACCGGAAAGGTAGGAAATCCGTTTCGGATTAAGTGTCGGTAATAGAGGTGAAATGAGAAAAAAGGGCTGTCACATTTGAGGTGATGGCTCTTTTACTATCTGCCTGAGACAGATTGTTAAATGCGGTCATTCTTTGTTAAGGAGAAAAAAAGATTGAACATATGTTCTGTGTGTGATAAACTATAAGGATAAGAATGCATAGAAAAAGTAAATAAATGTAGGGTAACTTTGTGAGGTGCTATTTATTATGGAACAGTTAAGTTTGTTTGATAACCGGGAAAGGACTGCTCCACTTGCCAGCCGTTTGCGTCCGGACAATTTAGACGAATATGTGGGGCAGCAGCATTTAATAGGACAGGGAAAGATATTAAGACAACTGATAGAGAAGGATCAGATATCCTCCATGATATTCTGGGGACCGCCGGGGGTGGGAAAGACCACTTTAGCCCGGATTATTGCGAAGCAGACGAAGGCAGAGTTTGTGGAATTCAGTGCAGTGACCAGCGGGATTAAGGAAGTCAAGGAGGTAATGAATCAGGCTGAGGCAAACCGGAAGATGGGAATCCGTACCCTGTTGTTTGCCGATGAGATTCATCGGTTTAATAAGGCACAGCAGGATGCATTTCTTCCTTTTGTGGAGAAAGGAAGCATTATTCTGGTGGGTGCTACCACAGAGAATCCATCCTTTGAGATTAATTCTGCGCTTCTTTCCAGATGTAAGGTTTTTATTCTGAAAGCATTAGAGGAAGAGGATTTGACAAAACTTTTGCGTCATGCCTTGGAAAGTCCGAAAGGACTTGGCAATATGCAGATTGCCATAGAAGACTCCCATCTATCAGCGATTGCGAGATTTGCCAATGGGGATGCAAGGACAGCCCTGAATACGCTGGAGATGGCGGTGTTTAACGGACGGATGAATGAAGAGGCAGTACTTTGTGTAGATGAAGAGGTGCTGTCGGAATGCATGAACCGGCGTTCCCTGTTGTATGACAAGAATGGAGAGGAACATTATAATCTGATTTCTGCCCTCCATAAGTCCATGCGCAACAGTGACCCGGATGCTGCTGTTTACTGGATGTACCGCATGCTGGATGGTGGAGAAGACCCTTTATACATAGCAAGGCGTCTGGTACGGTTTGCCAGTGAGGATGTGGGGATGGCAGATTCCAATGCCCTGCAGGTGGCGGTAGCAGCCTATCAGGCATGCCACTTTCTTGGGATGCCGGAGTGTGATGTTCATTTAGCCCATGCAGTTGTTTATCTTTCCATGGCACCAAAGTCCAATGCACTTTATCGGGCGTGCGGTGAATGCAAGGAGGATATAAGAAGTATGCCGGCACAGCCGGTCCCTTTGCAGATATGTAATGCACCAACAAATCTGATGAAGGAAATGGACTATGGGAAGGGATACATTTATGCCCATGATACGGAGGAGAAAATGGCAAGAATGCAATGTCTGCCGGAAACATTGAAAGACAGGCATTATTACGAACCGACTGACGAGGGGCAGGAAAAGAAGATAAAAGAGCGGCTGGAAATGATACGGGAATGGAAAGCAGAAAGAGAGTCATAAAGGTGGGATGATATGCTAAGGGAAGAAAATATTTTGAATGATTATATCCAACAGGCTAATCAAAAAAGAAGAGAATGGATCCAAAATGATGCCCTGCGTGATGCGGGAATAAAGGAGCCGGAGAATGTCAAAAAGATAACTGATATCATCTATACAGACTCTGAAACAGAGGAGGAGAAGAAATGGCACCTCATGGATATTTATTATCCTTGTTTTGATAGGCAACGGGATAAGATTGATGTAGATTGTGGACAAAATCACAGATATCCTGTTATTGTTAGTGTGCATGGAGGAGGCTGGTTCTATGGCGATAAGGAATTATACAAGCTTTATACCATGACCTTGGCAGAATATGGATTTGCGGTTGTGAATTTTAACTACAGACTGAGTCCGGAATATCCATATCCGGCAGGGTTTATGGATGTCTGTGCGGTTATGGATTATCTGATGAAGCATGCGGAGCAGTATTGCCTCGATATGGAAAGCGTTTATATGGTGGGGGATTCTGCAGGGGCACAGCTGACCAGTCAGTATTCTATTTATGCCACCAGTCAAAGCTATCGGGAATTGTTTTCCTTTCACAGTGATCTGCAATATGTGGTTCCGAAAAAAGTGGCGTTAAATTGTGGTATTTATGATGTGGGTTCTCTGGCTTTGGAGGATGAAGCATGTGACTGGTATATTCCAATTTATATGGGAAAAAAGGAAGCCGTCAGTTTTTTCAGAATATTGGATTACATGACAAAGGATTATCCGGAAACCTATCTGATGGTTTCAGTAAATGATTCTCTTGCGAAGCACACCGCACCGATGAAGAAGAAGTTAGAAGAGCTTGGTATCCCATTTGTGTATCGGGAATTCGGTCAGGATGAGCCTGCAGATGGACATGTCTTTCATCTGAATATGAAAAGTGAAAATGGCAGGGTTGCAAACCGGGAAGAGATGGAGTTTTTTGGGACATGATTAAAATGGAAATACGATAGGAAGGAGAAATGTGTCAATGACATTACAACAATTAAGATATGTAGTAACAGTTGCGGAAACAGGGAATATCACCGAAGCTGCAAAAAGGCTTTTTATTTCGCAGCCCAGCCTTACAAATGCTATCCGTGAATTGGAAAAGGAAATGCAGATAACAATCTTTCAGCGTACCAATAAGGGAGTATCAGTTTCCAATGAGGGAGATACCTTTTTATCCTATGCCAGACAGGTATTGGAACAGATCAGTCTGCTGGAAGAAAAGTTTTTAAATAAACAGGAGCAGAGTCCGAGATTTTCAGTATCCTGTCAGCATTATTCCTTTGCTGTGAATGCCTTTGTGGATGTGATACGTGAGTTTGGTGGGAACCAATATGATTTTACTTTAAGGGAAACGCAGACCTATGAAATTATAGAGGATGTCAGCCGGTTAAAAAGTGAAATAGGTATTCTTTATACATCATCAAAGAATGAAGAAATAATTCTAAAACTGATTAAGCAAAGTGGATTGAAGTTTCAGGAGTTGTTTGTGGCAAAACCGCACGTTTTTATTTCTTCCGGACACCCTCTGGCAGACCGGGAAATTTTGACACTGGAAGAACTGGAGGAGTACCCGTATCTGTCCTTTGAACAGGGGGAATACAATTCTTTTTATTTTTCAGAAGAAATTCTAAGTACATTGGACCGGAACAAAAATGTGAAGGTACGGGACAGGGCAACTTTGTTTAATCTGGTTATAGGACTGAATGGATATACAGTCAGCTCCGGTGTCATCAGCCGGGAGTTAAATGGCGAGAACATTATTGCAAAGCCGCTGGTAGTGGATGAGTATATGAAGATTGGTATTATTACACAGAAAAATATGCCGCTGAGCCGGTATGGAACTGCCTACATAGAATATCTTAAGAAGTATATTTAAGATTTTCTTGTTTGATACTGCTGCATGAAGCTATATAGCGGATTGATATAGTTTAAAACTATGTCAAACCGCTTTTTTTTTGTATTTTTCAAATAAAAAAATTGAATTTATACTTGTAGCATAAAAGTAATCTAACTATTCAGAGTTATTCTTGGTTTCGATTTGCTCTGAATAGATATAACGTATTTCGATACAGAATGGAGGACAGGTATGAAGACCGCAGTGATTGGCTTTCCAAGAGTGGGAAAACTTAGAGAATTAAAGTTTGCTTCCGAGAAGTATTTTCGGAATGAAATTGATGGCAGTGAGTTGTCTGCAACGGCGAAAGGATTGAGAAGGGAACATTGGGAATGGCAGAACAATGCCGGAATACAGTATATTTCATCCAATGATTTTTCGTTTTATGATGGAATGCTTGATATGGCAGTTTTGCTGAATGTAGTACCAAAGTGTTACAAAGACCTGAATTTAAGTGAGCTGGATACCTATTTTGCAATGGCAAGAGGCTATCAGGGGACGGCTGGTGATGTGCCGGCACTAGCCATGAAAAAATGGTTTAATACCAATTATCATTACATTGTACCGGAGATAGAGGCAGGTACGCAGATTAAACTGGCTGGAAGAAAACCCTTTGAGGAATACAAAGAGGCGAAAGAATTGGGGATTCAGACTAAGCCGGTGTTTGTCGGTGCATTTACCTTTTTGAAGCTTGCGAAATATCAGGACGGGGAAACGGCAAGGGATTATGTGGATTCCGTGATTACTGTCTACAAGGAGATTCTGGAGCAGTTTCTTAAGCTGGGTGCGGAATGGATTCAATTTGATGAACCGGCGCTTGTAACAGATCTGACTAATGAGGATATTACCCTTTTTGAAACGCTGTATCAGGGGATTTTGGAACAAAAAGGCAATATAAACGTATTATTGCAGACATATTTCGGAGATATCCGGGACTGCTATGAAAAAGTTACCGCACTTGATTTTGATGGAATCGGACTGGATTTTCTGGAGGGAAAAAAGACAGCAGAACTGGTTGGGAAGTATGGATTTCCAAAGGACAAGGTGCTTTTTGCAGGTCTTATAAATGGAAAAAATATATGGAGATGCAGCTACGAAAAAACATTAGCGGCACTGGAAAAATTGAAGGATTATGCCGGGGAGATTGTGTTATCTACATCCTGTTCTTTACTGCATGTGCCTTATACGCTTGACAACGAGAGTAAGCTGACGGATGAGGTAAGAAAGCATTTTTCGTTTGCTTTGGAAAAATTACAGGAGTTACAGGAGCTTAGTGTATTGTCAGAATGCGATAACTATAAAAACCAGAAGGAATATATCAATAATAAGAAATTGTTTGAGGGAGAAAGGCTTTTCCAGAATGAGGAGGTACGTCAGAAAGTTGCTTCCCTGTCAGAAAAGGACTTTGTCAGACAACCAGAGCGGGCGCAGAGACAAAAACTGCAAAAGGAGGTTTTTAAATTGCCGGTACTTCCTACCACTACCATCGGTTCTTTCCCTCAGACAAAGGAGGTAAAGGGAAACCGCAGCCGTTACAGAAAGGGTGAAATCGATAAGGCGGCATACGACAAGCAGGTATTTGCATTTATCAAGGAGTGTATCGAGAAACAGGAGCAGATTGGACTGGATGTTTTGGTGCATGGCGAATATGAAAGAAATGATATGGTTGAATTTTTTGGAGAAAATCTAGATGGCTATGTATTTACAGAGAAGGCATGGGTGCAGTCCTATGGAACCCGTTGTGTTAAACCACCAATCATATTTGGAGATATAAAGAGAACAGCGCCGATTACAGTGGAATATTCTTCCTATGCAAAAAGCCTTACCCAAAAGCCGGTTAAGGGAATGCTGACCGGACCGGTTACAATACTGAACTGGTCATTTCCCCGGGAGGATATCAGCCTGAAAGAAATGGCATATCAGATTGGAATTGCCATCAGGGAGGAGGTGCTGGATCTGGAAAAAGCCGGTATCCGGATGATTCAGATTGATGAGGCTGCATTAAAAGAAAAGCTGCCAATCCGGAAAAGCGACTGGTACAGCGAGTATCTTGACTGGGCGATTCCTGCATTCCGTCTGTGCCACAGCAGTGTGAAGGCGGAAACCCAGATACACACCCATATGTGTTACAGTGAATTTAATGATATTATAAAGGATATTGATAATATGGATGCGGATGTAATCTCTTTTGAGGCTTCCCGTTCTAAGCTGACAATTCTAGATGCAATCAAGGAGAGCAACTTTGAAACAGAGGTTGGACCAGGGGTATATGATATTCATTCTCCTAGAGTACCGCCGGTGGAAGAGATTGTGGCAGCATTACAGACCATGCTTACAAAAATCGGAAAAGAAAAGCTATGGGTGAATCCGGATTGTGGTTTGAAAACCAGAGGAATTGCAGAAACGGATGCCAGTCTGAAAAATCTGGTAGAAGCGGCGAAATTAGTAAGAAGTCAATTGTAAATGAATGTAGAAATCACACGAGGCAGGGAATGCTTCGTGTGATTTGTTTTATTATAATGTGATGGAAGAGGTCGTTAGTAATAAAGAATAATAATATTATAAGTAATAATTTCAAAATTTGCTTGCATACAACTGGTAGAATATGGTATAGTGAGTTAGTCATAACTAACCATAAGGAAAGGATGAGGGTGGTAATCATGTCAGAGATAGAAAGAAATTTTTTGGAAATTGTAGATTTAAAAAAAGGATTTGGCAGTGGGGAAACCCGTCAGGAGGTGCTGCGGGGAATGAATTTCTCTGTTGCAAAAGGGGAATTCTGCGTGCTTCTTGGACCTTCCGGTTCTGGAAAATCCACGCTGCTTAACATCATTGGCGGAATAGATAGTGCTGACTCAGGATACATATCCATAAATGGAGATAAACTGGAGGACATGGGAGAGAAGAGACTGACGCAGTATCGCAGAAAACATCTGGGATATGTGTTTCAGATGTACAATCTGATTGGTAATCTGAACGTAAAAGAGAATATTGAAGTAGGGGCATATTTGTCGGATAATCCTCTGGATATTGACGAGCTTTTGAACACCCTTGGATTATATGATCATAGATACAAGCTTCCAAACCAGCTTTCCGGTGGACAGCAGCAGCGTGTTTCCATTGGTCGGGCCATTGTAAAAAATCCGGATATTTTACTCTGTGATGAGCCTACCGGTGCACTGGATTATAATACATCAAAGGAGATATTGAAGCTGATTGAAGATGTGAATGAGAAATATGGAAACACCATAATTATGGTCACCCATAATGAAGCAATTAAAAATATGGCAGATCATGTCATTAAGCTGCGGGATGGAATGGTTCGTCATAACGATATCAATAAGGATAAGATATCAGCAGTGGATTTGGAATGGTAAGGGGCGTGACGGACATGGAAAACACAGAAATGAAAACGAAGAAAGCAAAAAATCCGCTTGTGAAACGAATTCCCAAAGAACTGTTGGGAGATTGGAAAAAGTATCTTGTGGTAAGTCTGTTTTTAATCCTTACCATCGGCTTTGTATCTGGAATGTATGTTGCCAATGGCAGTATGATGAAAGCAGCAGATGAGGGCGTGGAAAAATACAAGCTGGAAGATGGGCACTTTGAATTGAAAAATAAAGCAGATAAGGAGTTGATTTCTGCCGTTGAGTCAGGAGAAAAAGAAGATATTAAGCAGTATTATCTGGATACGGCAAGGGAAGAGTTAGATGAGGAATTTGAGGAAGAATTTGAGCTGGAATTTACAAAAGAGTTTAATGCAGAGTTTACCTCCCAATTTGAGTCTGAATTTGAGATACAGATAAAACAGGCATTGCTTTCACAGGGAATGAATGATGCGATGCTTGAGACAGCACTTCCGGCAGCAGTGGAACAGTCGAAACAGAGTGGGGCCTATCAGGCAGCATATGATAAAGCATATGATGAGGCATATGATAAAGTATATGAAGAAGCATACACGAAAGCATATGACGAGGCGTGGAAAGAAATTCAGCAGGAAATTGATGAAGAATATGCAGACGCTGAGGATAAATATGAATTAAATGATCCGGACTTCAGAGCGGTTTCTGTAAAAATATATGAAAATTTTTACAGAAATGAAGAGGAAGATAACGATAATGATGGCACAGTGGATGGAACCATCCGTGTTTATGCAAAGACGGAAGATGTTAATCTGGCTTGTCTTATGGAGGGAAGTCTTCCGGAGACAGAGGATGAAATTGCGATTGACCGTATGCATGCAGATAATGTAGGAATTAAAGTGGGAGATACCATTTCAGTCAGTGGACAGACCTACAAAATTACAGGACTCATTGCTTATGTGAATTATTCTACTCTGCATGAAAAAGGTACAGACCTGATGTTTGACGCATTAAAGTTCAATGTGGCAATGGTAACGGAAAGTGGATTTGAAAGGTTAAATAAGACAGTTCATTATACATATGCATGGCAGTATGCTACCCAGCCTTTGGATGAAAAGGAAGAAAAAAGTCTTTCAGATGATTTTATGAAGGCATTGCTTACACAGACTGTGGTAAATGATGATGAACTTAAGGATTATGTTCCACGATATGGTAATCCGGCTATTACTTTTGCAACAGAAGATATGGGGTCGGATGAAGCCATGGGCGGCGTACTGTTGGATATCCTGATTGTGATTATTGCCTTTATTTTTGCAGTTACCATCAGCAATACCATTACAAAGGAGGCATCAGCTATTGGTACACTTCGTGCCTCCGGATATACAAAAGGAGAGCTGGTCAGACATTATCTGTCCATGCCTGTGATTGTGACAGTGCTTGCTGCGGGTATTGGAAATCTGCTGGGGTATACAGTCTTTAAAGATGTTGTGGTGTCCATGTATTACAACAGCTATAGCCTTCCAACCTACGAAACGATATGGAATGCGGAGGCGTTTTTTAAGACAACTTTCATTCCTGTAGTGCTGATGTTTGTGGTCAATCTTTTGGTGATTATCAAAATGATGCAGCATACACCGTTACAGTTTTTGCGTCATGATTTAAAGAAAACAAAACGGCAGAAGGCTATGCGTCTTCCAAGATGGAAATTCTTAAGCCGATTCCGACTGCGGATTATATTCCAGAATGTTCCGAATTATATTATCCTTTTCTTTGGCATTTTCTTTATTATGATTATGCTTGCCATGGCGGTGGGAATGCCATCCACATTGGATTATTATAAGGAAAATGCGACAGAAATGATGTTTGCGAAGTATCAGTATGTACTAAAATCCTATGAGGATGAAGAGGGAGATGTAATTGGTACAGACAATAAGGATGCTGAGAAATTCAACATGTATTCTCTCCGGAAAAAGAGTGATGTATTGGATGAAGAGGTATCTGTATATGGTATTTCCGAAAATAGCAGATATGTAAATATAAAGGATTTGGAAACCCTTAACGACAATGAGGTTTACATTTCAGAGTCCTTTCGGGATAAATATGATCTGGTAGAGGGAGATACCGTTTTGTTAGATGAGAAGTATGAAAACAAACAGTATCCGTTTAAAGTTGTGGGAATTTACGACAGATGTCAAAGTATTGCGGTTTTCATGTCAAATGAGAGCTTTCAATCTGTATTTAATCTGGAAGATGAGGAATTTACAGGCTATTTATCTGACTCGGAGATTACGGATATTGAGGAAGAAAATATTGCCACTGTGATCACGGAACGGGATATTACGAAAATGTGTGACCAGCTGGATCACTCTATGGGTGCCTATATGAATTATTTTCAGATTTTATGTATTCTGTTATCAGCAGTACTCATTTATCTGCTCACTAAAATTATTATAGAGAAAAATGAAAATGCCATATCTATGACAAAAATTTTAGGTTACG
>JBJEJE010000138.1:0-7726 GCA_051877755.1 Lachnospiraceae bacterium | reverse complement strand
ACGAGGGAGCAAATGAAGCCGAGGATGCACAGAAGATTGTGGATGAAATCAATGAGTATCTGGCTGATATGGAGCAGGGAAGAAATGAACCACAAGAAATTGTAGGCAGAGTGGAATATGCAAACGGAGAGCATTTTGAGTACACCGATAAGGAAAGATATTTAAGCTGCATCCGTGATGAAATTGAGTATGCATCCACAACAGGATTTCGCTTTACGACTCTTTCGGATGATCCGGAACTAAAAAAAGCGGTGGATGATGAAGTCTACAATATGTTTGGGGAGAAAAATCCTCATAGTGTAGAGTACTATTCACAGGATAAGAAAGGCACAGAGCCGTCCATTTCCTTTTATGTGGCAGAGTGTATGGAATTTCCGAGCTATGGAGAGTATCATGAAGGACTTACCTTAAAAGAGGCTTTTGATCTGTATGACAAAATCCCAGATGCAAGGAATCATTCGGGTAAGGGAATTGGTTTTGATTTACAGGATGGAAGTATCTATGCAGGTCAGTTTGATTTGATGCAAAGAGGCGTACTGTTAGATGAAACCATCAATTATATTACCCATTACCGGAATAGTGAGCTGGTGCAACAGGCAATAAGTGAGTGCAGGAATGAATTAAAGGAAAGAGGAATTGTCAGGGATGACGGCATCATGACGAGTGCATATGTTGTGGGGGAAGACCATTATTTATCCATCCAAAGAGCATCAGATAACAGTTGGGATTATTCTTTGTATGACAAGGAATTTAATCTGATTGATGGCGGTCAGATGGGGGATGGCGAGATGTCCTTTGCACAGGCAAGAAATGAAATCTTGGAATCTTTCGATTTAATGCAGGAAAATATCCGGAATGTTAGTCCTGAAATGGTGGAACAAAAGGCACAGTTTAGGGAAGCGGTTAAGCTGCATGAACAGGGGATTATGATGGATGACTTTGTATTAAAAAGTGAAGCATCCGTGAGGATTGACGAGGTAATGGATATGGCATTTGTATCCAGAGAAGATTTTAGCGAGGAGCAGATGCAGGTAATAGTGGAAGCTGCGCATTTGGATGTTCCACTATCAAGTTTTGTCAATCCTGAAATCCCGGCATACCAGATGGCATTTGCCTTAGAGAAGATGAAAGAGGGGTATGATGCAGAGCAGGTAACAGTGTCCGGAAAACAGATTTCTCTTTTGGATCATCCAATGACAGAGGATGAGATTACCAAGATAAAAAGACAGATGGAGTATGATAACATACCCAAAATGCTCTATACGCCGGAACAGTGGAGAGAGATTGAAAATGGTATGAAGCGTACTTTGGATGTTACGGTCTATGCAAAACCAGAATATGATGCCGGGCAAATGAAAGAAATCAGGATTGGATTAGATAAGGGAACAGATGTTGAGAGTTTCTTAAATCCGGACTTTTCTGATAAGCAGATGCGAGAGATCAGAAGAGGTGTTGAGGCTGGATTTGATGTCAGTTCTTATGCAAAACCGGAAATCAGTGCAGGGGATATGAGAAAAGCCTTTTTTGCATTAAAAGATAAAGCAAATGCTTTGGAAAGTAAGCAGAGTATCCCTGAACCTGATAAAGATACCGGGCTGTATCGTTATTATTCCACGCAACGACCTGTAAGTATTGGAACATATCCGGGAAAACCGGAAAATATCCAAAACTTTGATGACAGGCAGGAAGTGTGTGGAGGACAGATGAGGGCATGGGGCTATCTGGAATATAAGGAGCCTCTGACAGAAAAACAGATGTCAGATTACGAATTAAAGCCAGCAATAAAGGAGGCGGTTGCAGAAAAGCAGCCGTCTTTTTCTACGCCCCAAAAGGAAAGTGAAGGCTGTAAAAAGCCGTCTGTGATGGAAAACCTGCGGAAAAAAATGGCACAGATAGCAAAGGCAGACGCACAGCAGACAAAAAACCATGAAAAGGAGGCAAGAGAATAATGGAACGATTTACGATTGAAGAAAAAAATTTGGTCAAAGTATGCGCTGCAAAAGAACGCAGGGAAATGGTACAGGAGCTTATGTGGCTTCTGCGCCATTGTGAGGGATACATGAAAGAACTGGTAGGAAATACCATAAACAAGCTGGAGAACACAACGGATCAGGAATTTGCAGCGTTACTTGATTATCCGGCAGAAATCTTTGAAAAGGAGGATGCAGAATATGGAAAATAGCGGAATTGAGGCTTATGTAACAAATCTTGGAAAGTATAACGAAGGAGAGCTTGTCGGGGAATGGGTAAAATTTCCGGTAACACTGGATGAGTTAAAGGCAGTGTATGAACGAATCGGCATTGATGCAGAGCATGAGGAAGTTTTTATTACTGACTATGATATGGATTTGTATGGGGTATCTAAGCAGCTTGGCGAGTATGAGAGTTTGGATAAGCTAAACTATCTTGCCGGACTGCTTGAAAATATGTCTGTTCCAGACAGGGAAAAATATGAAGCTGTATTGGAGTCAGGGATTTCCGTGGAACAGTCAGGCATTGACGGACTGATTAACCTTGCCTATAACTTGGGAAAATATGATCTTCTTACAGAGGTAAAGGATGAGGATGACTTAGGAAGATACTATGCGGAACTAACCTATGGAGAAGACCTGAATGAAAAAATGGGGGAACTTGCTAACTATATTGATTTTGAAAGATATGGAAGCGACTGCCAGATAAACGAAGCCGGTATGTTTACGGATGCCGGATATATGCGTGATACCGGAGAGGAATGGAACGAGTATTATGATGGCAGCTTAGAGGACATTCCGGATGAATACAGACTGACCGGGATGGAAGAAAGAGAAGCGGAAAAAATTAAGGTTTTAGTGATTGAACCCATGAAAAAGCCTTATGTAAAAGAAATTGAACATACCTTAGAAAATCTGCAAAGGGAAGTAGGAGGCAGTATTGAGGCAGTATATCCTTTTGAGGATAGAGCAGCAATAATCTGTAATGATGACCATAAGTTTAATGGCAGCCAGCTTAACAGATGTCTTCGTGACGAAAATGGAGAGGTCTATGATATTTTGGCAGGAAATTTCATGGTGGCTGGACTTACGGAATATGATTTTGGTTCTCTGACAGATGAACAGATTGACCGATACAGCAATCTTTTTGGAACACCGGAAATGTTCTTAAAAGTAGGGGAGCAGCTTGTGGTGCTTCCAGTACCAGAGTCAGAATTGGAAAAGCAGGTACAGGTGGAAAATGTACATGGAGATACTTATTGCATCTACCAGTTAAAACAGGGGGATGAAATGCATGATTACCGTTTTGCATCCATGAGTGAGCTACAGCAAAGAGGATTGGTAGTCACTTCCGAAAACTATGAAAAGGTATATGAAGCACCAAAGACGGATTCAGATACTCTTGATAGTATTTACTATAAGTTCAATATGGAGCATCCGGCAGATTTCAGAGGGCATTCCCTTAGTGTCAGTGATGTTATCGTGTTTCATGAAAATGGCGTGGATACGGCACATTACGTGGATTCTTTCGGATTTACAGCCGTACCGGAGTTCTTATCCCAAAAGGAACTTGCAGTAGATATTGATACAACAGGACTTATGGTAGAAGGACATGATGGTACGTGGCATTCCTTAGAGGAACTTGCGGTACATGGAAATACCTATTATCTTATGGAAAGTGAAGCATTTGGTCAGGATGCAAACATGGTAGTAGTAGACTGTGCAGGGAAACTTGTTGCCGAAGACATCACACCTGCCATGCGAGCAGATGTAGGGGAAATTGTTGCAGAAGTACTTAATCTGGAGGCAGAGGCAATGGTAGTACCGATTGATCCAGACCGTTCTATTACCCAAGAGGATATGATTTCTTATGGATATGAATGGGGTGGAATGCTCCCAGTGCGTGAAGATAATGCAAAGAAACTGTATGATGCTGGATTGGAAGTATTTGCACTGCATCCGGACGATACGGAAAGTAGCTTGGATAGTAAGGAAGCAATCATCCAGCACGCACAAAATGGTGGTATTTTTGGAATTGAGAAAATGCGTTGGTCTGCCTTTGTAGAAAATAATCCATTAAAAAAAGTGGAGGAACTGCTGGAAGATGATTATGGAATGATTGACGGTATCATCAATAATGGCTCAAAGCAGGAAAATGAAAACGAGGCAGTCGAAAAGAATAAGTCTGTGATGGAAAAATTATCAGAGGGTAGAGAGGCAGTAAAAAAATATGACAAAGAGAATACACCGGAACAGCCCAAAAAGGCAAGACCGGAAAGAGAAGTCTGACAGAGAAAAACCATATACCCTACTTGACTGTTTGAAAGAGCTTGAAAATCAGGAATTTATTGTAACCATATCATTTTCAGAGGAGGGAGAAGATGGCTGATAATGCGTATGAACTAAGGAATGTGGCAATCCGTATGGTATCACAGCCGTCTTTCCTCTCTGATGAAAAGATTGAAACTCCGGAAGCTGCGGTACGTGTGTTGGCAAAAGAATTTGCAGATTATGACAGGGAAGTACTAAGTGTAGTGAACTTAAATGTAAAAGGTAAACCAATCAATGCCAGCATAGTTAGTATGGGGATATTGGATGGTAGTTTGGCGCATCCAAGAGAAATCTTAAAAACTGCCATTCTTTCCAATGCAGCGCAGATACTTATTTTACATAATCACCCATCCAATGAACTGAAACCATCAAGGTATGATATTCAGATTACGGACAGGATGCAAAAAGCCTGTGATCTTATCGGGATTCCGCTTGCAGACCATATTATTTTAGGCAGGGATAATTATTTTTCATTCCGGCAGAATGAAATACTGCCATTAGATAAGGTATCTTATGCTGAAAGGATTGAGGATATTCAATTTAGCAATAGTAAGGTAGCAGAAAGTGGGAAGACATCCATATTGGAGAAGATGAAGGATAAACAGAAAACAGTAGAAATAAACAGCCGGGAAAAGGGTGTGCGGACAAAAGATGTGCAGTCAGTTTTATAGCTGGCTGCCTCTTTTTTTTATGCGTAAAATATGGTAGTCTTAATGCAGAGGACAGAAGGAGGTAACTTGAAATTAAAAACACCAAATGACCTGAAAGAGTTCCATTTATTTCAGGAAAATCTTAATTTCCCTGTAGCAATGTATATATGCAATGACTGGGAAAAGACACAACTATCTTATCTGAATCCGAAAGTACACAATTCAGAATCATTATGCAGATGGTGTATCAGCCATCATATTCAGTATCAGATTTTATATCCAATCCATATCAGTACAATCTTTAAGAATCCCTACAAATATTATAAATATTTACAATTAAGGGTAAAACTGTGTAAGCAATCATAGACCACAGACTAAGAAACTCTTAGAATAGTCTCTTTTTCCATCAGAATAGGTGTATGTGGCATCTTTTAATTCTTCTTTGGTAAAGATGCAGGAATACTGTTTATTACGAAAATGTCCTCGATAAAGCACCATCTTATTTTTCAGTAGTTTCCTGCATCTATACCTTAGTGCTTGTCTTGAAAGTCTCGGATACACTGCCAACACAGCAGCGTAAAATTCCTTTTTGGTAAATGGCTGATGCAGAGTAAGGACAGATAAGTAGATGCGCAGATCCACGGGTGTAATATCTTTAAATACGACTGACATAAGTAAATCCCCCTTTTTACATATGTAAGTGTATTGTACACATTTCTTATTTCATTGTAAATGCATGATTTTTGCTATTTATCTCTATATGGGAAATATGGTTATCTGTTTTACCTGCGGTATGATATAATTTTTCTATAGTATGCAGTTTGGAAAGGAGAGCCTATCATGAATGAAATCATAAAAGTAGTAATTAAGGGTGCGTCTGGTTTTTGCTGTGAGGATGAGGCATATCATGACAGGCTAATTATTACGCCAGATGGATTGAACTATGAATATATTCCACTGGTAGAGAGTGATATAAACCCCAAAAGAAAATGGAAATATACAACAACCAGTCCTGTCTACCGGGAAATGTATAGAAGAATTGCAGAAATGATTCCTGGCATTATTCAATCAGAGACGGTTGAGGAATGCACTGATATTGGGGGGATTGAATTTCAGATAACTTATGC
Source organism: Lachnospiraceae bacterium (assembly GCA_051877755.1). Taxonomy (GTDB): domain Bacteria; phylum Bacillota; class Clostridia; order Lachnospirales; family Lachnospiraceae; genus CAG-590. The sequence goes on along the minus strand of JBJEJE010000138.1, from coordinate 1,648 downwards.
CGATAAATCTATAGTGAAGAAATTATATTGGGTGTCAGGAGATTGTTTTGCAGACCTGTTTAATCTGATCAAGAACATAGTACCTAAATGTGAATACACGCCAGTAGTATTATTAACAAGTGAAGATGAATAAAGGTAGTCTTTATATTGTAAAAGACAAATTGTTGTTTGGCGATTGGGTATATCCCAATAAATTTATTTTATTAGGAACAGTAAATTTGAATTGAAGGGAGGTAGAGAGATGCCCTTTATATTCATAACGACTCAAAAAGAGGAAGCTGGTAAATCCAAGCAGAAATGGAGATAATGATGGGATTATTTGATGTTTTTAAGAAAAAAGAAAATATAAATTCACAGAAAACAATAAATTCACAGCAAGCACAGTTTCAGAAAGTATATAGTCTTGTCTCGAATGAGAAATTTGCAGTATGTTACAACTATGTGGTGAGAAGAGTATTAAATGCCACTACATATCAGAGTACATCTACACTCAATTCGGAAGGCGCAGCAATTCTGGAAGAAAGAAAAATTCGTGAAAATGAGAAAACTGATGATATTGTTGATAATATTGTCAGTATCGAGGATGTAAAAAAAATGACTGATGGACTTTTTGTTGAAAATGTGCGCCCTGAAATTGTATGCAAAAAAAACATGGCAGCTTTCAGGCAGATTGGAACACAAAATCAGATCAAAATTCAGTTGATAGATGAATTATGTAAAGAAATAATGAAAATGACTGACACTTTTGATGAAGCATTTATGAGATGTGTAAATGTAAATGAAGAAAGCCACAGGACGGTGAGAACAATGTCAAACCAAGCGTATGGTGAGCGAACCAGTACAGGACTAGGATTTGGTATTTTAACGTCAAGCATCGGCACGGCTGCACTATATACTGTAATGAATGAGCATGAACATCAAAGACAGTTAAACGCTCAAAGTGCACAGATTAACAGTAGTGTAAACGCTATGGATAGAGGCAGTGGAGAAGTATTATATAATTCAGTTATGGAATTGTATGACGCATATCAGAAAGATATGAATAGGGTACTGATTTCCTTTCAGGCAATATTGGAGGATAAAGATAAATTGCAAGAAGCAGAAGAGAAAGTAATGCAGAATCTAGTGCAGAAAAACGACACGACTATTTCATCCAATATGATTCCTAAAGCTCTGGATATTTTGAGTGCTCTGTATAAAATCGGAAAGCCATGTTCAGTGTCTGAACTTATGAAAATAGATGAATGTAGAAGATATTCTCATCAAAGTATAGCTGCTACCACTAAACGTATGTGTGATTTGGGTGTACTTGGAAAAGATATTAAAGATCAAATAATGTTTTTCTATCCTATTCCTGATTCATTGGAAAAAGGGATGGAAATAATGGGAATTACAGAAGAGGCGATTGGGGATGTGAAGATTCAACCCCAAAAAGCAATCAAGAAACAATAGGATAATTTATTTTGTATATCTCATTAATATAGTTTATTTTTGCTGCCAGTGTCTTTGCATACTGGCAGATGTTGTATTCATGAGTCCGTCTTATAGGACAGCCTAAGTATTAGAATATGACTGTAAGGAGCAGAAGAATCTAAGTGAGGTATAGCATGAATAGAATGGTATATTGGATTTCAAATTTGTTGCATCA
>JBJEJE010000137.1:0-7738 GCA_051877755.1 Lachnospiraceae bacterium | reverse complement strand
ACTAAACAGGGATTTCGGAAAGGAGCAACCATGCAAAAGAAAATCGCAATTGTTAATGATATATCAGGCTTTGGCCGCTGCTCAGTTACGGTGGCTCTCCCCATTCTTTCTGCAATGAAAATACAGTGCGGCATTGTTCCCACTGCGGTTTTATCCAACCATACAGAATATCCGGAATATTCCATGCTGGATTTTACTCCATATATGACAGACTATCTGGAAAAATGGAAGCATCTGCAGCTTTCTTTTGATGCCATTTATACCGGTTTTCTTGGGTCAGAGGAACAAATTTCGATTATTACAAAGATGTTTCAGGATTTTTCTTTTGAAAAAAGAATTGTAGACCCTGTTATGGGAGATCATGGCGTAATCTACGATTCCTATACAAAGGAAATGTGCCAAGCCATGAGACAGCTGGTAAGTAAATCCACTCTTACCACACCGAATGTTACAGAGCTTTGCATCCTTACGGATACTCCTTACCGGGAAGACTTTTGGGAACAGGACATTGAAAAAATGTGCAAAGAGCTTACAAAAGATGGTGCAAAACAAATAGTGGTAACCGGAATAGAAAAAGAAAACCGGATTGGAAATGCCATTTATGAACAGGGACATTTTGATGTCATTTATGGAGAAAAAATTATGCCGCTCCGTCCGGGAACAGGTGATGTGTTTGCATCCATTTTAGCAGGATGCAGTTTACATAATATTCCGTTAAAGCAAGCGGTGGAGACAGCTGCACAGTATATCCGTACCTGTTTAACTACATCTGCACAGATGAATATACCAATCAACGACGGCGTATGCTTTGAAGAACATCTGCATATGCTGATGACATTATAAAGGAAGTGTACACATTATGACAAAAAAGAATCAAGGAATCCTCTGCATTCTGTCTGCTGCATTTTTCTTTGCACTGATGAACCTGTTTGTCAGGCTCGCAGGGGATATTCCAACTATACAGAAAAGCTTTTTCCGCAATTTTGTCGCTGCTATTCTGGCATTTATCATGCTGGCAAAAAGTAAAGAAAAAGTCAAACTTAAAAAGGAGAATATTAAAGATTTACTGCTTCGCTCCATCGCTGGCACCATAGGTATTCTATGTAACTTCTATGCGGTAGACCACTTAAATATATCCGATGCTTCCATGCTCAATAAGCTGTCACCGTTTTTTGCAGTGTTGTTTTCCATTGTTATTTTAAAGGAAACTGCAAACCGTTTTGAATGGTGTACTCTGATCATAGCATTTATCGGAGCTTTATTTGTAGCCAAACCCAAATTTGAATTAAGTTCCCTTCCTGCTCTCATCGGGCTGATGGGCGGTATAGGTGCAGGACTTGCCTATACTTATGTACGGAAACTGGGAACCCAGGGGATAAAAGGACCGGTTATTGTCTGTTTCTTTTCCTGTTTTTCCTGCCTGGTCACTCTGCCGTTTATTATATTTAATTATGCTCCAATGACTGGAAAGCAGTTCGGTATCCTGATTCTTGCAGGCTGTGCCGCTGCTGGTGGACAGCTCAGTATCACTGCCGCCTATACCAAAGCACCGGCAAGAGAAATATCTGTTTTTGACTATTCACAGATTCTATTTGCCGCCATACTTGGTTTTATCTTTTTAGGCCAGATACCTGATATATACAGTGTTATCGGCTATTTCATCATCATCGGATCTGCTGTGGCAAAATGGTACTATGAAAGTTTATCTTTCAAATCCGTGTAGTATGCTGCGTATTCCTGTGAAATCAGCCTTCCCTTTACCAGATTTTCAAGGGTAATGGCAAATTCCCGCTCCGGAATATCTGCATAGCACATTTCACTGAGTGCCTTTTCCACCGCATCCTTATACTCTGTAATACTGTATACCCGGTCTTTATAAAGGATATTGGCAGCATAGACACGTTTAAAAAATCCATTCAGCTTCTCAGATTTTGTGATCTTATCCTCCGGCATAAAATTGAGTAGCAATAAATCCATCACCTGATATGCCGACCGGTTTGTAATACAGATATCCGGATAAATCGTGTACAGATTCTTGCTTTTCAAAGGATCATTTTTCACCTTGGAATCATAGTAATCCGGCAGATACTGTTCAAATACACTGGTTACCAGATTCTCTTTTTCAAATGCCTTATATTCCTCCAGACGATTCACACGAACCCCCGGCTTATACCCCATATTCCGTATCAGATCTCTTGAAATGCTGATTCTTCTTGGTTCCTTTTCCAGCAAAAGCAAAAAGACTTTGTTATGTACACGCCAGATAAATGCCGGACACTCCTTAATCCGGTAGGATTTCGAAGAATCAATAATAATCGGACGGTGATCTTTTTTTACATGGTATTTCCGTTTTATCCTTTTCATTGTCTGTTTATCATAATGACGGAAAATGTCCGGGTTCTCCTCTTCTTTTCTTTCCTCTTTCCTATCTTCTTCCTGCTCCTCAATGGGATCTTCCTTTTCGCTATCCTTCCTTGTCTCCGTTTTACCGGACACAATTCCATTTTTCTTCACGGATACAGACCGTACTGCTTCCTTTGTTCCCTTTCGGTCCACTTCCGCTACAAAATCATCATCCACCAGTGTAAAAGTCTGGGAATACAGAATGGCTGCTATGACAGCTATCATTCCCAATATAAACAAACCAAACTTTCCCGTAACCCCGGATATAATAATCAATATTACTGCCAGTACAGAAAAGAAAATCACACTTCCTATGCACTTTCTTGTTTCTGCATCTCCATATCGCAATGCATTCCAAACTCTTTTCATGTGAATCACCCTCATATCCTGTATTCGCCATTTTTAGAAAGCCGGTATGACCATCCGACAGTCATATAAGTTTTCTGATATTCTAATTATAATGTATATTACAATTTTTTTCACTAATAATTTCGGATAACTTTCCTTTGCATTTTGTTCTAAATACCCGCATTTTTTCATACACTTAAAAAACATATTTCCACAGGTATGCCATGAATTTCCCTACACATATAAAATTCAACTATATGAAATATATTACTCTGTTTCTTCTGATTGCAGTTTTTCTCTATGGAATCCGTAATGCAGCTGTTACAAGGCATATTACCGCCTTTTCCTCTGTTTACGCCAATGAACTTCCAATATACTGTGTGGATACCGACCAGCCGGTGGTGGCTCTCACCTTTGACAGTGCCTGGGGAACAGAAGATTTAGACCAGATTCTTTCCATTCTTAAAAAGCACAATGCTCCCGCTGTCTTTTTTGTTACCGGCGAATGGGCGCGCAAGAATCCGGATGCCATTATTGCCATTGATAAAGCAGGGCATGAAATTGCCAATCACGGTGATACCCATAAACATATGCCACAGCTGTCCAAAGAAGAAATGGCAGCAGAAATACAGGGCTGCCATAACGCAGTATATGAACTGATTGGAAAAGATATGACACTGTTCCGTGCTCCTTACAGTGACTGGAATGATGATGTGGTGGAGGTTTCCCACGCCATGGGATACTCTGCCATCAATCAATCCGTGGACAGCCTGGACTGGAAGGATTATGGCATTGATTCTATTATCCGCACAGTATGCGAACATAAAAATCTTGAAAATGGAAGCATCATATTACTACACAATGGTGCCACTTACACAAAGGATGCACTTGATGTTATGTTAACTAAATTAGAAGAACAGGGATACTCCTTTGTAAAAGTTTCCGACCTCATATATACTTCTGATTATTATTTAGATCATACCGGCAAACAATTTTCAAAAAATTCCACTTCTTCCACAAATAAACAATCTTCTTCCCAAGAATAAATTTTCTATCAGCCGACTTTTTAATTTTGTATAAAAAAAACGGAACTACACATAATACAAAAGACAGGATTTTATGATTTTATAATCAAAAAACCAAATTAACATTAAGAAGGAGATTAATTATGAAGAAATTTAAAAATTACCTTTATGTCATCGCAGTTTCCTGTGTTCTCTGCTTTGCCATGACCGGCTGTGGAAACAGCAACAATGGTTCCACCAGCGGCAACAATACCAATAACGACAACAATGGCAATAACGTAGTAAGTGATGTAGCTGATGATGTGGGAAATGCTGCTGAAGATGTAGCTAACGGAGTTGGCAATGCTGTAAATGATCTTGTTGGCAATGGCGGTTTTACCAATTACAATGATGCCCATGAGTATTTTCTCAATACTATGAGTTCCTATCACGCAGATGCCCAATTTGAAATTCGGGATGAAGACCGTGAATTAAATGACTATCAGGAAGGTTCAAAGGGATATCATTTCAAACTCTATGATACCAGCAAAAATGAGAATGGTGAGTTGTTTGGTGAATTCTATGTAGATGCCACTTCCGGTAAAATTTATAAGAAGGGCGAAAATAATGCCATTGAAGAATATCCTATCACAAACACAGGCAATACAACAAATGGTACTAATAACAGTACCAATAACGGTACAAACACAAATACCAACACTTCCGGTACCAATACCACTGGTAATGGAACTACAGCAAAATAATAAAAGACAAAAACAAGGGGCATATCACACTGATGATATGCCCCCTTATTTTCATATACATAAAATGTTCTTCCTGTTACTTTACCAGATTCCCCTCTACAATCTGTCCATTTGCATAATCCATTGCATTCTGTAATGTGGTCTGGCTGATGGCAGACAATGCTTCGTGTGTCAGGAAGCCCTGATGGGAGGTGACAATCACATTTGGGAAAGACAATAATCTTGCCGTAATGGAAGACTCTAACAGCTCATCCTCACGGTTTTCAAATACATTTCGTCCTTCTTCTTCATATACATCTAATCCAACACCAAAGAATTTCTTATTTCGGATTCCCTGGATCAAATCTTCGGTCTTTACCAGTGCTCCTCTGGAGGTGTTGACGAATACTACATTGTCTTTCATCATGGCAATCGTCTTTTCATTGATCAGGTGATGCGTTTCCTCCGTCAATGGGCAATGAAGGGAAATCAAATCACTTTCCTTTAACACTTCCTCTAATGACTTGTACTCTACAAAATCAAGACTTGCATTCGGATACATATCATAGGCAATTACTTTCATGCCAAATCCCCGGCAGATACGGCACATGGCTGCGCCAATCTTACCGGTTCCGATAATGCCTGCCGTCTTTTGATAAAAATTCATGCCTGTAAGACCGGTCAGACTAAAATTATTCTCCCTGACACGGATATAACTCTTATGGATATGCCGGTTTACGGATAATGCCAGTGTCATGGCGTGCTCCGCTACCGCTTCCGGTGAGTATCCCGGCACGCGCAGAACTGTTATTCCATATGCATTGGCCTTTTCTAAATCCACATTATTAAATCCGGCACAGCGGAGCAATATGAGCTTAATTCCTGTCTCATGCAGCTTGTCAATAACCGGAGCACTTAAATCCGAATTTACAAAAGCACAGATTGCATCATAACCCTTTGCAAGAGATACTGTTTTCAATGAAATGTCGATTTCCTGATAAGTAATCTCTATATCCGGATACTGCTTCAGCTCCTTATCAAAGGATTCTTTATCATAGTTGGTCGCATCATAAAAAAGAATTTTCATAAAGTTACATCTCCTTTTTAAATATATTATCATAATAACCGTTTCCTAATATTATTATACAAAAAAAAACACCCATTCACTGTAACAAATGTCACAGAATGGATGACTTTTTCTGTTTCTTCACATTCTATTTTGCAGCATACACAAGCTTCGGTGTTTCCACGCTATACCTGATTTCCAGATTGTCTCCTGCCTTTAAACCTTTTAATTGTTCATTTTCCTTCATTCTAACTATATATTCTTTTCCATCGACCTGATAAGACACCTGATAAAACGTCATCGTGTCCTGTCCTGCTTTTTCATCTTCTGCTGCGCAAGCATATCCTACATCGTAGCATTTTTCAACCTTTGCCATGGCTGTAGCCATTTCACACACATCTTTTTTAAGGGTTTTTCCGTTTGCATAGGTTACAATATAGGAACTTACACAGCATAACAACAATGCTATTGTAACTAGTATCTTAACATTACGCTTTTTTATCATAAATACATCCTCTCATCTTTCATAATCACTTAAAATCATTCCTGTTTATTTCATTGTACTTTTTGATTTCATAGTGATTGTATCAATGAAATATGAGATTATCTATCATCATTTCGTAAATTAAATGTTAAATGTTTCTTAGTAACATCTATCCTACAGCAAAAATATACCCTCAGCTGCCTTCATGCGCTCCTCAAACTGCTCATAAAAATCCCGTCTTTCCTCGTAAAGTGTCACAAAAAACGTATTCAGAATATACATATTGATCTTTTTTACTTCATCCTCCGGTAAAGCCGGCATTTTCCCACTAAGTCCCTTTAAAAAATAGTGCCAGCGGTTGATAAAAGCTTCATTTTTTGCAATATCCGGTGTATCAATCCACTTCTTCACCTTAACCTTAGTCCGGTTAGGTTTTTTACACTCATGAACCTGCAGAAAATACTGAAAGGAACCATTTTCGTAAATTCTGCCCAAAGGAAAAATCCGGCAGATTCCCGGACGGATTGCATGGATGCTGCATCTCCCCTCTTCATTTAAAAAGACACAGCATTCCTTGTTACCCGTCATTTTCAGGTTCGGTAAAATAATGCCATCCACCACATTCAAATCCAGTTTATCCAACAACAGATCTTCAAATCTGCAGTTTAATCCCGTTGTCAGCCGGTACACATCATAAGGATCTAGGACAATAGAATTGCCCATTCCATGACAGCAGGCAGAACATCCTTTACAGTCATCACACCCTGCTTTTACCATATCATTTAATCCATATAACTTACCGTCCGATACCTCGGACATATCTATATTGCGTTCCATTACTTTCTCCTATTGTATATTCTCTAATTCTTTTCCGTACTGCTTTTCAATCGACTTTTGTATTTTATCAAATTCCACAATATACTCGTCCAGTATGTGCCTTACCAGCTTCCTGGCAGCTTCCTCATTGTATATATGTGTTGTATCATTCCGCTCTCGAAGCATTTTTAACCATGTTTCTTCCTCAAGAAAATCAAAACATGAATATGCAGCCTTAATAATTTCCCTTGGTGAACCAGAAAGCCCTATTTCCCTGCCCTCATATTTTAACAATTCTTTTAACACTTTCCAGCCCAATTCAAATTGAATAAAAAACTTATCAATAATTCCACTTATAATAAATTCATTATTCAAATCTTCTTTATATGCACGTTTCATTACTTCCAGATGCTTCGTATACTGTTCAAATCTTTTCATAAATTACCACTCCATCTCGATTAATTTGGTCTATCAAATCCTGTGAAAGATAATCTGAATCCATATCAATAATATCCAATTCCAACAAGGTCCATAATTTCTCATTTAACTGATCACACAACTGTGCAAAGTTGTCACATCCATAGACAGCTAAATCAATATCGCTTTTTTCTGTATTGTCACCTCTAGCCCGTGAACCAAACAGAAGAATCTTTTCTACTTTATTATGTCTGGCAATCTCTTCAATTTGTCGATAAATATCTTCCATCTTTACACTCATAATAACTCTGACACTCCTACTATTAAATATATTAACATATTTCAGCGGACAAAAAAAGTCTAAATAGATTGATGTTTGGTGCTATAAAATAGCAATATTTTCCAGCGTTGAGGAATGAAAACTTTTCGCAATAAATTTATAAGACGATAGCCATTT
>JBJEJE010000136.1:0-1635 GCA_051877755.1 Lachnospiraceae bacterium | reverse complement strand
TTGGAATGTATCTCTAATCTGGCAGCCAATGAGATGTTTTCGGGAGAAGTACCGGAAACAGAAGAAGTGATAACAGAAAAAATAGTGGATGGAATAGTGTTATTAAATCAGGAAGTGACTCACCTTGTTATTGTGAGCAACAACGTTTTTGAAGATGGAAGCGTGTATGACAAGACCACGATGGCATATATCCGGGCAATGGGAAGGCTCAATCAGAAACTGGCAGAGCTGGCAGACGAAGTTGTAGAAGTAGTGGTCGGCATTCCATTAGTGGTTAAGCAGAAACGTGTTTAGCATGATAGAAAGGACAAACAGGATGCATATTTTTAAGTCAATTATGATTGCGTTTTCTATCTATTCCAGGATTCCGGTTCCGCAATTTGAGTGGAAGGAAGAGGATATGAAATATATGCTCTGTTTCTTTCCGTGGATTGGAGCAGTCATTGGTGGATGTGTTTATTTATGGAGCTGCCTGTGCAGTATATTTGATGTTGGAGACATATGTCATGTCCTGATAGGAGCAGCAATTCCGTTATTGATTACCGGGGGATTTCATGTAGACGGTTTTATGGATACCATGGATGCATTTCATTCTTTTAAGCCACGGGAGAAGAAACTGGAAATATTAAAGGATTCTCATATAGGAGCATTTGCTGTCATAATGCTTGCTATGTATGGAATCATTTATATAGGGGCATTTTCCGAAGTAGCAGACCCCAAATTACTAAAGATTGTATGCGGCGGTTTCTTTTTGGCACGGTGCTTAAGCGGAATCAGTGTTGTCTCCTTTCCACCAGCCAAGAAAGACGGAATGCTATATCTTTTTGTAAGCAGTTCACAGAAAGCGATTGTGAAGTGGTCCTTATACCTGCAGGGTATAGCCTGTATATGTTTTATGCTCCGGCAATCGCTGTATGCGGGTATTCTTGTGGTAGCAGCTGCATTTCTGGCATTTTTGTATTACTATAATCGGACGAAAAGGGAGCTTGGAGGAATTACAGGAGATACAGCAGGCTATTTTGTTCTTATCTGTGAGGCTGGAATGATGATTGTGGCGGCAGGAATCAATGTTTTGATGTGACGGAGGTAGAAAATGAAGCTGGTAATCGGCGGATATGCACAGGGAAAATTAAACTATGTACTTCAAAAATATGATATAAAAACGAGTAAGATATTGGATGGCGAAATACCTGAGAATATGGGTGAGCAAAGAGAGACTGTGGTTATCAATCATCTTCATAATTGGATTAGATCAAGAATAGTCAAGGATGGATGCCCGGAGAAGGAAATCCTTGCTTTTGTAGAGAATTATCCGGATTGTGTGATTATCAGTGATGAGGTTGGTAATGGTATCGTACCGATAGAGGCATTTGAAAGAGAATATAGAGAGCGAACAGGAAGAATACTTGTAGAACTGGCAAAAAAGGCAGAAGAGGTGGAACGAGTGATATGCGGGATAGGGCAGAAAATCAAATAACGCTTGTACTGATCAGACACGGGGCAACAAAAGCAAATATGGAACATCGATATTTGGGAAAAACGGATGAAGTCCTTTCCCAAGAGGGTGAAATGCAGTTATTCGAATATAAAAAAATGGGTTTCTTTCCGAATATTGATTTTTTGTTTAGCAGTCCT
>JBJEJE010000135.1:0-38996 GCA_051877755.1 Lachnospiraceae bacterium | reverse complement strand
TAAAGATTCACGTACTTGTATCAGTCTTTCTGGACAAAATTTCATATGATTTACCTCTTGGCATTAACCATTGGTTATAATATTATATAATAAACGGGTAACCAATGGTTAATATAACATATTTTATAATATTTTGCAAGAGCAGATAAGATTGGTGAAAACAGTAATCTTTGGTTGAGAAAAAAGAAAATGCAGTATATAATAAATGTATATCGTCATGAGCTCATTTTGCATTTATGATAGGGCTGGCAAAGGAGCTTCCTGAACAGGATGAGATGTATGAGCTTCACCGTCTGCTGGGTGGCTTGTTCTCTCAGGTATTGACATCGGAAGAAAGATTACAATTGCTGGATAAGGAATATAATATTCCAATAGAAGACAGTATTAGGAAGGATGTGGGCGTTATGTGTAATTTAAGTCAGGGAATAAAGGAAGCCGGTATTGCAGAAGGCATGGAAAAGGGCATGGAAAAGGGCATGGAAAAGGGCATGGAGAAAGGAAAGACGGAAGTAATAATGAATATGCATAATAACGGCTTTACATTGGAACAGATTGAGGTTGCAACTGGAATGACCATGGAAGACATCAAAGCGGTTCTTGCAGGCAAATAAGAGTAACTGCAATTCGCCGGAATATCAGGAAAAAACGTGGGAGGTTTTCGTATGGCAAAGACAGTGGGAATTGGAATACAGAGTTTTGATAAAGTGATTGAGGGAAACTATTTTTATGTGGATAAAACAGCATTTATTAAGGAATGGTGGGAAAGTGGGGATGACGTTACCCTTATCACCCGTCCGAGGCGGTTTGGAAAAACACTTAACATGAGTATGTTAGAACAGTTTTTCTCTGTGAATTATACTGGACGGGGAGATTTGTTTGAAGGACTTTCTATCTGGAAGGAAGAGAAGTATAGAGAATTACAGGGAACCTATCCGGTGATTAGTCTGTCCTTTGCCAATGTCAAGGAACGGGACTATGAATCCACTAAGTACAGAATCTGTCAGTCCATTGCAGATTTGTATAATCATCACATGTTTCTTTTAGAAAGCAATTGGATTACAGATGCAGATAAAGCATTTTTTCAGTCTGTTCGTGCAGATATGCCGGAGGTGGTGGCAGCTTCTGCAATACACAAGCTGTCTGATTACCTGTACCGCTATTATGGGAAAAAAGTAATTATTCTATTGGATGAATATGATACGCCGATGCAGGAAACATATGTGAATGGATTCTGGGAGGAACTGGTGGCATTTACAAGGAGCCTGTTCAACTCCACTTTTAAGACGAATCCATATCTGGCAAGGGCTGTCATGACTGGAATTACCAGAGTCAGCAAAGAATCAATTTTCTCTGATTTGAACAATCTGAAGGTTGTCACCACCACATCGGATGAATATGCTACCTCTTTCGGTTTTACGGAAGAGGAAGTCTTTACTTCATTGGAAGAGTATGGATATAGTGAAAAGAAAGACATTGTGAAACGCTGGTATGACGGATTTGTTTTTGGTGGACAGGAAGATATCTATAACCCTTGGTCGATTATTAATTTTCTTGATACTGGAAAAGTTGCCACATACTGGGCAAATACCAGCAGTAACAGTCTGGTGGGTAAGCTAATCAGGCAGGGCAACCGGGATATTAAGACAACATTTGAAGCATTGCTTAATAGAGAGACCATTTATTGTCCGATTGATGAGCAGATTGTGTATAATCAATTGGATGATAATGAGGCTGCTATCTGGAGTCTGCTGCTCGCTAGTGGATACCTGAAGGTGGTGGAGCATGAGGAGAAAGGTGAAGAGGGAAGAGATACTATATATGGTCTGAACCTTACCAATGGGGAAGTTGTGGATATGTTTTACAGTATGGTACGGGGATGGTTCAATAAGGCCAAAACAGACTATAATGATTTTGTGAAAGCAATGATTCGGGGAAATCGTAAAGAAATGAATGCCTATATGAATCGGGTTGCACTTCAGATATTTAGTTATTTTGATACTGGAAAAACACCATCATTTGATGCACCAGAGCGTTTTTATCATGGATTCGTTTTGGGGTTGATTGCAGATATGAGTGGAGAGTATATGGTAACATCCAATCGGGAAAGTGGTTTTGGAAGATATGATGTAGTGATTGAGCCAAAGAATAAGGAAAAGGATGCCATTATTTTAGAGTTCAAGGTGCATGATGCTGATGATGAAAAGACACTAGAAGACACGGTAAATGCTGCCCTTATACAGATTGAAGAGAAGAATTATGCAGCCTCCTTAACTGCCAAGGGTATACCGGTAGATCATATCCGTAAATATGGATTTGCTTTTGAGGGCAAAAAGGTGTTGATTGGATAAAATGCAGTATATAATATATGTATATCGTCATGAGTTCATTTTGCATTTATGATAGGGATAGCAGAGATATTAGAGGTAAGTGTACCGACTGTGAGAAATTACAAGGAACGGAGTATAAGAACTTCGTTCTTTTTTACTTGACAATGTGTATATAACTGTATATACTGTATATATCGAACAGGGAGGGATACCATATGGATTATCTGATGGAATGCAACCATATTTACAAACAAATTGGATATTTTTTTCTGAGAGACATTCATTTTGCGTTAGAGCCAGGATATATTCTTGGGGTGATTGGATGTAACGGTGCAGGCAAATCCACGCTGGTACGGGTGCTGCTTGGCAGCTACAAGCTGTATACCCATATAGAGGATAATAAGTATCAGACAGCAGAGGCAAAGAGAATGGCGGCGAATCGGGGAGATGTGACCATAGACGGATATTCTTTGAAACGCCACCCGAAGGATTATAAGGCACGGATTGCCTACATTTTAAATGACACACCATTTGCCAAGGGTCTGACAGCGAAGGAAAATGGAATTCTGTATGGCGGTTATTACGAGGATTTTGATAGGAAGCATTACGAAGAATTATGCGAAGAGTACGGGGTGCCTTTTGAACTGCCTTTGAAAGAGCTTTCCAAAGGGGAACAGATTAAAATGCAGCTGGCATTTGCCTTGTCCCACGGGGCACGGCTTTATATATTTGATGAGCCGGCAGGTAATCTGGACGTGAAGTTCCGGGATACCTTTTATGATATTATGCGGGATATTGTAAAGGATGGAGATAAAAGTATTATCTATGTCACCCACTTGGTGGAGGAAATGGAAACCCTGGCAGATTATGTGTTGTGGATAGAGGGAGGCAGACAGAAGGCATATGGAACCCTGGAAAGTCTGCTGGATGAATATCGGCTTTACCAGGGATCGAGAGGATTTTTAAGACCTGGCGAAGGATATGAGGTGATTGGAATGAAGAGAAATGCATCCCATACGGAGGCATTAGTCTGGAGCCGGGAAGGGAAGTTTTCAAACCCGGTGAAGGAACGGAGCCGGAGAGCAACCCTGAAGGAAATCATGTATTATGAAAAAGAGGCAGAGGGGGAATCGGGATGTTGATGTTAAAACAAATCTGCACGGAAATGCGTTACCGTAAAATCAAAGCGGGAAAAGTTATTCTGATTCTTTCGGACATTGTTCTCAGCTTATTTAGCCATTCATGGATGACTTCATTAGTATATATATGGTGCAGTCTGGATATTTTGAAGGATAAAGGAGAGCAGGCAGAGATGCCGGAGATAATCTGTTTTCTTCCCATGGAACTGGATGCAAGGAAACGGTATGTGCAGGTTCGGGGATATGTGGAAAGCGGATTGTTAAGTCTTTATGTGGCAGCCTGCCTGCTGGTGTCACAGCTTCCTATATGGGGGACGACGGTCAATTGGCCGGCAATTCCGTATACGCTGGTTGTGGTGCTGGACTTCTGGCTGAATAGTTGTGAGAAATCTGTTTTGAAGGAAAATGCTTCCTGTCGGAAAATGGAAATAAAAGCATTCCGGGAAATGTGCTGCCCACGTTGGTATCGGGTGCTTTACAATGTGACCGTGGTAATTCGGGTTATTATCGTACTGACTGCATTTTACTGGTGTGCATGGTATAATCCTGCACTTGACTCGTTTTCCTTTTCTACAGCATGGATGATAGGTCTCCTGATTTCTATCCTTGTACTTTTTGCAGCACATTTATTCCGTATGAAGTTCATTTTGTTTGCAATCGATATGGGAGATTATAATGCGGCAGCAGGAGAAAAGGATGGTGAATCATGAATATTAATATACAGTCAAAAAGCAGTGTGCCGATTTATGAACAGATAAAAAATCAAATAAAGGAAAATATCATTTCCGGCATTGTGAAAGAGGGAGAACCGTTACCTTCTATCCGGAATCTGGCAAGGGATTTGAAGATTAGCGTAATTACCACCAAGCGTGCCTATGAAGAACTGGAAAAGGAAGGGCTCATTTATTCGGTGGCAGGCAAGGGGTTTTATGTGGACAATCCGGATACCGGGTATCTGGTAGAGAAAAAGGTACAGGGGTTAGAGGAGCAGCTGGATGAGGTGCTTACCCTCTGTAAAAAGGCAGGTCTTACAAAAGAAGATGTGAAGGATATGCTGGATATTTTGTGGGAGGACTAAGGTAATTGCGAAACTCAGGTTTTGCACAACTCACACTTTGACAGAAAGAGTTTCGCAATTATCCATAAGGAGAAAGAGGAGATAGGAGGACGAGGAAATGTTAGAGGTTAAGAATTTACAGTATCAATATAAGGAAAATGAAAAACAAACGGATGATTTGCCATTTAAGCTGTATGGTGTCAATTTCACATTGGAAAAGGGATATATTATGGGCTTGCTGGGGTTAAATGGTGCCGGCAAATCCACATTGATGAACCTGCTGATGGGAATTTTTACACCGGAGGCTGGCAGTGTCGCATTTCATGGGGAGGAAGTGTGGCAGCACAGAAATGAGGTGTTGCAAAAGATTGCCTGCGTATCAGACAAAATGGAGTTTTTACGGTATCGCACCTTGAGTGAAAATGTAGATTTGTTCGGTATTTTGTATGATGATTTTGACCGGCATAAATGGGAGACCTATATGGAGTCCTTTGGTTTTGGAAAAGAGGACTGGAATCATTTATATGATGATTTGTCTACGGGAGAAAAGCGGAAGTTCCAACTGGCATTTGCGCTTTCCTATGAACCGGAATTGTTACTGTTAGACGAACCTACCGCAAACTTAGACCCTCATGCCAGAGTGGAATGGATGGAGCTGATTCAGAAGCAGGTGGCAGAGAAGGAAATCAGTGTCATTGTTGCTACTCATTTAACCAGTGATCTGGACGAGATTGCAGACTATATCCTGGTGCTTCATCAGGGAAAACAGATTGCATTCATGGACAGAGAAGAAATGGTGGATCAATATGGTGAGCTGGAGTTGTCGGAATTGCTTCTGAAACTGACAGAAGGGAGAGCATAGGATGAGGAAGGCCAGGGGAGAACAAAGGACAGAGCAGGAAAAAGAAGAAAAGAAAATAGAGCAAAGGACAGGGCTGAGTAGGGAAGAACAGTTGGTAAACCGGATACATAAGTTGGATAAAATAAGCTGGCTTTCAGGTTTATACCTTATTATGGTGATATTTTGCTGCGTAGTCTTTGCTTTGAATATGAACTATTCCCAGGTGCTGTCAGGACAGCTTCTGATGACCGTCTGTGAGAGTATTATGATAGGTTCCTTTTCTTTTGTATATGGAATGTGGTTTGTTTTTCCATATATCTGGATTAAGGGAAAAGATGGGAAGATGGCACAGGATCTCGTAGAGAGCATTTACTGGATGCCGTGTAGCGTGGAAGAGTTTTTTGATGTGATTTTTAATAAACTATGGAAGAAAATGAAAGTGACGGGAGTTGTGATATTCCTGATTTTTGTGGCAGGCATGTTTGTCGGACCCTATACAGGAGAAAAGGCAGGCACCGGTATCGGATTGCAGGTGCCGGAGCATATTGTATTGTCCGTATCAGTGTGTGTGATCGGAACCGCCTGGGTGATTCTTTGGATGTTCATGGGGTGGCTTTTTACAAGACAGTTACGCTTGAAAATCTATTACAAGAAACGAAATGGACAAAGGAACAATGGAGGATGAGCAGAAACTAAGGAAACATGGAGATACGAAATCCATTGAGCGGATTAGGAGGTATTCTGGTTTTGAGGAAAAGAAAACAAGATGAGAAGTGGGAAAGTTACCCTGTCCTTGCAAAATTTGCAGACGGGGTAAGGGAATGTAATAAGAAGAACTTATCTGTACAGTGGGGGATGATGTTACAGGCAGTGCTGTTTTGGGGAGCACTGAATTGTGTGATTACAATAGTGACAGCCATAGGAGTAACCGGAATGGCATTTTTTCCGATGGTATGCATGGCAGCACTGTTGGACGGTGGTATAGGTTTATGTTGGGGGATTGTGTATTGTAATGGCTATACCAATATAGAAGGAAAAAGAGGAAAGTCTGCCCAGATGCTCTAGGAAAGCGTATACCGGATGCCTCTGTCTGTAAAAGATTATTATAAGGAAATTGGGTGCCGGTTACGGGAATCCATTCTGTATGAAGGCATGGCAGGCTTTGTAATTGTATTCCTGATTGAAATCGTAATTCGATGGTTGATGGGTTTTTCTTTGAATGCTTTTTCACAGATAGCTGGAGCAAATCTTTTGACTGCAGCCTTTCTTATCGGTTCCATAGCAGCGGGATATGGTATCCACCGCTGGTATTATCTCCGTGAGTATCATTCTTTGATGGAGGGTAAGAAACGCAAACCTCAAAAGAAGGAAAAAGGAAAATGGCTTCAGGCATTATTTGGAACCAATACATTCTGGCAGGAACATAAAGTGCTGGTATTTATTTTGGTTGTAATAGAAGTAGTGATAATTGGAGCAGGTATTTTGTTACAAAATTATCTTCTTCGGCTGCCGGATGAAGTGGATTTGTACCGTACCATAAGAGGCATTTTTTGGATTGTTTTTGTTGTATCTGTATGCGGACCGCATGTGGCGGAAAAGGTGGTACGCTTTTTCTTGAAAGAACCCAAAAAGGGACAGTATGACTGGTTGGTTTCACTGGCTCTGATTGTTGTAGCATTTGTGTATTCTTTTACATTTTATGAGACCTATTCAGAGGAGAAAATCGAGGTGAAAAAATGCTTCTGGACAAAGGAATATGACTGGCAGGATGTGAAGTCTTATGTTGTAAAAAAAGAAGTTTCTGTACCATTGTTTCAACTGGAACTGGATATGGGAGATCGGAAACTGGATGTGATGTCAACCGATATGACGGAATCATGGGAACATTATGACCGTTTTGAAAATAAATATCTCTATGCCGCATATCTGGTGGAGAAATTAGATAATATGGGGGTTCCAGGCTCACTGGAGGATTGGGAGACAATCGAAACAGAGGTTCAGGACTGGGACACGGAAGAAATGGATGCAGTTAATAAAATCAAACAAATTGTAACGGGAAAGGATTAGAAAACTAAGAGCAGGGAGGGAATCCGATATGCGACAGGACAAAATGGCAGGCAGCTTCTGGTGGATAGAGAGAATTACTTTTCAAAAACAGAATACTCTCTGGAGAATGTGAAGTCCTATACCGTCAAGAAGAAGTCGTTCAGTCAGGATATTCAGCTTGAATTGGAAATGGAGGACGACATGACTTTTTCAGTAATCAGCAGCAATAGTTTATATTCTGATTACCACTGGATGCTATATGACACCAATTTTGAATATGTGGCTGCCTATGTGAAACGGTTGGATGCACTGGGGATTCCCGGTACGCTGGAGGATGAGGAAAAGCTTAGGAAGATAGCCGGAAGGCAGGAGAAACCGGAGCAGGCAGAAAAAACGTTGGAAGAATTGAAAGAGATGATATATTGAAATTATGTCCATAAATAAGCTTGACAAACCGGATGTCCTATAGTATTCTTTGTTTAAGGTTAGTTACTGAAGTAACCAACCAATTAACACTGATTGTTTAAACAGAATCCAGTGATTACCGGATTCCTGTCATTTCATATAGAACGCTTAGGAAGGGAGGCAGCCAATGGAGATTGATGAGACATCCTTAACTCCCATATTCATGCAGGTTGCAGAATGGTTAGAGGAAGAGATTTTAAAAGACCACATATTGGAAGAAGAACAGATTCCTTCCACCAATCAGTTTGCTGCCATGTATAAGATTAATCCGGCAACTGCCCGGAAAGGATTTGCCCTGTTGGTGGAGGAAGGAATTCTTTATAAGAAACGGGGAATTGGTATGTTTGTGGCAGCGGGAGCAAAGGAGAAGATTCGGCACCGTGGAAAGGAGCGGTTTCTTACAGAATCGCTGACCGGTATTTTAGAGGAGGCAAAACGCCTGGGAATTACAAAGCAGGAATTGATTGAGATGATTCAGAAGATGTAACCGTCTGGAATATAACAATGGTTTCGGGGTAAGAAGAACAACATGACAGGAAAATGCCTGTCGGAAATGGAGGAGAACATGATAGCAGTTGAATGTAAGGATGTGACGAAAAGCTTTGGGGAGAATGTGGTACTTGACCATGTGTCTTTCCAGCTGGAAACCGGGAATATATATGCTCTCCTGGGTAGAAATGGTGCAGGAAAGACAACTCTTATGAACTGTCTTTGTACCAAGTATCTGCCGGATAGTGGGGAAATCCACATTTTGGAGGAAGAGGCATATGAAAATGAGAAGGTGTTAAACCAGATTTGCTTTATGAGTGACCAGATGGATGTGTTTGAACTCAAAAAAGTAAAAAATATCTTATTCTATGCCAGTACCTTTTATGAGTATTGGAATGAGGAACTGATGAACAGACTACTGGACTTTTTTGAGATTTCTGAAAAGAAGATTTATGGGGAATTATCGAAAGGACAGCAGACGGTGATTGGAATCATTATAGGTCTTTGCAGCGGCTGTGAAATCGTACTGCTGGATGAGATTTATTCCGGTTTAGATGCTGTAGCAAGACAGAACTTTTATGAAATTTTGTTAGAGGAACAGGAGAAAAAGCCGAGAACCTTTATTCTTTCCACACATCTGATTGAGGAAATGACCGGATTATTTACCAATGTGGTAATCTTAGATAAGGGGAAAATACTGCTGAATGAAGATATGGAAGTGGTGTATAGCAAGTCTTTTAAGTGTGTTGGAAGAACCGGCCAGGAAGAACTGCTGGCAGGAAAGAATATACTTTACAAAAAGCAGATGGGCACCATTACAGAGTATGATATCTATGATGTGATTACGCTGGCAGAGAAGAAAGAATTGGAGGACAAAGGATTTACTATTTCTCCACTATCCCTGCAGGAGCTGTTTATCGCATTTACGCAGGAACCTGCAAAGGAATGGGGGGAGATGAATGGAAATAATTAGGGGAAACCTGCTGGTGCTTGTCACAGCAGTGGGAATGTATCTTACTTTGTTTCTTTTGACAAGACTGTCTGATGGTCCCTTTGAACGTGCCTTTTCCTTTTGCCGGGAGAAGAATCGTAAGAAAGAACAGAATCTGGCAATCAGGCTGGTGACAGGAACCAGTGTGGGATGTATCGTATTATATTATCTGCTCTGTGCTCTTTTGGGGGGCAAAGTGGTACCGGTATATAATCTGTGTTTTGTGGTGTTGACAATCTGTTTTTCCTATCTGGTAACAGTTGGTCTGGCTATAAAAAAAGACACAGGAGCCATGGCATGGGGAATAACGGTTGTATTTATGGCACCGTCTTTGATTATAATGGGTGTACTGTTGCGTCAGGTGAAATTTGACGCTTATTGTGGGTATGCGGCGGTTATATTGTTTGTGATTGACATTTTGCTGGGACGAAATATTCGGCAACACTGGAAAAAGGGGGACATCTAAATGAAGAAAAAGAAAAGTGCATTTTTATATCTGATGTGGCAAGACCTGTTTGTCCCGTTGGGTTTCCTCCTTTTTTGTCTGTTTCTTGTTTTGCTGGTCAAGGGGGGAAGAATGGAAATTTCTGCTCATATGGTGGATATTTTATTTGTGATGCTTGCGGGAATTATGTTAGGTCCCGCCTGTTTAAGCTATATGAAACAGTCTTCCTTTCTTACATTTCATTTCAGTAGAAAACGCTTTTATCGGTATCAGGCTTTTCTTAGTGTGATAAGGGCTGTGGAGCTGGCGGTTATCCGGGCCGGGTATCAGTATGGAATGCAAAGAGAATTTATGTATGCATTTTTAGAAGACACCGAGGATACCATTTCCATGTACCATTCCGTATCTTTTATAGAGTTGTTTGTAACCAATATCTGTATTTTTACATTAATCAATCTGTGGTATTTAATCTTAAATACCTTAACGGTTAATTTCTATCTCATAAAAGGAGGAAATGGAGAAATTTCACCACAGTTAGGATTGCGGATAAATCGTCAGAAGGAAAAGCATCCGACAGGGTATTGTATTCTGACGGTGGTATCTAAAATCGTATCATTTATTGTTATGGTAGCTGTCTGTCTGCTGATTATCTACTATTATCAGGTTGAAATGCAGACGACACTGGCCTTCCGGATGCTTGTACTGGCAGGTATGGTTGTGATATGCATAATACTTTATCTGATTGGAAAGAAAAGATATTGTCCGGAATACATATAAAAATATTAAAAAGGTTCAGAATAATTTTGAACCTTTTTTTTATCTGCAACAATATGAAGTAGGAGGTGAACAACGTGAAGTCTTGCGAGATTGACTTGCTGGTGGAGCAATACGGAGAAAGCATTTACCGGTATTGCAAAGGAATTACCTTTACGCCGGAGGATGCGGAGGATCTATACCAGCAGACATTTTTAAAAGCTTTTGAACTGCATAGAAAGATATCACTTGATAAGAATCCGAGGGCATATCTGATTTCCATTGCAGCGAATCTGTGGAAGAATCACAAGAGCAAATATGCAAGACGGGAACGTATCGCACCGACTATATCTGCGGAGACAGAAGGTGTTCAGATTGAAGATATCGAAAACGGACAGGATATGTTAGAGCAGATTGTGAAGGAGGAGCAGCTTGCGTATTTGAGGAACTGTATCCACCTTCTGCCGGAAAAACAGAGAAAAGTATTGGAATTGTTTTATGCCGGAGAGTTATCCGTTGAGGAGATTTCCAGGGTGCTTCGGATTCCAAAGGGAACAGTAAAAAGCAGGCTGCATTCGGCAAAGGAACAGCTGCGTAAGGAAATGGAGGGACATTAAATATGCGGGATATAGAAGACAGGACGGAACAAAAGAACATGCAGAATACAGAAGAACCACTGGATATTCTGGATGTAATGCTGGAAAATGTATACGATACAGAAGGAGTTCCTTCAGGTGTGAATACACGACTGAAAAACCGGCTGGAGTGCAGGCTGGTGATGGGAACAGGCAGATTTTCCTTCTGGTGGCTTCCGGCAACAGTCGCCACGGTGATTTCCGTGTCGGTGGGAATTATATTGTGTCTGCTCTATGTGGTCATCAATATAACCGGAGCTCATTTCTGGATGCCGAATCTGCTGCAGCTTGTCAGTGGAGCGTGGCTGAAGACACATCTGCTGGCAATCACTATGGAGGCAGCAGTGAGCTGGTTGATAACCTTGATTGGCGTATGGAAAGGAAATCTGGTGGGAAGTGCAAGACTGATGTAACGAAAACATTATGGCGAATGTGGTATTTGAAAATGCATATCAGCAGGAGAACAATACGCATAGCATAAAGAATAAATTATGTAAATAGATGGAATATATGATAATCAGGAGGATAGAAATATGACAGGAATAGCAGTATCAATTTTTTTAGGAGCACTTGTAACCATTGCGGCAATCGCATTAATGGTTTTGCTGGGGGTATGGGTATACAGGGATGCAAAAAATAAGGGGATGAACGGAATATTATGGACGGCAGTGGTAATTCTTGTACCAAGCTGTATTGGACTGATCATTTACCTCATTGTCCGTATGGATAATGAAAAGGTGATTTGTTCTAACTGTAATACCGCTGTAAATGGAAAAAACAGATTTTGTTCCAACTGCGGGGTGGAACTAGTGCCGGTGGTGGATACATCCGAGCAGGCAGATGCATTTAAGAAATCCCAGCGGAATATTTTGATTGGATTTTTCTCTACATTGGCAGTAATCATAGTATTATCCATATTCATGATTGCAAGCCTTATTTCCGGAGTGATCGGAATTGCAGGGGATACCATAAAATGGATATCCAATCTGGATTCCGTAAAATGGGAGGAAACCCTCCAGGATACATTGGGCAATATGGATGTGTTGTTTGATGAGGACGAGATTCATATAAAGGTAGAGGATGATGACGTTACGATAAAAGACAAGAATGGAAATATATTAGTTCATGTAGATGGGGATGCGGAATCGGTGGATGTTGACCTGAAGGATATCAGGGCACTGCTGGATAAGTACGATATTGAATATGATGAAGATATAGATGAAGAGGAAATGGAGCAGAAGCTTCGGGAGGAGATTGAAAAGGCTGTGGAAGAAAGCATGGAATAATACTTTCAGGAAGGATATTCGCATTTAGAAGTTGTCGAACCGGGAAAAATGGGTTAGAATAGATTGGGAAGACTATAAAAAGACAATGAAATGGGTTTCAATCATGGCAAAACAGATGACCGAACTGGAACAATATTATAACAAGTTTAATGAGGACAAACGGCTGTTAAGCCGGCATGGACAGGTAGAATATATTACTTCAATGAAATATATTCATACCTGTCTTTCCGATATGCCCGGTGCAAAGATTCTGGATGTCGGAGCAGGAACCGGGAGATATTCCGTTGCACTTGCAAATGAAGGATATGATGTGACTGCCGTGGAACTGGTGCGGTATAATCTCGGAATCCTGAAATCCAAAGGCAGTACTGTAAAGGCGTACCAGGGAAATGCACTGAATTTAAAACGGTTTGAGAGCGAAAGCTTTGACTTGACGCTGCTGTTTGGCCCCATGTATCATTTATATACATTTGAAGATAAGTTAAGGGCGTTACAGGAAGCAAAGCGGCTTACCAGACCCGGTGGGAAGATTCTTGTGGCATACTGCATGAATGAGTACTGTGTACTGACCTATGCCTTTAAGGAGAATCATATTAAGGAGTGTATGGAGGAAGGAAGACTGACTGCAGACTTTCACTCCCTGGCGGAAGAAAAGGATTTATATGATTATGTCCGCATTGAAGATATCAACCGTTTAAATGAGGCGGCAGGCCTGGAACGGATTAAGATTATTTCTCCGGACGGGCCGGCGGATTATATGCGGCAAACGCTGAACGCCATGGATGAAGAGACCTTTGAACTGTTTATACAGTATCATTTATCCACCTGTGAACGGGCGGATCTGATTGGAGCAGGTGCACATACATTGGATATTTTAAGAAGATGATTCCTTAATAAAAAGGATAATAACCCATATGGAAAGGAAGACGGGATATGACAGACCAGAATACTTTTATGGAAACAGTCAATAATGTTGCAGAGATTATAAGAACTTCGGCAGAACCCATGCCGGAAAAAGAAATTATGTCCTATTTTGAGGATATGGACTTAAGTGATGATCAGAAAAAACTGGTTATGGAATATCTGATGAATCCGGAAAAGGACACAGAAAGCGATATTTTACCGGAAGAAGGTGCAGAAAGTGGAAATGAACAGGAAGAATATAAGGAAACTGAGGAGGACTCTAAAGTCTTCCAGATGTATATGGAGGATTTATCACTTCTTCCGGTCTATAGCAAAGAAGAGACGGAAGCGTTGTACAAACAGCTTTTGCAGGGGGAAGAGACGGTAATGGAGACTATTTCCGTAATCTGGCTCAAAGAGGTGTTAGAGATTGCTAAGAAATATTTAGAACCAAGATTGCGGATAGAAGATCTGATTCAGGAAGGAAACATGGCATTGTTTCTGAAATTACGGGAACTGTGCGGATGCAGGGAAAAGCAGGATGTGGAGGAAACCCTTCGGGATGCCGTGGAAGAGGGCATTATGTCCTATGCATCGGAGATGAACCGGGAGCGGGAACAGGAAAGCACCCTTGTGGGAAAATTGAGTTTAGTACATGAAGCCAGAAAAATGCTGGCAGAAGAAAAAGGCTATGATCCGTCTATTCAGGAACTTTCGGAATATACAAAGATGTCCGTAGAGGAACTTACTGAACTGGAGGATTTTTTAAAGGAAAATGAAAAAAACTCTTAAAAAACAAACAAAATTTTTGTAAATTATATGTAAATTTTCGGCAATTTAAGACTTGTATTTCAGGAAACAAAGTAGTATAACAAAATCGACACAAGGAAATGCAAGGAATGGGACCGTTGTTGGCAGACAATGGTTGAGCGGTCATATAATGACAAAGCAGAGTGGTACCACGGATTATTTCACCCCTGCAGTTTCTTATCGAAACTGCAGGGGTTTTTATGGTTTTGCTGGGAACGCTAAGCAGGAATGCTTCTGCATTTTGTGATTACAAGAAGAAAAGAGGAAGAGAAGATGAATGGAATTCTTATGATGGTGATTGCCATCGCAGTATTAGGTGGAGCCTATCTGATTTACGGCAGATATCTGGCTAAGAAGTGGGGAATTGATGAAAATGCAAAGACCCCGGCATATGAAATGGAGGACGGTGTGGATTATGTGCCTGCAGATACCAATGTGGTATTTGGACATCAGTTTGCATCTATCGCAGGTGCTGGCCCGATAAATGGACCAATCCAGGCAGCAGTTTTCGGCTGGCTGCCGGTACTTTTGTGGATTCTGATTGGCGGTGTGTTCTTTGGTGCAGTACAGGATTTTGCTTCCATGTATGCATCTGTTAAAAACAAAGGCCGTACAATTGGTTTTATTATTGAGGAATATATTGGTAAGTTGGGAAAGAAACTGTTTCTGGCATTCTGCTGGCTGTTTTGTATTTTAGTAATTGCGGCATTTGCAGATGTAGTGGCAGGAACATTTAATGGATTCAGTTTAGATGAAGCGGGAGCTGTTACAGGAAAGATTGCAGCAAATGGTTCTGTGGCAACCACTTCTGTTTTGTTTATCTTAGAGGCAGTTATTCTTGGATGTATTTTAAAATATGCAAAGCTTCCAAAATGGTTAAATACAGCTATTGCTATTATCATGTTAGTTGGAGCAGTAGCCCTTGGTCTGGCATTTCCAATGTATTTGAGCCGTGGGGCGTGGCATATCATTATCTTTATTTATGTATTGATTGCCTGTGTCGTTCCTGTCTGGGCATTATTACAGCCAAGAGACTATCTGAACAGTTATTTACTGATTTTTATGATTGTTGCAGCTGTTGTAGGTATTTTTGTTGCAAACCCTGCATGTAATCTGGAAGCATTTACAGGTTTTACTGTGGATGGACAGTATTTGTTCCCAATCTTATTTGTTACCATTGCCTGTGGTGCGGTATCCGGTTTCCACTCTCTGGTGTCTTCCGGTACAGCGTCTAAGCAGATTAAGAATGAAAAGAATATGCTGCCGGTATCCTTTGGAGCTATGTTAATGGAAAGTATGCTCGCTGTCATCGCTTTGATTGCTGTTGCATCTTTTGCAAAAGGTGAGGCAGCTGCTCAGGGACTTACAACACAGCCACAGATTTTTGCCGGTGCCATTGCAAACTTTTTAACCGCAGCAGGACTTCCATATTCACTGGTATTTACTTTGATTAACCTTGCTGTGTCTGCATTTGCACTGACTTCATTGGATTCGGTTGCCAGAATTGGAAGGCTTTCTTTCCAGGAGTTTTTCCTGGATGAGGATACGGATGAGGAGAAGCTGAGTCCTGTATTAAAATTTGTCACAAACAAGTATTTTGCAACTATTATCACTTTGGTACTTGCCTATTTGCTGGCAAAGGTGGGATATGCAGAAATCTGGCCGTTGTTTGGTTCTGCAAACCAGCTGCTTTCAGTACTTGCATTGGTAGCCTGCTCTGTATTCTTAAAGAAGACCAACCGTCAGGGTGCCATGCTTTGGATTCCGATGGGCTTTATGATGGCAGTAACCTTCAGTGCATTAAGCCTTACGATTTATAAACTGTCCAAAGCATTTATGACCACAGGTTTAAGTCTTGGTAATACATTACAGCTGATTTTTGCAGTTCTGTTGCTGATCCTTGGTGTAATCGTAGCAATCCAGGGTATTAGGAAATTAGCAGAAAAGAAGGAGACTGCAGCTGAATAAATTTATAATTTAATCTAAATAGGATTCGACCCTGCTCAGGAAACTTCTTACCTGGTGCAGGGTCAAATTTTGTCTGGCGTCATATATTTTCTTGCTGAAATCTTTAATCTGTGTTATACCTAAAATTAGATTATTTGAAAATGGGAAAGGAAACCAGAATGAATTATCGTAAAGACAGATATGGAAATGATATATCTATTTTGGGCTATGGCTGTATGCGTTTTACCCAGAATGGTGGAAAAATTGATCTGGAAAAAGCGGAACAGGAAATCATGACAGCTTATCGGGCAGGTGTGAATTATTATGATACCGCTTATGTCTATCCCGGTAGTGAAGCGGCCCTTGGTGAAATCCTTGCAAGGAATCAGATCAGGGATCAGGTGAAGATTGCCACCAAACTGCCACACTATCTCATCAAGAGTGCAGACAGTATGGAAAAGTATTTTTCGGAACAGCTGACACGTCTGAAAACAGATCATGTGGACTATTATCTGATGCATATGCTCACTGATGTGGCAACCTGGGAACGTTTGAAACAGCTTGGTATACTGGAATGGTTAGAGGAGAAAAAGAAAAGTGGAGCAATCCGCCAGGTGGGTTTTTCCTATCACGGCAATTCGGATATGTTCTGCAAACTGGTAGATGTCTATGACTGGGATTTTACCCAGATCCAATATAACTATATGGATGAGAATTCCCAGGCTGGACGGAGAGGTCTTTATTATGCAAATAAAAAAGGGCTTCCCGTTGTCATTATGGAACCGCTGCGGGGAGGCAGATTAGTAAACAAGCTTCCCGGAGAAGCGGTGAAGATTTTTGATGAATATCCGGTAAAGCATACGCCGGTACAGTGGGCATTGCGCTGGCTCTGGAACCAGCCGGAAGTGACTTGTGTGTTATCGGGTATGAATTCCGTAGAAATGGTGGAGGATAATGTAAATACTGCCTCCGAAGTGAAAGTGGGAGAGCTTGGCGAAGCAGAAGAAGAGATGCTGCAGAATGTGGTGGCTGCGATTAACGCAAAGATGAAGGTTGGCTGTACAGGATGTGGATATTGTATGCCGTGTCCGAAAAATGTGGATATTCCAGGCACATTTGCGGCATATAACCGTTACTATACAGATGGGAAGAAGACGGCATGGAAGGAATATATTATGTGTACTGCCATGAGAAAGGATCCCTCGTCCGCTTCCAATTGTATTGCCTGTGGAAAATGTGAAAAGCATTGCCCACAGCATATCGCAATCCGGGAAGAACTGAAAAATTCCAGAAAAAAATTAGAGGGTCCGCTTTATAAACTGCTTTGTCAGGTGATAAAATGGCTGAAAATCTATGGTTGATGCAGATGTGATCAACGGAAAATAAAAACTAAAGAATTCTTAAGTATTCAAAAATCCATATGTTTTCTGTCGGCTTTTTGTTATACTTGGGATATAAGGAAGTTTTGTTGATCATGAAAGAGGTGGAGGCATGGATAAAATGCAGAAAATACTGATTGCAGATGATGCGAAGGATATCCGGGAAGTGCTTCGGATTATGCTGGAGGATGCAGGATTTGAAGTGGTATTAGCCAATAATGGTGAGGAAGCGGTAGAAAAATTTGATGACAGTATTCAGCTTGTCATTTTGGATATTATGATGCCAAAATGCAATGGAATAGATGCCTGTGCACGGATCCGGGAGAAAGCAGAAGTGCCGGTGCTTTTCCTGACAGCTAAATCAGCGGAGTCAGATATGGTAGAAGGTTTCGAAGCCGGTGGGGATGATTACCTTACGAAGCCTTTTTCCTGTACGGAATTACTGCTTCGGGTACGGGCTTTATTAAAACGTCCACATATGGGAAACAAAGAAACAAAGGAAGCATCCCGGATTGTAATCCAGGATATTGTTCTGGATACAGATTTGCAGCAGGTAATACGGGATGGGAAGGAGATTGCTCTGACTGAGATTGAGTACCGTATTCTGCTTTTGCTGGCATCTAACAGGAATCATATTTTTACAGCAAAAGAGATTTACGAGGCGGTCTGGGAAGAAGCATATATGCCCAATTCTACAAATACAGTGATGGTGCATATCCGTAATATCCGTAAGAAACTGGGAGATACCGGACCGAATGCAAAATATCTGCATAATATCTGGGGAAGGGGATACCGTATTGTTTAAGATACCTAATATTTTCAAAACCAATCTGACCTGGTATCTGCTTGGCTGTATTATTATCGCCGGGCTTATCTCATTTAGCTGTGGCTATCTTGTAATTCAGCTTGGCTTTGACTTTGTGGAGAATGTCTATGATGATCAGGGAATGAACAAGACATTTCAGGTAGAATACATGGAAGACCTGCAGAGTTATGTTGCCAAAAACCAGATCACTGCGGAATCCATTTCAGAACTTGAGAAGTGGACCGATAAGAATACCTATGTTTATCTGTCTGTTTATCAGAATAACAGGGTTATATTTAATTCGGATTACACATATTATGATGAGAACAGTGAGAACAATGAAGAGGATATTGTAGTTGAGGATGATCAGCTGGAAACAGAATATCTGTATGGTCTGGCTTTGGCAGATGGAAGTGTTGCAAGGGTAGATATATTCTGTTATGATTACTGGAAATTCAATTATTATGTTTGGATTGTTGGTGTCATATTTGGCGTAATCTTATTTATCTCCATTTTTACAAAGCTGTTTCGGCGGAAGGTGCAATACATCAACCAGATGGAGAGAGAATTGCAGATATTAGAGGGAGGCAATCTGGAATATCCTATTACTATAAAAGGTGAAGACGAAATCAGTAATCTTGCAAGAGGAATTGAGCAGATGCGTCTTTCTATCATCGAAAATATACAAAAAGAGAAACAGATGCTGCAGGCCAATAAGGATCTTGTAACGGCTATGTCCCACGATTTGAGAACTCCACTTACCACCTTGACAGGCTATCTGGAAATTCTTAATATGAATCATATAAAAGATGAAGAACAGCGTCAGCATTACCTGCAGCTTTCACTGGCAAAGACAAGGGAGATAAAGGAGTTATCCGATGAGCTTTTTGAGTATTTTCTGATTTATGGAGAGGACAGAAAACGGATAGATGTGGAGCCGGTGCCGGCTTATACATTGGTAATGGATTTAATTGAGAATCAGTTTCTTGGTCTGGAGGAGGATGGATTTGAACTATCCAGTGTTAACCGGATTGAAGAAAATGCAGGAAATTGTATGATCAATGTACAGTATATGCAGCGGGTATTGAATAACATACTCTCTAATTTGGAAAAGTATGCAGATAAAGAAAAACCAATTGAGGTATCTGCTGTAAAAGAACAGAATTTTTTAGTAATCCGGGTGAGGAATGGAATTCGGAAGAATTTGGAACCCCATGAGAGCACGAAGATTGGATTGATTACCTGCGAGCGGATTATGAGACTTCATCATGGAGAATTTCAGAAATATGAAGTAGAGGATGAATTTACTGTGAAACTGCTGATTCCTATGGAGAATGGATAGGATGCTGATAAATAAAAATCGAAAGGAAGAAAATTATGCTTGGAATTATAGGTGCGATGGATGAAGAAGTGGCAAAGATTAAGGAGGAAATGCAGGATGTTAAAGTAATAACAAGGGCTGCCATGGATTTTTATGAGGGAAGTATAAATGGACATTCTGTAGTAGTAGTCCGTTCCGGAATCGGAAAAGTAAATGCAGCTATGTGTACGCAGATTCTGGCAGACCAGTATCATGTGGATGCCATTATCAATACAGGGATTGCCGGTTCATTAAATGCAGATATCAATATCGGAGATATTGTGCTATCGACAGATACATTGGAACATGACATGGATGCCGTAGCATTTGGATATCCGGTGGGACAGATTCCTCGAATGGATACACTTTCTTTTACAGCGGATGCAAAACTCCGTTCTTTGGCAAAGCAGGTATGTGAACAGGTAAATCCGGATGTAACGGTTTTCGAGGGAAGAGTGGTAAGCGGCGATCAGTTTATTTCAGATAAAGAAAAGAAACAGTGGCTGGTAGATACATTTGGTGGATACTGCACGGAGATGGAAGGTGCCGCCATTGCACATGCGGCATATCTGAATGGAATCCCTTTTTTGATCATTCGGGCAATTTCCGATAAGGCAGATGATTCAGCATCAGTGGATTATCCGGCTTTTGAGGCAAAGGCGATTGAACATTCCGTAAAGCTTTTGCTGGAACTTTGTAAACAGATTGAAACGACTTATTAATATATAGTAAAAAGGAGATATCGTATGGAAAAGATAGCAAGTTTTACAGTCAATCATTTAACACTTTTACCGGGAGTTTATGTGTCAAGAAAAGATACGGTGGGAAATGAGAGAATCACCACCTTTGACCTGCGTATGACCAGACCCAATTATGAGCCGGTCATGAATACGGCGGAAGTGCATACATTAGAACATTTAGGTGCTACTTTTCTGCGTAACCATGAGACCTATAAGGATAAAGTAATCTATTTCGGACCAATGGGCTGCAGGACCGGTTTTTACATGGTGCTTGCCGGAGACTATGAGTCAAAGGACGTAGTGCCTCTGGTAAAAGAAATGTTTGGCTTTATGAAGGATTTTGAAGGAGAAGTTCCGGGAGCGGCAGCTAGAGACTGCGGTAACTATCTGGATATGAATCTTCCTATGGCAAAGTATGTGGCAAAACGCTACTATGAGGAGGTTCTTTGTAATATCACAGAGGAACGTCTGGTTTATCCGGAATAGGGGAAATCACCATGAAGATAGAGAGGAAACATCTGTCAATGAAATGGAAACTGACAGGACTGCTGCTTATATTTGCGGCAGTCCTTATTTTCGTGGATCAGGATGCATTCCTATATGAAGAAACTGTGGCAAAGGTTATTTCTGTGGAAAATACTTTTTCTCATGAAGAAGAGGGCCCCAATGGAGAAACGGAGAAATATTATGACCAGCAGATAGAAGCAAGGATTTTAAATGGTGACCGTAAGGGGGACGTTGTCACCCTGTCCAATACCTATTCTTCTTCCGGTATCAATGATGAGCGTTATCGAAAAGGAAATAAGTTATTCTTATCTGTAAGTGGTAATTCTTCAAAGGGTAATATTATTGGGAAAAAACGTGACATCTATCTGGCAATACTGACTGGAGCTTTTTTGATACTGCTTTTTGGATTGAATGGAAAAAAAGGCAGCGTTATCTTTTGCTCGCTTTTTATAAATATTATGATCTTTCTGGTAGCACTTCACTGGTATGAAGGTGGAAAGGATTTGATACGGATTGCCTTTTTTCTGGTAATTGTATTTAATCTTATCACCTTGATCTTTGCGGCAGGATTTCACCGGAAAACAGCGGCTGCGATTCTTTCCTCCCTGGTTACAACGATGCTTTGTTATGGAATTTATGAGGTGGTTTTACACACAACACAGCGGCTGCCATATGAAATGATGGACTATGTGGTGAATCCAACGGATTTATCCGATTTGTTTCTGACAGGTGTTCTTATGGGAAGTCTTGGTGCAGTAATGGATGTGTCCATCAGCATTGCAGCGGGAGTGGCTGAACTTGTAAAACAGAAGCCGGATATACAGACAAAAGCCCTGATACATTCTGTCCGGGAGATGGGTTATGATATTATGGGAACGATGATAAATGTACTTTTTTTTACGTATATCAGCAGTGCAATTCCGGTTCTGGTCATCAAGATAAAAAACGGGTATACCCTTTATCATTTAGTTCACTTTCAGTTGATATTTGAGATTATACGGTTTTTAATGGGAGCAATTGGTATTGTGCTTGCAATCCCGGTATCCGGTTTCTTTTCTATCCTGATGCTCCATATAGTGAAAAAGAAAGCAGGAACTGAGCCTATCCGGGAAAGGAGAGTGGAAAAATGATACTGACATTGTTTGTAATCTTATTTATACTCATGGTACTGGTGGGTGGAAACCGTGGTCTGGACTCTTTTTTTGCACTGATCCGTACTTTGTTAGCGCTCTTGTTGAATGTTTATCTGATTGCATGGGGGATGGCTCCACTGCCTGTTACTTTGTTGATCAGTGCATTCATTGTAATCACAGTGCTTTATGTTCAGAATGGCCGGAATGCCAAAATGCATGCGGCTGTGATATCCGTTTTGATTGTACTGGTATTGATTATGCTGACTGCGGGACCTGTTTTGTGGTCTGCGGGCATTGGCGGTTATAATGAAATTGAACAGTACGAGGAAATCAGTATGTATCTGTCAGCAGATCTGGAGATTCCTATGTCAGCAGTATTGCTTTCTGCTGTATTATTAGGTTTATTGGGAGCAATTATGGATACGGCTGTGGCTGTTACCACAGCCGTGAATGAAGTGTATGTTAATAAAAAAGAGATGACGGCCAAAGAATTGTTTCATTCCGGCATGGCAGTGGGAAAGGACATTCTTGGAACCACTGTAAATACTTTGTTTTTCGCAGGACTTGGGGAAAGTATCATGCTGGCGGTGCTATTTATGAAAAATGAGGATACGATTGCTGCTATATTGAATTCGAAAGCCTTACTAAAGGAAGTATCCGGATTATTAATCGGTGCATCCGGATGTCTTTTGATTATCCCGGTCAGCAGCCTGGTATGTGCCGGTTTCTTAACTTTTTCTGAAAGAAATTTAGAGGAAAATGAACATTTGTTACAAAAATGTTACAAATGTTTCAAAAAGGGGTTGAAATTTGTAAAAAATATGTTAGAATAGTCTTTGTTGAAAATAATAAATGGTCAGAAATGATCAGGAAGGGTATTATTTATGAAACGAAGAGGGTTATTACTTTTAACAGTATTGTTTACATTTAGTATGGTTATATTATTTTCTGTAAATGCTGAGGCAGCAGGTGCAGTAAAGTTAAATAATAGCAAACTTGTATTGGAGATGAATACACAGTATCAGTTAAATATGTTAAACACAGACAGCAATGTAAAGTGGACAACTTCTGATAAGAATGTTGTTACAGTAAAAAATGGATTGCTGACTCCGGTTTCTGTGGGATCTGCTAAGGTGACTGCCGAGGTGGATGGAAAGAAGTACATATGCAGAGTGACTGTTGCAGATTATACAGGAATGTCTATTGAACAGAAGGAAGTTGTAAGTTATGCATTAAAATATGTGGGAAACCGTTATCGTTATGGTGGTACAAGCCTGACAAAAGGTGCGGATTGTTCCGGTTTTACACTTGCAGTATATAAGAAGTTTGGATATAATTTATTCCACAATGCATATCAGCAGATGGTGGATACAAAGAGTGTAAAGATGAAAAAGATTCAGCCGGGAGATTTGATTTTCTACGGAAGCAGTAAGAGAAGCTGTTCCCATGTGGCATTATATATTGGCAGCGGCAAGGTGGTTCATGCTTCTACCGAGTCAACCGGAATCGTAATATCAGATTATAACTACAGAAAATATGTCGGTGTCGGTCGTGTTTTGAAGACGGCAACTTATCCGGGAGAAGATACTAATCAGAGTGTAACAAGAACAGCAAAATCCAAATAATTGTATATATATGAAGACTAAAAAAGGACGGTGGCTTACAGATAGCCACCGTCTATTTTTATGACCTCACCAGTCAGATAAGATGGACTGGTATATAAATGATATACCATTTGTGCAATCTCTTCCGTGGTTCCCATGCGGCAGGCAGGAATTTCTTCACAGAAGGCATCCATTTCTTCTTTGCTGAAACAGGCATTCATTTTGGTGTCAATGGCACCACAGGCGAGAGCATTGACACGGATATGGCTTGGTGCCAGTTCCTTTGCCAAAGCTTTTGTGAAAGCATTGACTCCTCCTTTCGCAGCACTGTATGCCACTTCACAGGAGGCACCGCTGATTCCCCACATAGAAGAAATATTGATAATGTGACCGGATTTCTGCCGGACCATATGGGGAATTACCTGGTTACAGCAGTTGAATACAGAGGTGAGATTGGTGTGGAGAATCTGGTTCCAGTCAGCAATAGACATATCAGAAAGTAGTCCTACATAGGATATACCGGCATTGTTTACCAGCAGATCAATGGTAGGAAAGGTATCTGTAGTCTTTTGTATCATGGAAGTAACAAAATCATAATCACTGATATCCCCACACAGCATTAAGCAGTCGGAACCTCGCTTCTCTACTTCCTGCTTTGTTTCCAGAAGCTCCTCTTTGTGTTGGAAAGAATTAATTACGATGTGCTCAAAATGTCCTGCCAATTCCAGAGCACAGGCTTTTCCGATTCCTCTAGAGGCACCGGTTATGACAGCTGTTTTTTTCATGTATGTTCTCCTTTATCATGTTGATAGACCCTGCACGAATGCTCACTCAATAATGGCACAAGAAAAACAAATGCCTGCTTCGCGGCCGCTTGTTTTTCTACTGTGCTTATTATAGCACGAAAAGGTTGAAAAGAAAATGCAACTCTGTTATACTTATATAGATTATGAAGAATTTTAGGAGGCAGGACAATGGATAAAAAAACCATTTTAAAAGTATTTGGTGAGGCATTTTTACGTTCCATGATAGTGTTGATGGCTATTTTGATCATAGGTTTTTCTGCATTTTTTATCATTAAAGTGAATTCAGATAAGAAGCTGGCAGCAGAAAATGCTACAACGGAAACGGGTTCTACATATAGTGATGCTGAATTACAGGCAATGCTTGATGAGGAGAATGCCAATGATACATCAGAAGAGGCAACTACAGAAGAGGCAACTACAGAGGAACCAACCACGGAGGAACTGAACATCCCATCAACGGATAAGAAGATTCTTGTATTGAATAGTACAGGTGTGGCAGGACTTGCAAAGAAGTGGATGGACAAGCTGACAGGAGCAGGATTTTCCAATGTTGCAACTGGCAATTACAGCCTTTCTTCCGAAACGCAGACAAAGATTTATGTGGCAGAGGAAGGCATGGGGAAAGACCTGGCAGAATATTTTTCAGATGCAGTCATAGAGGTAGGTTCTTTAAACTCAGGTATTGATGTATCGACAGAAGGTGTGGATATATTTATTGTACTTGGAAGCAATGATACAACCGTTCAGTAACAGAGGTATTTTATGAAAGACAGAATCCAGCTATTGGATATCGTAGTAGATATCGCTTCTACAAAAGCTGCCAGTGAAGCAGCCATACAATATTTGACAGAGGAAAGCAGTAAGGTTATTTACTTTGTAAATAGTGAAACTTTACTGCTTTTACAAGGAAATAAGGACTGGAAAGATACGGTGGAGGAAAGTGACCTGATTCTGCCAGGGACCGCCAGTGTGAATGCCAGTGTGGATCAAGTGCTGGGACATAAGCGGGATCCTTTTTTCTTTGAGGGATATTTTGATGCAGTTCTTGATTATGCAGTATCGGAAGGGTGCGAAATCATGCTTGTGGCAGAAGATGAGGATCGTTTTACTTTCGTACAGGAGAATATCCATGAAAAACGGCCATTTTTAACTTTAAGTGGTATGTTTTTAACGGAACAGGAGGAATCTCTTGACCATATCGTGAATGAGATTAATTCAGTGGCACCGGATATTCTTCTGATGGCATTGGAAGAACGAAAACAGTTGGAGTTACTGCAGAATTATCGTAATCAGATGAATGCGGGGCTTATGCATTTTACAGGTAACATTTTGTATAATAAAGCCGTGTCTGAAGCGGAAGTTCCGGAACCAATACAGAAATTGAAGATAGAAACACTGTATAAATGGTTTCGTAAAGGTGGACGATTAAAAGCTTTTTTCAATAATTTGAAGATGAAACTGCGTATAAAACAGCACAATAAAGATCAGGAATAGAAAAAACTTGTTAATTTTATATAAAAGTATTTGTTTAATTACACAAAAAACGCAAATGCATTGGGAATTTTGCACGACTTTTGTCGGTATTTTGAAGCGGATAGATGCTGAAAAGTACACTTATAGGTAGTTTTTGATAATAAAAGCCGTAAAATAATGTGCATTTTTATGGTAATATTTTTGAATCTGACAAATTGAACAAAGAAATTTAAATTTATTTGTTAAATAATAATATTTCTTTTGAAAATTAAATGATGTATTATAACACTATGATTTAGTCAGCAGAAATTTATACAACCTAAGGAGGAAATGAAAATGGCTAGTTTATCACTCAAAAATATTTACAAGATTTATCCGAACGGTTTCAACGCTGTAAAGGATTTCAATCTTGAGATTGAAGACAAGGAGTTCATCATCTTCGTAGGACCTTCAGGATGTGGTAAGTCTACTACACTTCGTATGATCGCAGGTCTTGAGGATATTAGCTCAGGAGAATTATGGATTGGCGATAAGATGGTTAACGATGTTGAACCAAAGGATAGAGATATCGCAATGGTATTCCAGAATTACGCGTTGTATCCACATATGTCAGTATATGACAATATGGCATTTGGTCTTAAGTTAAGAAAGGTTCCAAAGGAGAAGATTGACAAGCAGGTACATGAAGCTGCTAAGATTCTTGATATTGAGCATTTGCTTGATAGAAAGCCAAAGGCTTTATCAGGTGGTCAGAGACAGCGTGTTGCTATGGGTCGTGCAATCGTTCGTGAGCCTAAGGTATTCTTAATGGACGAGCCTTTATCAAACCTGGATGCTAAGTTGAGAGTTCAGATGCGTGTTGAGATTTCTAAGTTACATCAGAGATTACAGACAACTATCATCTATGTAACACATGACCAGACAGAGGCTATGACTCTTGGTACAAGAATCGTTGTTATGAAGGATGGTATCATTCAGCAGGTAGATACCCCTCAGAACTTATATGATAAGCCAACCAACTTATTTGTTGCTGGTTTCATGGGTATGCCACCAATGAACTTTATTGAGTGTAAAGTTGTTAAGTCTGGTGCAGATGTATTATTAATGTTTGGTTCTCATTCAATTAAGATTCCTGATTCAAAGGCACAGATTTTAGTTGAGCAGAACTATATTGATAAGGAAGTTGTATTAGGTATTCGTCCAGAGGATATTCATGACGAGCAGTTGTTCCTTGAGTCTTCTCCAGAGAGTATCATTGATGCAAGAATTACAATCTACGAGATGTTAGGTGCAGAAGTATACTTATACTTCACAATTGATCAGTTTGATATTACTGCAAGAGTTAATGCTCGTACAACAGCCAGACCTGGTGATAACGTACAGTTGGCATTTGACTTAAGTAAGATTCATATCTTTGATAAAGAAACAGAGCAGAAGATTTTAGATTAATCTCTTGCTTTCCCAAAAAACGGTTGCTTAGGCAGCCGTTTTTTTGTTGTTATGTATTTGGTGGGATTTGTTCATGGGAAGATTCTTAAGGTAATCTTTTTTCTAATATTATACATTTCTAAATATAATTTCATTTTTACAATTTTACAAGGAATTAACACAATCATGCTCTTTGAATTTATGTAAGCATTGTATACTTAATAAAATGAAAACAGGAGGCTTTTAAATGAAATCAAAGAAGATGATTATATTGTTTCTGGCAGGCTGCATTCTGACTCTTGCCGGATGCAGTGAATTGGCTGGTACATCAGGAGACACCTCAACGCAAAAGAGTGTGGACGGACTGGATAAGCTTGGGGCTATTCAGGTGATTTCCAGAGAAGAGGGTTCTGGAACCCGGAGTGCATTTGCACAGATGGCAGATTTTGCACAAAATGATGAGAATTCATCAAAACCGGATTGCACGAAAGAGGATACCCAAATCGTAAATAATGCAGAACAAGTAATCGCAGCAGTCGAAGAAGATGTTGCTGCAATTGGATATGTGTCAAAAGGTGCCATAACAGATGAGAATCAGGTAAAGGTGTTAAGTATCAATGGGATTGGCATAGATACCAAAAGTGGAAGCTATCCATTAAGCCGCTCTTTTTATCTGGCATATAGTGGAAAGCTGACAGATTTGGAACAGGATTTTTTAACCTACATACATGGTGCGGGACAGGAAATTGTAGAAAAATCTTATGTTCCTGTTGCGAAAAGCAGCAGTTTTTTATCTAATAAGGCAGCTGGAAAGATAAAGATAACTGGTTCCACCTCTGTGGCACCGTTGATGGAGGAATTGGCGGAAGAATATATGAAGTTGAATCCGGAGGCTGTGATACAGGTTGTTGCTTCTGATTCTTCGGATGGTCTTACAAAGGCTATGAGGGGTGATTGCGATTTTGGAATGTCTTCCAGGGAGTTAAAGGATTATGAAAAGGAATTACTGGACTATGAGGTGATTGCCAATGATGATATTGCAGTAATTGTGAATCAGGATAACCCATTGCAGGATATCAGCCTGACATTGTTAAAAAGTATTTATGTAGGAGATGTTGTCAAGTGGGAAGAACTAAATGCACAGTAAATATAAAACAGAAGATACGATTGAGAGGAGAAAGAAATGGATAATTTACAGATTGTATTTGGATTATTAGGTGGACTTGCCGTTTTTATCTATGGAATGAATTTGATGAGCGAATGTCTGCAAAAGGCTGCCGGAGAAAAGATGAAGAGTATTCTGGCTATGTTGACAAAGAATCCTCTGCTGGGTGTTATTGCCGGAGCATTGACTACTGCTGTATTGCAGAGCAGCAGTGCCACAACGGTTATGGCAATCGGTTTTGTCAGTGCAGGGCTTATGACACTGCCTCAGGCAATTTCCATTATTCTGGGTGCTAATATTGGTACTACCATGACAGCACAGATTATAGCATTCAAAATCAGTGATTATATTTACATCATCATTTTTCTTGGGTTTATTGTTTCCTTTATCTGTAAATCAGAAAAGGCAAAGAATATCGGACAGACCATATTTGCGTTTGGCTTGTTGTTTTTAGGAATCGAAACCATGGGCGGTGTTATGAAACCGCTTGCTTCCAGCCCGGTATTTACCAATATGATTGCACAGGTGGCAGACATTCCGATTCTGGGTGTGGCTGTTGGTACTTTGATGACATTAGTTGTACAGAGCAGTAGTGCAACCATTGCAGTATTACAGAATTTTGCTTCCCAGGCAGGACCGGATGGAGTGACCAGTATTTTAGGACTTGCAGGGGCAATTCCGATTTTGCTTGGTGATAATATTGGTACAACCATTACTGCACTGCTTGCCAGTGTGGGACAGTCCAAAAATGCAAAACGGACAGCGGTTGCACACTGTGTCTTTAACATATCCGGATGTCTTTTGTTTATCTGGTTTGTAAAGCCTTATGCAGCATTTATACAGCATATTTCCCCAGCGGGACCGGAGGTGGAAGTTATTTCCAGACAGATTGCCAATGCCCATACCATATTCAATCTGACTATGACAGTTATCTGGATGTTTTTGATCAATAAAGTTATGGTGCCGATTGTTATGAAGATTGTTCCGGATGGAAAGCGGAATATCACAGATCCAATGGAACCACAATATCTGGATAATAAATTGATTGGTCAGCCGGCAGCTGCATTACAGCTTGTGGCAAAAGAGGTGCTGCACTGCAGTAATGTCGTTCGGGAAATCATTGATAACACTGCCGAAGTGGTAAAAAAAGAGGATAAAACGCTGCTTCAGCATATATATGAAGAGGTGGAAGTGGCAGCAAATCTGAATGAGAAGATTACGGAATATCTGGCAGATCTTTTTTCCGCCGGTGTTCTTACCGAAGAGCAGGCGACACAGACGGCAGGTCTTATGTATGTATTAAGTGATGTGGACCGTATTGGCTCTCTGTGCAGGGACGTGGCAAATTCGGTTCAGGATAAGCTGGATAAAAAGTACAAATATTCGAAAGATGCAATGAAGGAACTTGAAAAGAGTCTGAATCTGATTGAGGAAATGTATGCAGGTGCCCTGCGGGTAATGGAGACTGGCAATAAGGATGATGCAAAGAAAATTCTTAAGAAAAAGGGGAAGGTTCTCGATTTGGACATCAATATGCGTAAGGCACATATGGAACGTGTGGGAAAAGGAAAATGTGCAGCCAGTCTTACGGCACCATATAACAAGATTCTTCATGCTATTGACCGTATGGGTAACAGCTGTGTGAATATTGCTGATGCGGCACTGGAGAAATTGGATTTACAGTATTTTATGGCTTTGGAACAGGAGTAAAGATGCAGAAGGTTACTTATCAGGATGTGAAAACTTCAGAAGAGGTAAAGGCATATTTGTATCAGGGAAATGCGTCACTGGCATTTCAGGGATATACAGAGCATTCAGCTGGTCATGCCACGCTGGTGGCGGAACGTTCCGGAGAGATTTTACAGAAATTGGGATATGACCAAAGGCAGGTGGAACTTGCAAAGATTGCCGGGTATCTACACGATATCGGTAATTGTATCAATCGGAAGGATCATGCCCATCACAGTGCAATGCTTGCCCGCAGTATATTGAAGGATATGGGAATGAAATATGAAGAGATTGCACTGGTCATGAATGCCATTGGTGAACATGATGAGGCAACAGGCCATGCCATAAATCCCATATCGGCAGCGTTGATTCTGGCAGATAAGACAGATGTAAGACGAAACCGGGTACAAGAAAAAATAAGTGAAAATTTTGACCAGCATGACAGGGTGAATTTTGCCGTTACTGATGCAAAGATTTCCATACATCCAAAGAAGCAGATGATTCGGTTCAGTATCCAGCTGGACGAATCCATCTGCTCCATGATGGATTATTTTGAAATATTTTTAGAGAGAATGCTGATGTGCAAACGGGCGGCAGAGGTGCTTGGGATGAAATTTAAGATGACTGCCAATGGGAATAAAATCTGCTAAAGAGCAGAACAAGGAGGATATATGGCAAAATCAAAAAAGAATGCAAAAAGAAAGATTTATGTACTGGATACCAACGTGTTTATGGCAGATCCGGATTGTCTTAATATGTTTGGGGATAACATTATTGTAATTCCTGACACTGTCATCGAAGAACTGGATGATAACAAGAAGGCTTCCGGTGATAAGGGATATAACACAAGACAGTCATTGCGTAATTTTGATGCCCTTAGAAAAAAGGGAAACCTGATCAAAGGTGTGACGACAGAAAATGGTGGTCTTATCCGCATCGAATCAAATTACAGTCATGTAGTCCTGCCGGAAGGCTGGAAAGATAAGCCGGACAATCGGATTCTTCGTGTGGCAAAGGGATTGAGCGAAGAAGCGGACTGTCCGGTTA
Organism: Lachnospiraceae bacterium; assembly: GCA_051877755.1. Taxonomy (GTDB): domain Bacteria; phylum Bacillota; class Clostridia; order Lachnospirales; family Lachnospiraceae; genus CAG-590. The sequence goes on along the minus strand of JBJEJE010000135.1, from coordinate 7,687 downwards.
TTTTAGTTTCCAAGGATACCAATGTACGGATCAAATCAGACATATTAGGTGTAAAGGCAGAAGATTATAAGCATGAAATGATTGACGAGGATCATTTAATCTATAATGGAAGAAATGAGATTCTGCTGGCAGAAAAGGAATTTGATAAATTAGCAGAAGGAATACCGGTTGAATTGAAAAAAGCAAAATTTGAACGGAGTAATAAGGACAGGCAGCTTAGAGAAAATGAATTTTTGTGTGTTACCAATCAGATTACCTATGGCACGCTTCTTGCCAAGGTGCAGAACAATCATATTGTAAAGCTGCAGTATGACTCGGTAAAACCTTTTGGTATCCAGCCAAGAAATGCAGGTCAGCGTTTTGCCATTGAAGCACTGCTTACACCTGCAAAGGATATTCCACTGGTCATTTTAAAAGGCTCCGCAGGAACAGCCAAGACTTTTTTAACCCTTGCCTGTGCCCTGCAGCAGTGTGCAGAGGAGAATATTTACCGGAAAATTACCATTACGAGGGCTAATGTGGAATTTGACAAGGAAATCGGAGCCTTGCCGGGAGATGAGGAAAGCAAAGTGGGACCGCTGCTTCGAGGCTGTATGGATAATCTGGAACTGTTGGTGGATGCGAAGGGCGTAAAAAATAAAAATGTAAAGGAAGCAGACATTCAGGGAAAAGTAGATTATCTGTTCCAGCATGGATATATTTCTGCTGAAGCACTGGGATTTTTAAGGGGGCGCTCTTTAACACGGCAGATTCTATATGTGGATGAGGCACAGAATACTTCCCCTTCCCAAATGAAGGGCATTCTGACCCGTGTAGGGGAAGGAACCAAGCTTGTGATTTCCGGAGATTTAAACCAGATCGATAATCCGAGACTGGATAAGCATAATAATGGACTGGCTTACGCTTTGGAACTGATGTCCGGTGACCCACTTTGTGCGGTTTTGGGATTTACCGATAGTGAAACAACAAGAAGTCCATTGGCAGCAAAGGTGGCAGCCTTACTTTGATAAGAATTTTACATAAGTTTAACGTATCAAAGATAGAAGAAACCGGCGAGAATCGGTAACATATAATGAAAATCTATTTAAAATCAGGAAAAGATATAGTGATTTTATAGGATACTCGATAGGTTCATAAATTTGAATGCATACAAGGGAGAAATATTGATGAAAAAAGTAAGTTGTTATATAGTGATTGTTTTACTTATTTCCCTGCTTTCAGGATGCTCATTTGGAAGCAATGGATCCGATGCCGGTACGTCGGATTCCTCTTTTTCTGGGAAAATGGGAGGCGAGACTATACGGATTCTTTCCGGTTCCGAGAATAAGGAACTGGCAGAAGTACTGACTGCCTGCGGTAAGGAAACAGGAGTGAATATTGAGATGACCTACAAGGGTTCTGTGGATATTATGAACTGTCTAAAGGAAGGTGCGTCAGAGTATGATGCAGTCTGGCCGGCATCCAGTCTTTGGATTTCGTTAGGGGATACCAATCATTTAGTTAAATATAATGAGTCCATTTCTACCACACCGGTTGTTTTTGGGATTAAACAATCTTTAGCAGAGCAGCTGGGATTTGTAGGTAAGGATGTATCAGTGCAGGATATTTTAGAGGCGATTCGTTCCGGAAAACTTTCATTTTGTATGACTAGTGCCACCCAGTCTAACAGTGGTGCCAGTGCATACATTGGTTTTCTTTATGCACTGCTTGGAAAGAGTGAGGCATTGTCAGAAGCGGATCTGGACAGTGCCAGATTAAAAGAAGACATTTCAGAACTTTTATCCGGAGTAGACCGAAGTTCCGGCAGTTCTGACTGGTTAAAGGATATGTTTTTAGCCGGAGATTTTGATGCCATGGTCAATTATGAATGCCTGATTATTGATGCAAATCAGGAACTGGTGCAGCAAGGAAAAGAACCGCTGTATGTGGTATATCCATATGATGGATTAAGTCTTGCAGACTCTCCTCTCGGATATGTGGATCATGGAGATGAAAAGAAACAAGAGGCATTTCAAAAAGTACAGGAATACCTGTTATCAGAAAAAGCCCAGAATGCCATTGAGAAAACCGGACGGAGAATCAGCATGGATGGGGTTTCTGAGGAAAATAAGGAAATCTTTAATACAGACTGGGGGATTGATACCGAAAAGATTCTCTCTCCGATTTCCATGCCATCGGAAACTGTATTGATGAAAGCATTAAACCTTTATCAGACAAGTTTCCGGAAACCATCCTTAAATGTTTACTGTCTGGACTATTCCGGCAGTATGGAAGGCGAGGGCAGAGATCAGCTGGTGGAAGCCATGAGCCAGATTCTGCTTCAGGAAAATGCAGAGAAAAATCTGTTACAGGCAGAGGAAGAGGAAATTGATATTATTATTACTTTTGATGATGAGGTATTAAACATTTATCAGACAGAAGAATCAGATGCAGACAATTTAGAGAGTCTCTACCATCTTGTAGAGTCGGAAGAAACGGGCGGAGGAACGGACATTTATGTGGCAATAGAGGAAGGAATCCGGATTCTGACAGAGAATTACGAATTAGAGAATTATACACCTGCCATCATATTGATGACGGATGGACTATCTATGGATGACAACAAGCAGCAGTTTGAAGAAGAGTATAGAAAGAATAATTTAAATGTTCCGGTTTTTTCCATTATGTTTGGAGATTCCGATTCCACACAGTTAGAGGGGCTGGCAAAGCTTTCCAATGCCAAAGTATTTGATGGAAGAAAAGATTTGGTTTCGGCATTTCGCAGTGTGAAAGGATATAATTAACTGCCATGAAAATATTGTAACGAAAGGTAAGATGGTTTTGAGAGGAAGTAAGGGAAAAGAGTTTCTCGCAGGAATTGGTGCAGGAATTTTAGCAGGTGTTGTATTTTTGATTCTGTTGTTTGGGCTGCAATGGAGTATTTGGATGGATGTCATTCTGGCGACTGGCAGTTATGCAGGTTTTACACTTCTGTTAAAACCAGTACGCCGGATTGGAAGCATTTCCTTTGATGAGCTGCCGGATGGGGAAGAACTGGAGAAATATCTGTCCGATGCAAGGGAGGATCATGATGCAATTGAGAAGGCGCTTCGGAAAATCAGTAATCAGATAATAAAAGAAGAGGCAGAAAAACTAAACCAGACTGCGGGAACCATTATTTTTTATCTGGAGGAGCATCCGGATAAAATTAAGCTTGCCAGACAGTTTATTGATTATTATCAGGATACGGCAGCCTCTATTTTAAAACGGTATGTGGAATTGGAGGATACGAAGCTGAATACGGCAGATGTGATGAAGCTGAAGGAAGATACGCTAAAGTCCTTACAGACACTTAATGTGGCATTTGACCAGCAGTTTCAAAAGCTGCTGCGGAATGAAATGATGGATATGGATGCACAGATGCGCCTGTTAGAACAGACTGTGAAAATGGAGGAAGTACATAAATGAAATCAAAGATTATTGGTGCTATCGTTTTGCTGATTGTAATCTTAGCGGGCGGTGGTTACTACTTATATAAAAATCAGACAACAACCACCACTTTAACAGGATATCTTGGAGGCGAGAAAATCGGGCTCTTTGAGGATGAAGAGGTGGCTGCAGTTTTAAAAAAGGATTACCATATAGAATTTGAATATGCCCGGGCAGGTTCCTTAGATATGGTGACAGAGAACCATGAGGGGAAGGATTACCTGTTTCCATCCAGTCAGACCGCTTTGGAATACTATCAGGACGTTTATGGGAATCCGGTGTCGGATGAGATTATCTTTAATACACCGATTGTATTATATTCCCATAAAATCGTAGTGGATGCATTGATAAAAGAAGGCGTTGTATCACAGCGTGATGGCGTATATTATGCAGACATGGAAAAGCTTACGGATTATATCAGTAAGGATACAAAATGGAGCGATGTGGGGCTGCCCGAATTGTATGGAAGTATGTCGGTAGATACTACCGATCCGGTTCGTTCTAATTCCGGTAATATGTTTGCAGCATTACTTGCTAATGTTTTAAATGGTGGTCAGACGGTGGATGCCCAGTCAGTTGAAAAAATTTTACCACAGTTAAAAAATATCTTTTCAAAGCTTGGATATATGGAAACATCATCTTCGGATTTGTTCAGCCAGTTTCTGCGGATGGGAGTCGGTGCCAAGCCTATGATTGCAGGATATGAAAGCCAGCTGTTGGAGTATGCCGCAGAGAAACCGGAGGAGTATGCAAAAATAAAGGATGATGTAGTGATGATTTATCCTTCTCCAACGGTGTGGTCCACCCACATTTATATTGCGTTGAATGACAGTGGAAAAGCTGGGCTGGAAGCACTTTCGGATGAGAGAATCCAGCAGATTGCATGGGAAAAACATGGTTTTCGCACCAGCAGTTATGATATTTCTTCTGCAGGTGGAGAGGGCGGAGTAACCGGAATTCCGGAACAGGTGACAGCAGTCATGAATATGCCGGAATATGATGCCATGAAAAAAATAATAGATTATTTACAATAAAGGAGGATATTATGTCAGAGATTACATTAGAAAGCCTGGCAGGGGCAAAAAACGCAGAGTCAGAATCCAAAAATGAAATGGTAAACGTGGAGGCTGCCCAATTGCAGCAGGTGGAATTCACACCGGAGGAAAGAACCCGGATTGAGGAAATCAAAAATGAAATTGATTTTATGGATACCCAGACCACGGTGCAGTATGGAATTGGTGCCCAGAGACAGTTGACCGAGTTTGCAGATTCCATACTCACTAATGTAAAATCAAAGGACGGAGGAGAGGTGGGAAACCTTCTTTCGGACTTAGTTATTGAGGTAAAGAGTTTAGACGTAGGAAAGCTTGGCGGTGACGGACTTATGGATAAGCTTCCGATTGTGAAAAATGCAGCTCATAGCCTGAAGAAGCTTAAGGAGCGTTACACCAAGGCGGAGGTACAGATTGACCGTATTGAGGGAGCCCTGGAAAAAGCCCGTATGGATATGTTAAAGGATATTGGTATGTTTGATATCATGTATCAGGAGAACCTTAAGTGTTTTAAGGAACTGGGGCTGTATATTGCTGCCGGTAAGGAAAAGGTGCAGGAAATGAAAGAGGTGACCATTCCAAAGCTCCGGTCGGAGGCACAAACCAGTGGTGACCCGATGAATGCACAGCTGGTACAGGATTTTGAAGAAACAGTGGACCGCTTTGAAAAGAAGATATATGATCTGGAGCTTAGCAGAACCATTGCAATCCAGTCTGCCCCACAGATTAAACTGATTCAGAATAACGATAAAATGCTGGTGGATAAAATCCAGACTGCAATCCTGAATACCATTCCGGTATGGAAGAGCCAGTTTGTAATTGCAGTAGGTCTAAACACTCAGCAGAAGGTATTGCAGATGCAAAGAGAGATTACCGATGCCACCAATGCCATGCTGGTGAAAAATTCAGAACTGCTAAAGAGTAATACAATCGAAACGGCAAAAGAATCAAACCGTGGTATCGTGGATATCGAAACCTTGCAGAAGGTTAACCAGAATTTGATCAGTACCATTGAGGAGACAATTCAGATTCAGAAAGAAGGCAGTGCAAAACGGCAGGCTGCGGAGGTAGAACTTAACCGTATAGAGAATGAGCTGAAAAATAAACTGTTAGAGGTTAGAAGATAAAGGCTTTCAAAACAACACCCCGTCTGATTACTTAGTTAGGTAATCAGACGGGGTGTATGAAATCTGTCAGTTCACTTCTTCGATATTGCTGAAGGACCATGCATGAATGTTGATTTCAACAATCGGTGTGCCACAATACTCACAGACTTTTGCACCCAGCGATGAAAGCGGAGCACCGCAGTTTGGACAGTTGACACCTAATGCATTGTCCAGCTCATTTTCCACCAGATTCCGGTCCTGGATATAGATTAAATCCGTATTGTATTTGGTCTGGTATTTGTATTCCTTAGAACCTTCCTGTACAGAGGCGGAATCATTTACTGTTGAGATATAGTGATAACATTCTAATGCAGACTGGAAGGTGATAATGCATCTTCCGGCAGTCTTCCGGTACTGGGAAATCTCGGTTCGGTGTATTTTAACCTGGTCAAAATGTTCCTGTAAATCCTTTGCGGAAAGCATCTGGATGTGATTTTCGAGCTGCTGCTGCAGTTCGGTATTGCCGTCCTTCATCAGGGATACATTCCTTGCACTTACAGCCTGTAAATATCCCGTTAATACATTTTCTGCCCGGTCTTTCATCTCGTTATACTGGAAATCCGGAAAGTCCGAAACAATCTTTGGCAGAAGAAGGCTTGTCATGGCGGATACGGACTTAGGTGTGGTGGAATATTCCTGTTTCATATGTTTTGCCGCTTTGGTGATATCCTCAGTGCCAAATAATGCTCTGGATACTTCTCTGGTTTTTTTCTGCAGATAACGTACGCCACAGAAAATTGCAATAATAATGGCAAGTATCAGAACTAAAACAATAATAATTGGTACGTATTTCATAGTGCCTCCTTAATTCCATACTCCAAGATAGTACAAGATTGCAATGATAGCAATGATTGCCACTACAGTGATAATAACCTTTGGAATGGAAATCGGTGTCTTGCCAGAAACCTTACCGGTTTGTCCGTTTACCATGAACTGGTATACCTTATCGTTGTATTTAAAGTTGGATACCCAGATTGGTAATAACAGGTATTTGTATGTAATGTTGCTGAAATCCGTACTAAGTTTCACATTGCGGACGCGGTCAGCGTGGTGTCTGGTTCGTATCTCGTCTGATACATGGCGTTTTAATTTTTCCTTTATGGAAGACATGGCGTTTGTCCACGCATCCTTTAATCCGAGGGAGTAACGTTCTGCAACAAAACCTGCAATGTATTCCGGTTTGTATGCCTTATTGTTCTCGGTATCAAATGGCTCCAGACTCCGGAGGATGGACATATCGTGATTCTTAGAGGCCAGTACCAGTTCATCATCAATAAATTCCTTATGAGTACCGGAAGTCCTGTGCCAGTCAGTTTCGGTATAGGTTTCTCCCTTACTGTTCTTTCTTGTATGGTCAATACCATATTCTCCCTGATAGGAAGAAAAGGTGTCTGTATCAAAAGTCCAGTATGGAAGATAAATGCCCTTGAAACGCTTTGGTTTTGCACTGTCCTTGGCAAGCTTTGGACAGAACCATCTGCGCTTGATCCATTTCTGGAATAATTCTGCTGCCTGTTTATCAGTAATTTTAAATGGAACCACACCGCCTGGAGCAATGGTATCCTCATCGTTGGCTTCCATAACCTGATTAGAGCCGCAGAATGGGCAGACGGCAGAGGTCTGTAATGCATCATAAATGGACTCGGCACCGCAGGCTTTACAAAGAACTGTCTTGGTCTCTACGCCCCAGTCCTTGTTGGCAGTGTGCTCCGCCTCATAAAAATCTAATTCTTCTGCTTTCTTAGGTGCTTCCTCCTGTACCTTAATGGTTTCCTCGTAATCGCAGTATGGACACTTTAAGTTGCCGGTGGCTGGGTCAAAATCCATAACTCCGCCACACTGGGGACATTTCTTGTCCGTTTCTTCTTTTGTGTCCACGATATTCATATCATTAAAATCGTCCATAGTATTCTCCTTTCTGAAATCCCTGTTTAGTTAATTTAAAGGGGACGCTTTGAAGGGGTGATGCCGGACGCAGGTACATTGGCATAACATATTCCA